>NZ_QGNK01000019.1:0-109302 GCF_003336925.1 Rhodococcus sp. Eu-32 | reverse complement strand
TTTCACCGTCGAGCCCAAACCCAACAGAACCCAGAACAGCATCCGCACCTCATTGGTGTACACCGGACGTCCCATCGCAACCATCCCTCAATGATCAGGCACGTTGCGATGACTGCTTGAGACCGCCGTATAGCCCGCTATACATTTCTACGCACGGGGGGCGCAGCCGCCCGCAACTCCAGGGCGATGTCGATCAGCTGATCTTCCTGCCCGCCGACCAACTTTCGCTCTCCGGCGCGCACGAGCAGCTCGGCCGCCGACACCTCGTACCTCTCGGCTTGACGTTCGGCGTGACGTAGGAAGCTCGAATAGACCCCGGCGTAGCCCATCATCAGCGCCTGCCTGTCGAGCAGGCACTCCGCGGGCATCACCGGGCGCACGACGTCCTCGGCCGCATCGCAGATCGCGAAGAAATCGATACCCGTTTCGATTCCGAGTTTGTCGCACACACCGACGAACGCCTCGACGGGCGTATTACCCGCTCCCGCACCGAACCTCCTGGCGCTGCCGTCGATCTGCTTCGCTCCCGCCCGCACCGCACAGATCGAATTGGCCACTGCCAGATCGAGATTCTCGTGCCCGTGGAATCCGACCTGAGCGTCGTCACCCAATTCCGCGACCAGCGCGGCGACACGATCGGTCACCTGCTCGAGCACGAGAGCCCCCGCTGAATCGACGACGTAGACGCATTGACAGCCCGCATCGGCCATGATGCGCGCCTGCTTCGCCAGCACTTCGGGTGGCTGTGAATGCGCCATCATCAGGAATCCGACGGTCTCGAGTCCGCGGTCACGCGCGAGACCGAAGTGCTGGACGGCGACGTCGGCCTCCGTGCAATGCGTTGCGACGCGGCAGATCGAGGCACCGTTACCCTGGGCGGCGACGATGTCGTCCTTGACGCCCAGGCCCGGCAGCATGAGGAACGCAATCTTGGCGTTCTCGGCCGTGGCCGCGGCGACCGAAATGAGTTCCTGCTCGGGTGTTTTCGAAAACCCGTAGTTGAACGACGACCCACCGAGCCCGTCGCCGTGCGTCACCTCGATGACGGGAACGCCCGCGCCGTCGAGTGCCGCGACGATGGCGCGCGCATCGTCAGCAGTGAACATGTGCCGCTTGTGGTGAGACCCGTCGCGCAGGGAGGTGTCGGTCACTCGGATCACGAAATCTTCTCCTTCACGACGTTCTTGGCCACTTCTTCGCCGACGCGCGTCGCCGCTGCCGTCATGATGTCGAGGTTGCCCGCGTACGGGGGCAGGAAGTCGCCCGCACCCTCGACCTCGACGAAGATCGTCACTTTCGCGTACCCACCCGAGATGTCCGACGCGTCGTCGAACTGCGGCTCGTTGAGCAGTCGGTACCCGGGCACGTACTCGGCGATGTCGTCGGCCATCCGGTGGATCGATGCGGCGATCGCGTCGGTGTCCGCGTCACCCGGAACGGCGCAGAAGATCGTGTCCCGCATGATCATCGGCGGATCTGCGGGGTTCAGGATGATGATCGCCTTCCCACGCCCGGCCCCGCCGATCAGTTCGATGCCTCGGCTCGTGGTCTTGGTGAACTCGTCGATGTTCGCCCGTGTCCCCGGCCCCGCGGACAGCGACGCCACCGACGCGACGATCTCGGCATACGGCACCTCCACCACCCGCGACACCGCATGCACCATCGGGATCGTCGCCTGCCCACCGCACGTGATCATGTTGACGTTGGGTGCATCGAGATGTTCGTGCAGGTTGACCAGCGGTACCACCGCGGGTCCGACGGCTGCCGGCGTCAGATCGATCGCACGGATGCCCGCCTCGGCGTAGCGCGGCGCAGCATCGCGATGGACGTACGCCGACGTCGCCTCGAACACCAGATCGGGCTTCTCGTCCTGGGCCAACAACCAGTCGATGCCGTCGGAGCTGGTCTCGAGACCCAGGTCGGCGGCGCGTTTCACTCCTTCACTGGACGGATCGATCCCGATCATCCACCGCGGTTCGACGAATTCCGAACGCTGCAGCTTGTACAGCAAGTCCGTACCGATGTTGCCCGAACCGACGATGGCCGCTGTTGCTGTGGGCACGACGAAACCTCCTACCGATCAATCGAATTCGAGTACGACGGCGCCGAGCCCGGCGAAGTTCGCGCGGAATCGATCGCCCGCCCGCACATCGACGGCCCGCGTGCACGATCCGGGCAGCACGATGTCGCCCTTCTTCAGCCGCACACCGAACCTGTCGACCTTGCGGGCCAACCACGACACCGCGGTCACCGGATTGCCCAGCACCGCGTCGCTCCGCCCCTCCGCGACGCGAAGGTCGTTGCGCAGCAGCACCGCATCGATCGCGGTCAGATCGATGTCCGACGGCGCCACCCGCTGCTCGCCGAGCACGAACCCGGCGGACGACGCGTTGTCGGCAATCGTGTCGGGGAGCCCGATCTTCCAGTCCTTGATCCGACTGTCGATCAGCTCCATCGACGGAGCCACGAACTCGGTCGCCTCCAGCACGTCGTCCGTGGTGCACGACGCACCCGGCAGGTCGGCACCCAGCACGAACGCGACTTCCACTTCGACGCGGGGGTAGCAGTACCGCGCGGAATCGACCGGACTGTGCTCGAACACTTCCATGTCCGCGAGCAGGTGGCCGTAGTCGGGCTCGTCGACGCCCATCATCTGCTGCATCGCACGCGACGACAGACCGACCTTGTGCCCCACCACCGCAGCCCCGTCGGCGACGCGTCGTCGAATGTTGATCAGTTGGATCTCGTATGCGTCGACGACGTCGATGTCCGGCTCGTCGCGCGCGATCGGACCGATCGGTGTCCGGTTCGTCTCGGCGGCAGCCAATCTGGCTGCGAGTTCAGTGCGCGTCTGCGTCGACAGCATGCCGCTCCCCCATCGCAACATTGATTCCGGCCCGCCGACCGGAGAAGATGCAGTCCGCGAGCGACAGTCCGCTCACGTACGAGTTCGAACACAGCCCGACGGCCGTGCGGCCCGCGGCGTAGAGACCTGGAATCGCGTCACCCGCGTCGTCTTTCACGACGCCTGTGTCCTCGTCGACGACGAGACCGCCGAGCGTGATCATCGGACACGGATTCATCATTCTGCTCAGAGCTCCGCCCGCCGGGATGCCCGCGTCGTACACCGTGAACGGCGGTGACGCGATGGGCCGTCGAAAATCGTCGTGCTTACCGAACGGATCCGGGGTTTCCGACGCGATCGCCGCATTGTGTCGATCCACCGTCTCGCGCAACCCCTTCGGGTCGATGCCTGCACGACGTGCAACCTGCTCGACGGTACGGCCGCGCACTGCCGTGCTGCGCAATCCCGCGTTCTGGACTCGCTGGAACCACATCGCCTGCCGTGGCAGCCGCTTCGCGGCGTCCTTCGCCAGCTCCGCGTCGACGAGCACCCACCCGCGCCCGCGCCCAGTCGTGACGATCGCATGCCCGAGCGCCGCGCCGTACCGTGACTCGTCGACCACGCGTCGACCTGCGCCGTCGACCAGCAACGAACCGAGGAACGGATCGGGTGGCACGATGAACCTCCACGCCGAGACGTTACCCAATTTCGCAGTGGCCGCACCGATCTCGGTTCCCAATGCGATACCGCTGCCGTCGTCGCCCGCGGTCCCGAGAGCGAGACCGCCGGTGTAGTCCGGCGCGTGCGCTTTCATCATCACGCGATCGGCGACGAACCCGCCGGCACTGAGTACGACGCCGCGGCGCGCCTCGATGCGGACGGTCTCGCTGTACTTCTTCTCGATGTGCGCCAGACGCCGCTCGAGCAGGTAACGAAACTGGGGCACGTAGATTCCAGGCTTCGCGGACAGTGTTCCGAGGATTCGATGCACCCGCCGGATGTACTCCGGCGCGTCGATCAGCGTGCGGCACTCGACACCGCGAACTCGGCCGTCCTCGACGACGAGGTCACACACGCGAGTCTGTGGAAGTAACTGCACGCCCGCATCTTTCGCACTGCGCGCAAGCGGGCCGAACAACATCTTGCCCGACGTCCCCTTGCCCTTCGCACGATGACCACGCGGCGCGGGCGTCGCGACGGCACGAAATCGGCCCGCCGCTTCGCTGCCCGAGTAGTACAGATAGTGGCGATTGCTCGGATAGGACGTCTTGTACGGACACAGCGTCGGTGAGAACGGCACCCCGCGCGCCGACAGCCAGTCGATCGTTGCGGCGCTTCCGTCGCAGAACCGTCGAAGGGTCTCCGGCGTCACCGCGTCACCGATCTCCTCGGCGAGGTATGCGTACATGTCGTCGACTGAATCCTCGACGCCCGCCTCTCGCTGCACGGCGGTGCCGCCGCCCGCGTAGACGACCCCGCCCGAGATGGCGCTCGCACCGCCGCCCGCATACCGATCGACGGCGACGACGTCGGCACCGGCTTCGGCGGCCTCGAGGGCGGCCGCCACACCGGCGGCGCCGTACCCGATGATCACGACGTCGGCGTGCAGATTCCAGGCCACCGACTCACCTCCCGATAATTGGGTCATTCCTGCAGGCTCCACTCCCGGCCTCTGGGTCATTCCTGCAGGCTTGAACTGTAACGTGTTTTCGTTACCACGCCGAGAAGCACGGATTCTTCCTGGCAGAAAGCATGGACTGGCGCGTGTTCGATTCTATAACGTGTTCTACATGATCACCGAGGATTACGACATCGTCGTCGTCGGCAGCGGCGCCGGAGGTATGACGGCCGCACTGACCGCGGCGCACCGCGGACTGAGCGTCGTCGTCGTGGAGAAGGCGTCGCACTTCGGCGGCTCGACGGCTCGTTCCGGCGGAGGCGTGTGGATCCCGGGCAACGAGGCGCTGGAGGCGGACGGCGTCGACGACACTCCGGAAGCCGCGCGGGAGTACCTGCACTCCATCATCGGCGACGTCGTATCCAAGGAACGGATCGACACCTACCTGGAACGCGGGCCGGAGATGCTGAGCTTCGTCCTGAAACATTCCCCACTGAGAATGCAGTGGGTGCCCGGCTATTCGGACTACTACCCGGAGGCGCCGGGCGGCCGGGTCGGCGGGCGTTCGGTCGAACCCACCCCGTTCGACGCGTCGCGCCTGGGCCCGATGATCGAGCAGCTCGAGCCCGACTACGGCAAGGCGCCTCTCAATGTCGTGCTCACCCAGGCCGATTACCGAACGATCAACCTTCTGCGACGCCATCCCAGCGGCATCGCGCGGGTGGGCCGCGTCGGAATGCGGTGGCTTCGAGCCAAACTCACCGGACAGCATCTGCTCGGGCGCGGCCAGGCGTTGGCCGCGGCTCTGCGAGCAGGTCTGCTCGACGCCGGCGTGCCCGTTCTGCTGGACACCGCGATGACCGATCTCGTCGTCGAGGACGGACGGGTGCGCGGAACAGTCTGCGGCGAGCGGACTTTCAAGGCTCGGAAAGGCGTCGTCCTCGCGTCGGGAGGATTCGAACACAACGAGGAGATGCGCACGAAGTACCAGCGTCAACCCATCGGAACCGACTGGACCGTGGGCGCGAAAGCCAACACCGGCGACGGTATCCGTGCAGGGCAAGAACTCGGAGCGGCAACCGATCTGATGGACGACGCATGGTGGGGCCCGTCGATACCCCTCACCGGCGGACCGTGGTTCTGCATCGCCGAACGCACGCTACCGGGCGGCATCATGGTGAACGCATCGGGACGCCGGTTCCTCAACGAGGCCGCCCCGTACGTCGAGGCAGTGCATCGGATGTACGGCGGCGAGTACGGCGTCGGCGACGGGCCGGGCGAGAACATTCCGACGTGGATGATCATCGACCAGCGCTACCGCGACCGCTACATATTCGCCGGACTGCAACCGAAGAAGCGTTTTCCGTCCCGCTGGCTGGAAGCCGGGGTGGTGGTCGAGGGGTCCACCATCACCGAACTCGCGGAGAAAACGGGTCTTCCAGCCGAGAACCTGAACGCAACGATCCAGCGCTTCAACGGTTTCGCGCGCATCGGCGTCGACGAGGACTTCGGACGCGGCGACAGCGGCTACGACAAGTACTACGGGGACCCGACCAACACACCGAACCCGAGCCTCGGCGCGCTCGACAAACCACCGTTCTACGCGGTGAAGATGGTGCCCGGCGATCTCGGCACCAAGGGCGGACTCGTCACCGATGCGGACGCCCGCGTTCTTCGGGACGACGGTAGCGTCATCGACGGGCTGTATGCCGTCGGCAACGCCAGCGCACCGGTCATGGGTCATACCTACGCCGGGCCCGGCGCGACGATCGGGCCTGCGATGACGTTCGCGTACCTCGCGGTCCTCGACATGGCGGGACGGGACATGGCAGGAAGGGATCACCGGTGATCGATCCGTCGGTCGCGATCGGCGCCGAGCTGCCGGCGCAGCACTTCTCGTGGACTGCGCGCGATGTGCAGACCTATCACCTCGCACTCGGTGCGGGCAGTCGACCGACCGACGCCGACGAACTGCACTACCTCGACGACGCCGGGCCGCAGGTGCTTCCGACGTTCGCCACCGTCGCGGCGACCTTCCAGGCGACGGATGCGCCGCGCGTGCAGTTTCCTGGCATCGACATCGACCTGGCGAAGGTGGTGCACGGAACACAGGAGATCACCACGCTCGGCGCGATACCGCCTGCAGGAGAGGCGTGTTCGACCACCCGTATCGCCGAGGTATGGGACAAGGGCAAGGCGGCGGTGATCGTGCAGGAAACAACCACGACCACTCTCGACGGAACCGCTCTGTGGCGTGCACGGTCGTCGATTTTCGCCCGAGGAGAAGGCGGCTTCGGCGGCGAGCGAGGACCGTCGCCGTCGGTTGCCGTGCCGAATCGCGAACCGGATGTCGTGCTCGACGTGCCGACCCTCCCCCAGCAGGCATTGATGTACCGCATGTGCGGGGACCGCAATCCGCTGCACTCCGACCCCGAGTTCGCGCTGGCCGCAGGGTTTCCCGCGCCGATACTGCACGGCCTGTGCACTTATGGCATGGTCTGCAAGGCCGTCACCGACGGCGTACTCGGTGGCGACGCCGGAGCCGTCGAACATTTCGGGGCCAAGTTCGCCGGCGTCGTCTACCCCGGCGAGACGCTGGCGTGCCGTATCTGGGACGACGACGGTCGCTACCTGGCCCGTGTGACCGTCCGTGACCGCGAGGACGCACCCGCCCTGACCGATGTCGTGACGACCACCCGCTGACACCTACCGATCGGACGCCACACCATGCCCGAGCTCACCCGTCGCCAATTCATCGCCGCAGGTGCAGGCGCCGTCGCCCTCACGTCCGTGATGCGCGCGGTACCCGTCGACGCCGCCCCGTCCGGTAGCTCCGACGCGACCCTTCCTGCGCCACCGAACTTTCCTCCCGGCATTCCGCTGTACCAACAGCGGTACCAGAACTGGTCCAAGGAGATCGTGCGCGACGCCGTGTGGACGTGCTCACCGACGACACCGGACGACGTTGTGGCACTCGCCAACTGGGCGCATGCCAACGGGTACCGAATTCGGCCGCGAGGCGCGATGCACGGCTGGACCCCGTTGACGATCGTGAACGGAGAGAACCTCGACCGCATCGTCCTCGTGGACACGACGGTTCATCTGAACGGCGTCACCGTCGACCCGTCGGCCTCGACGGTCACCGCGGGGGCGGGCGCGACGATCGAGGCGATGCTTCAGCAGCTCGAGGACAACGGACTGGGGTGGGTCAGCGTCCCTGCGCCTGGCGTGTTGACCGTCGCAGGAGCGCTGGCCGTCGACGCGCACGGTGCCGCAGTCCCTGCCGACGGTGAAACACATACTCCCGGAACGACGTACGGGTCGCTGAGCAATCTCGTCACCTCGCTGACGGCGGTCGTGTGGGACGGAACCGCGTACGCGCTGCGGACGTTCGACCGGTCGGATCCCGAGATCACACCCCTGCTCACCCATCTCGGGCGCGCCTTCCTGACGTCGGTGACGATGCAGGCCGGAGCCAACACCCGTCTGCGATGCCAGAGCTACACCGACATTCCGTGGCGTGAGATGTTCTCTGCGCCAGCGGCTTCGGGGCGCACCTTCGAAAGCTATCTGAATCGAACCGGACGCGTCGAAGCGATCTGGTACCCGTTCACCGAGAACCCGTGGCTCAAGGTGTGGTCCGTCAGCCCGACGAAGCCGCCCGAGTCGCGAGAAGTGAACGGTCCGTACAACTACCCGTTCTCCGACAACCTGCCGGAGGCTGCATCCGATCTCATTGTGCAGCTGACTGCCGGAAACACCTTCATAGCACCGGCTTTCGGTCAGGTCTACTACGGAACGACGGTGGCGGGCTTGGCCGCAACGGGGTCGTCGGACATGTGGGGCTGGGCGAAAGACCTCCAGTTCTACATCAAACCGAGCACGCTGCTGCTCACCGAGGGTGGCGGCGCCGTCATCACGAGCCGCGGACGCGTCGCACAGGTGATTCACGACTTCGCCGAGTGGTTCCACGAACGCGTCACGTACTACCAATCCATCGGGCAGTACCCGATCAACGGACCCGTCGAGATCCGGTGCTGCGGTATGGACGACCCGGCCGATGTCGTCGTCGACTCTGCGGGCCCGCCGACCATCTCCGCGATGCGTCCGCGTCCGGATCACCCCGAGTGGGACACCGCGGTGTGGCTCAACGTCCTGGGCGTCCCTGGCACGCCGGGTATGTTCGCGTTCTACCGAGAGATGGAACAGTGGATGCGCGCGTACTACACCGGGTGGGCCACCTTCCGCCCCGAGTGGTCCAAGGGATGGGCATTCAGTGCGGAACTGCCGTATCAGGATCGAACCGTTATCGGCACCACCCTGCCGAACACCTACCGCGAGGGCGTCCCGACGTCGGAGAACTGGGATACCGCCCGCGCCACCTTCGACTCGCTCGATCCGCACCGGATCTACAGCAACACCTTCATCGACCAGTTGTTGCCGTAGTGCGTGTGGCAAGGGTGGGCACTTCCCCACCCTTAGGTCTCTTCCGAACTCGGCCGCAGAAGGTGAAATGTCGGACGTGCACCACCAGACCACCTCACGAAGGACTGTTTCCCATGCGCTCCACCATCGCCGCGGTCGTGATCGTCGCGAGTTCGCTCGCTGTCGGGTCGGGCATCGCAGGCGCGACAGAATTCCACTCGACGTCGACGCAGGACGGCAACGCCGTCTACATCACCACCGGCCCGTCCGACCGCTGTCAGTCGTTCGCCGACGACGCCAACCGCGCCCTGTCGTCCGGTGACAGCGCGGGCGCCCGGCAGATCGCCGACTCCGCGCAGGCACAGGACTGCACGCTGATGCTCGTCGTCCCCTAGCACTGCCCCATCCAACACTCGACCGACCGCCACGGCCGGTCGACGGCTACCGCGCGCCGTCGATGCCGGTATCTCCCCGTCGCGACTCCCGATAGGGAAGGATGCACCGGGTGAGATGGTGGTGGTACCCGGCGCTGGGGGCGAGTGCGTGCGTCGGATGCGTCGTTCTCCCCTCCGGCGGCGTATCCGCCAGGCTCTACCTCGCGATCGCCGTGTCCTCCGTGATCGCGACGATCGTCGGCATCCGAGTCAATCGACCGACGTCGGTCAGGGCGTGGTCATCGATCGCGGTCGGGATCGGACTGTGGGCACTCGGTGACGCCACCTACCTCTGGATCTCCGAGACCTCGGGAACGGTTCCTCTGCCGTCGGCGGCGGATCCCGTGTATCTCCTCGGGTACGCGTTCCTCGCGGCCGGACTGTTCTGCCTGGTCCACACGGGATGGAAACGCGGCGAACTGAGCCACGTCGCGAACAGCAGCATCGTCATGATCGCCTTCGGGCTTCTGATGTGGGTCTTCGTCGTCGATTACGACGCCGTCGACGTCTCCACAGCCGCCGGGATCGTCGGGGTCGTCTACCCGGCGATGAGCGTGTTCCTGCTGGGGCTGCTCGTGCATTTCATCGGTGGCATCCAGTGGCGCAGTGCATCGTTCCGATTGTTGACCGCGGCGATCCTCGCGACCATGCTCGGCGATATCGCGTCGAGCGTCGGATCGGTGGCCGGTTCCCGCAACGCAAGCGCGTGGGCCGGAGCCGGATACCTGGCCTTCTACGTTCTCGCGGGCACCGCCGCGCTGCATCCGTCGATGCGCAGTCTCGTCCCGTACGCGCGAACCGCGGGTTCGTCGACGCGTCTCGCCGCGTCCTTCAACGCGCCCGCCGTCGCCGTGTTGACGTTGGCCGCGTTCGTACCGCCGGTCGCCATGGCGCTTCTGCTGTACCGCGGCACACCCATCGTCGAATGGGGTTGGGGCATCGTGCTGTGCGCCTCCCTGCTGGTCTGCCTCGTGTTCGTTCGCGTGGTCGACCTGCTTCGGTTGCTGCACCAACAGACCCAGTCGCTTCGGTCGGTCGCGGAGACCGACACACTGACCGGACTGCTCAATCGCCGTGGCCTGCAGGTATGGATGGACACTCCACGACACACGACGAAGCGTCTCGCGCTGCTGCTTCTCGACATCGATCGGTTCCAGGAAATCAACGACACGTTCGGACCGGAGATCAGCGACGAGGTCCTGTGCGTCGTCGCCGACCGCCTCGTGGGCGCCGTCGGGAGCCGAGGAGCGATCGGACGCGTCGGCGCCGACGAATTCGCCCTTGCCCTGCGCGCCGACGAACGTGAAGCCATGGCGATCGCGGAGTCGATGATCCGATCGCTGACGGAGTCCGTCGCCGTCCGACACACCACGCTGCTCGTCGAAGCGAGTGTCGGAGTCGCGTTCGCACACGACGACCCCAGCAGCGGCGACGCAGGCTCCGACGGGTTGATACAGCGCGCACGTCTCGCAGTGCATTCGGCCAAGACGGTCCAGCCGCGCATCGCCCGGTACGACCCCTCGATGGATCGAGACAACAGCACGCAGCTGCTCTTGCTCAGCGACCTGACCGCTGCGCTCGACGCAGGACACCTCGAGCTGTACTACCAGCCGCAGGTCGACCTGCAGACCATGGTCACGACGGGCGTCGAGGCGCTCCTCCGGTGGAACGACCCCGACCGCGGCGTCATGGAACCTCACCGGTTCCTCCCGATGGCCGAACGCACCGGCCTGATTCGACCGCTCGCCGAATTCGTTCTCACCGAGGCACTTTCGCAGCGGCAGCAGTGGAGCCGGAGCGGTCTCGACGTCACGGTGTCGATCAACCTGTCCACCCGAAATCTGCTCGACGCAGAGCTGATCGACCAGGTCCGTCGAGCTTTGTCCGTCACAGACAGTCGCGGCGAGAACCTGACGATCGAGATCACCGAGACCGTTGCGATGGCAGATCCGCCCGTCGCGATCGAGGCGATGCACGGTCTTCGGGAACTGGGCGTCACCCTCGCGATCGACGACTACGGCACCGGATACAGCTCGCTCGCCTATCTTCAGCGCCTACCGGTACAGCAGTTGAAGATCGACAAGACCTTCGTCCGGGACATCGATTCGACTCTCGCGCATCGCGTCATCGTGCAGTCGACGATCGACCTCGCCCGCACCCTCGGGCTCAGCGTGACGGCGGAGGGCGTCGAGAACCGTGAGACGCTACTCGAACTACGCTCGATGCAGTGCACCACCGCACAGGGATATCACCTGGGACATCCGGTTCCCGGTAACGAGATCCCGGCACGCGTGGCCGCATTGCACGGTGAACTGAAGGAACTGGCGACACGACCATGACCGACTTGTCTTCCCCGTCCCCGATGTCTCTGTACTCGGCCATCGCCTCGCGCCGCGACGTGCGAGCCGAATTCAGCGGAGATCGCATCGACGACGGCGTCCTCCGCCGCATTCTGTCGGCGGCGCATCAGGCTCCCAGTGTCGGCAACACGCAACCATGGGACTTCGTCGTCGTCCGCTCATCCGACACGTTGTCGACGTTCGCGACACACGTGCAGGAACAGAGGTGCGCATTCGCCGACTCGCTCCCTCCGGATCGACGCGCGACGTTCGACCCGATCCGAATCGAAGGCATCGAGACGAGTGGCACCGGCATCGTCGTCACCTACGATCCGTCGCGCGGTGGTCGACATGTACTCGGGCGCGCCACCGTCGACGACACCGGATTGTTCTCGGCGGTGCTCGCCATCGAGAATCTGTGGCTCGCAGCCGTTGCCGAGTCCATCGGCGTCGGCTGGGTGTCGTTCTACGACGAGGCGTTCCTGACCGAGCTGCTCGACATCCCCGATCCCGTGAGGCCGATCGCGTGGTTGTGCGTCGGACCGGTCACCGAGCTTCAGCGCGTCCCCGATCTCGAGCGATTCGGGTGGCGACGCGGTCGGCCGCTCGACGACGCCATACATCACGAGAAGTACCGCGGCGAGGCGCACTGAGTCGGATCGGCGCAGCGTCGCACCGGGTAGTCACCTCCGTCACGGGGCCTCGACCGGGTACAGGTCGTCGACCCGCTGCTCGTCGAGAATCCAGCGGTCGACGTCCTCCAGCGGCTCGGCAGTGAGCTCGGCAGCGAGCTCGGCAGGAGCCGCATGGGTGCGCATGATGGGTTCGGTGCGCGCGGCGGGTTCGGTGCGCGCGGCGGGTTCGGGACGCGCGATCGGTGCCGTGACTCGATCGGCGTCCGGCCGTTGCGAGACAGCAGGTTTCACGGGAAACTGCTCGAATTCGTTCCACGACAACGGTTCCGCCGACTGTTCTACGTCCGTTTCCGGTGTTCGCGACGGAATTCGCACCAGTATTCCGAGCCCGTGCGTCGCCGCCAGCAGACTCACGGGCGCAACGGTCGCGATGGCTGCGGACAGCGCCGGATGCAGGACACCCGCGTGAGAGATGAACGCATGCAGCGCATTTGCGCCGATACTGACCAGCGCCGCGATGACCAGGACCCACCAGAAGAAGCGTCGACCACTGCGTTGCTCCTCGAACTGCGCCAGCGTGATGACCGAGATGGTCGCCTGCAGGATGGTGCCGTCGACCATGACGGGCCACAGCCAGGACAGACTACGCGGCACACCCGCCATGGTGGCCAGATCCCACAGCGCAGCGAAACTCAGGACGAACGACGCGATGCCGATGACCGTGGTGATGACGACCGCACTGACGAGCGTTGCACGTAGGACCTTGTTCATGGGTCGACATCTTGCAGGACCCCACCGACAAGGTCAGGAGTGGAGCCCGCGGAATGACCCGACATACCGGTCGAGGCTCAGGCCGGCGTCGATTCCGTGCGGTAGTAGTCGGCGCGGTCGTGAGCAGACATTCCGCCCCACACGCCGTAGGGTTCGTTGGCCGACAACGCGTGCGACCTGCATTGTGCGAGAACGGGACAGCGTCCGCAGACAGCCTTGGCCTTTTTCTCACGCAGCGCTCGCGCTCGTCCGCGTTCGCCTTCCGGATGGAAGAAGACCGAGGAATCGTAGCCGCGGCACAAGCCGTGAAGTTGCCAATCCCATACGTCGGCACACGGAACCGGAAGTTCGACCGGCCGAGAGGGTGCACCTCTCACCATGGATGTCTCCTCATCACTCGAGCGCCGACTCGAATTCGTGATCAGCCTGCTGCACGGCCAGTGCCGTGAACCAGTTCACTATCTCCGATTCGACATACTTTTCGCAAGACAATCATTCATTTGTAATACGTAAAAACCAGCGCCGCTGCTTCATTCAGCACCGGCCTTGTCGCCGAACCGACTGTCCACTTCGGCGATGATCGTGGCCGCGACATCGGCCGGAGGCGGACCGACGTCGATGACGATTGCCTGCTCGTCGGGCTCGATCGGCTCCAGCGTCGACAATTGCGTGTCGAGAAGCGAACTCGGCATGAAGTGGTCCATGCGCGCATTGAGTCGCCCGCTGATTCGGTCCCGCGATCCGGCAAGGTGCACGAACACCACATTCCCGTTCGAGCCATTTCTCAACACATCTCGGTAACTGCGTTTCAGAGCCGAACACGTGACGATTCCCGGTTCACCCGCGGCGGTGTGCGCCCTGATCCAGTCGGCGATCTTCTCGAGCCACGGCCATCGATCCTCGTCGGTCAATGGAACGCCCGACGCCATCTTCTCGACGTTCGACGCCGGATGCAGATCGTCGCCTTCTTCGAGATCCCACTTCAGAGCGCCCGCGAGAATGCCTGCGACAGTGGACTTTCCCGAGCCGGAGACGCCCATCAGAACCAGAACGGGGTATTCGGAGCTCACGTCAGATCACCACGCTCGACGCCGGCACGCCGCCAGGCCTGCCACCGAGTTCACGCATTCCACCACGCTCCATGTCTTCGGGTTCTGCTCGACGGTTGTACCCAGAAATTTTCGGGCCAACCAGAACTCGCCGTCGTTCGTCTGCCACGAATGCGCCGAGGCCGACGGCGACGATTTTCGCGGTCGGCGAGACGGGCAGGTGAAGTGTCGGCAGGGCGGCGAGCGCGACGCCCCCGAGACGAACGGCTGACGCGGCGGGGTCGCCCGCAGCCTGGGCAGGTGCTGTGAACATGTTCGCTTCCGTATCGAGAGGTGGTGTAGCCCGTGCCTGCACGGTGATGCGGCTCACTATGCCTAATCATATGTCGATTGGCAAGAGCTAGCTCGATTCGTAGTACGAATGCGGCGGATGGGTGGTCCGTGGCACGATCGTCCGGTGGCAACCGAAACGGGGTCGGAGTTTCTGCAGTTGCACGATTCCGTCCTGGAAAAGCTAGGACTGGACATCGTGGGCGGCACCGTGCCCGCGGGCACGAGAATTTCGGCCGACGACGTCGCCGCACGTTTCGAGGTGTCACGCACCGTCGTGCGTGAGGTGGTCCGGGTACTGCAATCCCTCGGCCTGTTGACCGTGCGCCGACGCGTCGGAATCACGGTCCAGAGCTCCGACCATTGGAACTCGCTCGATCCGCTCGTGATCCGCTGGCAGCTCGCCGGGCCCAATCGAGGCGAGCAGTTGTCGATTCTCAGCGAGGTGCGATCGGGCATCGAGCCGCTGGCGGCACGACTGGCCGCCGAGCGAGCGACCCCCGAACAGTGCGGACAGCTGACGGCCGCGGTCATAGGAATGTCGGCCACATCGCGAGCCGCGGATTCCGACGCGTACCTCGCGCACGATTCCGACTTCCACCGCACGTTGCTGGCCGCGTCGGGAAATCCGATGCTGCGGTCGATGTCCGACATCATCGTCGAAGTGCTCGCCGGCCGGACCCGTCACGATCTGATGCCGCATCGAGCCGATCCGGAGGCCGTTCGCTTGCACGGCCTCGTCGCGTCGTCGATTCAGGCGGGCGACGCCGCGGCGGCCGAGGCAGCGATGTTCGAGATCGTGACCGAATCGTCGACCGCGATGCTGGCTAACGATGCTGGGACAGAACAAGACCCGACGTAGGTACACCAGTTCCCGCGGTCACGAGCACGTGGTCGACGTCCGATACCTGATTGACCGACGTGCCGCGAATCTGACGTACTGCCTCCGCGATTCCGTTCATTCCGTGGATGTAGGCCTCGCCCAGCTGCCCGCCGTGCGTGTTGAGCGGCAGTCGCCCGCCGAGTTCGATGGTCCCGTCGGCGACGAAGTCCTTCGCTTCGCCGCGGCCACAGAACCCCAACTCCTCCAACTGCATCAGCACGTAGGGCGTGAAGTGGTCGTAGAGAACCGCGGTCTGAATGTCCGACGGCCCGAGCCCGGACTGCGCCCACAATTGATCTCCGACGAGCCCCATCTCGGGTAGACCTGTCATCGCATCCCGGTAGTAACTGGTCATGATGTACTGATCCGCGCCGCTCCCCTGCGCCGCGGCGGTGACGACCGCTGCCGGATGTGGCAGGTCCCGCGCGCGTTCGACCGACGTCACGACGAGGGCGACACCGCCGTCGGATTCCTGGCAGCAGTCGAGCAGGTGCAACGGTTCGGCGATCCATCGCGAGTTCTGATGGTCGTCCAACGTGATCGGCTTGCCATGGAAGAAAGCAGCAGGGTTGTTCGCTGCGTGTGCGCGGTCGGCAACCGCGACGCGTCCGAAGTCCTCGCTCGTCGCGCCGTAGACGTGCATGTAGCGACGCGCGATCATCGCCACCATCGACGCGGGCGTGCCGAGCCCGTGCGGATACGACCACCCGGCATCGACCCCCGACGACGTCGGGGCCTGCGCGAGATGCGCTGCAACCTGGCCGAAGCGAGCGCCCGACCGTTCGTTGAACGCGCGATACGCGACGACGACGTCCGCGACACCCGTCGCGACGGCCATCGCGGCCTGCTGGATCGTTGCGCACGCGGCACCGCCGCCGTAGTGAATGCGGCTGAAGAACGTCAGATTCGGGATGCCGACGGCCCTCGCGACGGCCGTCTCCGTGTTGGTGTCCATCGTGAACGTCGTCAGGCCGTCGACGTCGTCCGGACTCAATCCCGCGTCGTCCAACGCCGCGGTCACGGCCTCTGCAGCCAGTCGAAGTTCGCTGCGCCCGGAGTTCTTGGAGAAGTCGGTCGCACCGACCCCGACGATCGCGGCTGTGCCGGACAACGCGTTCATGCCAGCCTCACCGTCGCGACGATGTGGTCCCCGAGGGAGTCCTTCCCGACGACGTCGACGGTGACCTCACCGTCCTCGACCTTCGTGACACTCCCGGACAACGTCAGCGTGTCGTACGCATACCAGGGCACACCGAGTTTCAGAGCGATCGAACGCAGCACGACCGACGGACCGGCCCACTCGGTGACGAACCGCTGAACGAGTCCCGTATCGGTGAGGATGTTGACGAAGATGTCCTTCGATCCGCGCGCGACGGCTTTGTCGCGGTCGTGGTGAACGTCCTGAAAGTCCCTCGTGGCCAACGCCGTCGACACGACGAACGTGGGATCCGCCGTGATCTGCAGTTCCGGCAGCACGTCGCCGACCGACGCGATCATCCGACTGCCCGCCAGACCGGTAGCGTGAGATCGTCGTCGATCCGAACGTATTCGACCTGTACTGCCGAACCGATTGCGACATCGGACGGTTCTACTCCCCGCAACTCTCCGAGCATTCGCACCCCTTCCTCGAGTTCGACGAGCGCGACGACGAACGGCAGTGTCCGGCCCGGCACCGCGGGCGCATGATGAACGACGTAGCTGAACACCGTCCCCTTACCGCTCGCAACGACGTAGTCGACGGGTTTGCTCTTGTCCTGCCAGATCGCTGGAATCGGCGGGTGCCGGAGCGAGCCGTCCTGCACCCGTTGTATTCTCAGTTCACCGACCTTCGTTCCCTCCCAGAAGAATTCGGTCTCCTGCGAGGCGACCGGTCGTATTCGATCGACGGGGACCGCCGGCGCGTCGGGAGATGTCGGCGCGAACTTGAGGACCCGAAACACCATGTCCGCGACAGGTTCTTCCCCGACGTACCACGTGTTCAGTACCGTCACGAACCACCCGAGTCCGAGGCCGGTCTTCTTCGGTCCGACGACGGTGTCGAGTCGAGACCGCAGTGAAACCTTCTCTCCCAAGCGGAGATAGCGATGGTAGGTCTGCTCGCAGTTCGTCGCGACGATCGAGGTGAAGCCCGCGTCGTCGAGAATGTCCATGATCCGGCCGAGCGGGTCGTCGCCCGATCGCGGTCGGTGCAACCCGCCCATCGTCCACACCTGCGCCATCGCGGGCGGAGCGACGACGCCGTCGTGACCGACGGCGCGGGCGGCGTCGGCGTCGACGTAGATGGGGTTGGTGTCGCCGATCGCCTCGACCCAGTTCTTGATCATCGGCTGATTGATCGGGTCGCGTCCGTGACGTGGTGACGACTCACCTTCGGCAGCAATCTTTTTCGCGGCCTCCAGAATCTCCTCGCTCATCGGATCACCCGGGGCAATCCGAGGCCCGCGGTCGCGATCAGCTCGCGCATCACTTCGTTGACGCCACCGCCGAACGTGATGACGAGGTTGCGCTTGATCTGTTTGTCCAACCACGTCATGAGGTGCGCGGTGTCGGCGTCCGTCGGATCGCCGTACCGTCCGACCATCTCCGTCGCGAGCCTGCCTACTCGCTGGACACGTTCCGTGGCGAACACCTTCGTGGCCGACGCGTCGGCTATGTCGACGGCGTCGCCGCCGCTGGACGCGACCTGCCAGTTCAGCAGTTCGTTGATGCGAGACGTGGCGTGGATGTCGCCCAGCGCTCGTCGCACGTCGGGTTCGCCCAGCAGATCGTGCGCGTGCGCCCACTCGCGCACCCGTTCGTACAGACCTGCGATGCGACCGGCCGGTCCGAGCATGACCCGTTCGTGGTTCAGCTGCGTCGTGATCAGTCGCCAGCCCTCGTTCTCCTCGCCCACCCTCATGTTCACCGGCACACGAACATTCGAGTAGTACGTGGCGTTGACGTGATGGGCGCCGTCGCACGTGATGATGGGTGTCCACGAATAGCCGGGGTCGGTCGTGTCGACGATCAGCATCGAAATTCCGCGGTGCCGCGAATCCGCAGGCCCGGTGCGCACCGCGAGCCAGATGTAGTCGGCGTCGTGGCCACCGGTGGTGAAGATCTTCTGGCCGTTCACGATGTACTCGTCACCGTTGCGCACCGCCGTCGTGCGCAGCGATGCGAGGTCGGTGCCCGCGTCCGGTTCGGTGTACCCGATCGCGAAGTGCACGTCGCCCGCGAGAATCGCCGTCAGGAACTTGTCCTTCTGGGCGTCGGTTCCGTACTTCTGCAGCGTGGGCCCGACGGTCTGCAGCGTGACCGCGGGTAACGGAACGTCTGCTCGCGCAGCCTCGTTCACGAAGATCGACTGTTCGACCTCACCGAAACCGCGGCCACCGAACTCCTTCGGCCATCCGACTCCGAGCCAGCCGTCGGAACCAAGTTGCTTGACGATGCGGCGGTAGGTCGGACCATGTCGTTCGGTCATCATGGTCTCGGCGTCGGCCTCGCTGACGAGATCGGCGAAGTAGTGCCGCAACTCGGCCTGCAGTTCGGTCTGCTCTTCGGTCAGTTCGACGAACATGCCGCCCCCACGAGGTCGAGTCGATACGACGCTCCGCCGACGAGGCGAGCGAGATCCTGTGCAGCCGAGAAGTATCGGTGCATCGGGTACGTGGCGTCGACGCCTACCCCGCCGTGCAGGTGATGGCACATCTGCATGGCCGTCGGTAGTTCGTTCGCGATCCAGTACGCGAGCACGTCGCTGTCGTCGCCGGGGCTGTTCGTCGACGCCTGCCATGCGACCGACGTCGCCGCGACGTGCAGCGTTCGGGCGGTGACGTAGACATCGGCGATCTCGCCTGCGACCGCTTGGAACGTCGCCAACGGTTTGCCGAACTGACGACGATGCGCGAGGTGGCGCGCGGTGAGGTCCACTGCGCCTGCCGCGAGACCGTCGGCCACGGCGCCGATCGCCGCGAGTGCGCACCGATGCAGCCCCGCAAGATCGTTCGTGACGAATTCACCTGCAGCCCCGTCGAATTCGACAGCGTACTCGGGATCGTCGCCGGACGCGGGAGTGCGCGTCAGCTGGACGCCGTCCGCGGCCGGGTCGACCAGTACGACGCCCGACGACGTCGGGACCAGCATGCGGCTCGCGTGCTCCGCGTACGGAACGGCGATCTTCGTTCCGGTGATGCGGAGGCCGTCGCCGTCGTGTTCGGCTTTCGTCGAGGGCCGCGTCGGGAACGCACTGCCCGGTTCCATCAGTGCGGCTGTCAGGATGCAGCCCGGCGTCACGGTGCGTTCGACGAGACTCGGATCGGCCAGCGTGACGAGCGGAACGATGCCGAATCCGATCGTCGCGAGCTCCGGGCCGACTGCCGCCGCCGCGGCGAGTTCGGTGAGCACGGCCGCCGCGTCGAGCACCCCGAGACCGTCGCCGCCCAGCGATTCCGGGAGCAGCATCGAGAACAGGCCCGCGTCCGCCATCGCGTCGTGGAGATCAGGCTCGCCGCGCGCGAGCAGCGCAGTGACCATCTCGGCCACGGTCGTCTGGGTCTCTTCTCTCGCGAAATCCACGTTCGAGTACCTACCTACCGCCGAAGGAAACTAGTAGAACGTGTTCTATTTTTAACATCGATCGGTGCGGCTGCGCCACCCGTGAAGCGGCACTACCGCGGCAGGCCGAGAATCCGCTCGGCCGCGACGGTCTTCAGAATCTGCGTCGTACCACCCGCGATCGACAGGCAGCGCGTCAGCAACATCTCCTTCGCGAGCGGTCCTTCGACCGCGCCTGCGCGTCCGGCGGCCTCCAGGGCGAACTCGGCCAGGTCCTGCCGGTGCACGACGCCGACGAGTTTGGCGACGCTCGATTCCGGACCCGGGTCCTGACCGCCGAGGCGTCGTAACGCGGTGCGAAGTTCGAGGACCGAGCCGACCTGACCCTCCGCGATGAGGCCGCCCAGCCGGTCGTCGAGCACCGCGTCGTCGGCGTCGTTCGTCGCGGTGATCGCGTCCTCCAGCGCCGAACCGAGGGCAGATCCGCTGCTCATCGCGACCCGCTCGTTGGCGAGCGTCGTCCGAGCGAACCGCCAACCGTCACCCGGCCGCCCGACGAGGCAGTCGTCGGGAACGACGACGTCGTCGAGGAACACCTCGTTGAAGACGGCGTCGCCGGTGATCTCCCGCAACGGCTCGATGCGAATACCGGGCGTGCGCATGTCGACGAGGAAATAGCTGATCCCCTTGTGCTTGGGTGCATCGCGATCGGTGCGGGCCAGGCAGATCGCCCAGTCCGCGTCGCGCGCGAGCGAGGTCCAGATCTTGTGCCCGCGCAACCGCCAGCCGCCGTCGACCTGCGTGGCGGTCGTGCGCAGCGACGCGAGGTCCGATCCCGCCTCCGGTTCGCTGAACAGCTGGCACCACGTGATGTCACCGCGCAACGTCGGCCGCGCGAATCGGTCGATCTGCTCGGCGGTTCCGTGCTCGAGGATCGCCGGCACGGCCCACCACCCGATGACCAGGTCCGGAGCCGACAGACCGGCCGACGCCAGTTCCTCGGCGACGAGCAGCTGCTCGGCTGCTCCCGCATCCCGGCCGTAGGGGCTCGGCCAGTGCGGGGCCGCCAAGCCGGATTCGGCCAGCGCGACGCGTGGATCGTCGGCACGGGAGATCGCGTCGACCTCGGCTCTGATCGCGTCGCGTACCTCGGCCGTGTCGCCGAGATCGACCGCGAGCTGACGTCGCACGCCGGCACGCGACAGCTCGGTCACCCGTCGGTGCCACCACGACGCGCCTCCCAGCAGCTGCCGCAGCGACAGTGCCCGACGCAGGTAGAAGTGCGCGTCGTGCTCCCACGTGAAACCGATTCCGCCCAACACCTGAATGCAATCCTCGGCCGTCGCGACGGCCGCGTCGACACAGACCGCGGCGGCGACGGCGGCAGCAAGAGCGAATTCGGCCCTGTCCGTGTCGGCGGCAACGGCGGCATCCCACGCTGCAGCCCGTGCCTGCTCGACGCGGCACAACATGTCGGCGCACAGATGCTTGATCGCCTGGAAGCTGCCGATCGGGGCGCCGAACTGCTCGCGCGTCTTCGCGTGGTCGACGGCGGTTCGCAGACACCAGCCCGCGACGCCTGCGGCCTCGGCCGCGTACAGCGTCACAGCGAGATCGCGGACGTGATCGACATCGACGTCGCGCACCACCCGAGCCGGCGCCGCGGTGAGCGTCAACCTACCGACCGGCGTGCTGCGGTCGACGCCAACCATCACCTCGATTTTCACGCCGGGGGCGTCCGCGGCGACGAGACACCACCGCTCCCCGGCGTCGGTCGAAGCAAGAACCAGAACGTCGACGCCGTCCGCGAGGCCGGACACGACGTCGAACTGCCCGTCCAGCACGAGCACGCCGTCGTGATCCCGGCTCGTGGCCCTCTCGGGCGGCAGCACGAGCGCACACGGGCCGTCACCCGCTCCGACGATCGCCGACACGGCCGTCGCCACGACGGGTCCCCCGACGAGGCCCGCGCCGATCTCCTCGACCATCGCGGCCAGGTCGACGACGGTACCGCCCGCCCCGCCTGCATCATCGGGCACCGCGACCGAGAACACGCCGAGCTCCTCCAGCCCGCGCCACGAGGTGCGCCACGCTGCCGTTTCGTCGGCGCGTAAAGTAACTGTCGGTGTTGTCCGGGACACCCACGATCGCACCGATTTCTGGGCATCACGCTGGTCCTCGGTCGTGGCAATCGTCACAGTGAAACCCCAGCTCTCGAGATGACTTGGACTGCTAGAACGTGTTCTAATACGCTAGCTGGTCAAGCTCGAGGTACGAAGGAAAACCAAAGATGACCTCATCATCTCGGCCGGGCGTCTCCGAGCCCGCCGACAAGAACGGAGCCCCGGCGTCGACACCGACGCCGCTGCGTTCCGTCGGCGTTCTCAGCGACGACGACCTGAGCTCCGCCGCACAGCGCGAGCGTCGCAAGCGCATTCTCGACGCCACCCTCGCCCTTGCGTCCAAAGGCGGCTACGAGGCCGTCCAGATGCGCGCTGTCGCGGAACGGGCCGACGTCGCCGTCGGAACTCTATATCGCTATTTCCCGTCGAAGGTGCACCTGTTGGTGTCCGCGCTCGCACGGGAATTCGAGAAGATCGACTCCCGTCGCAAACTCCCGCCCGGTCAGACCCCGCAGGAGCGCATGCACCTGATCCTGGGGCAGATCACACGGGCGATGCAGCGTGATCCGCTCCTCACCGAGGCGATGACGCGAGCCTTCATGTTCGCCGACGCGTCCGCCGCCGCCGAGGTCGATCAGGTCGGTCGCCTGATGGACCGGCTGTTCGCGAAGGCGATGAGCGACGGCGAGCCAACGGACTTGCAGCTCAGCATCGCTCGCGTCATCAGCGACGTGTGGCTGTCGAATCTGGTGGCGTGGTTGACGCGTCGATCCTCGGCCACCGACGTCGCGGCACGGCTCGAACTGACCGTCGACCTTCTCCTCGGCAACGGCAGAGCGCTCGACTGACGCCTGGGCGACGCACCATCAGCGGGTGACGTCCGGGTGAGCCGGACTCGCCGCCATCGCCTAGGTTTGAACCCGTGACTGCACAGGATCTGCCGCTGGAACTTCGCCGCGCCCTGATCGGCGTGGCCAGAACGCCACGACTGCTCGTCACCTCGGACTACGACGGGACGATGGCGCCCATCGTGTCCGATCCGGACAAGGCGTTTCCGCACGCCGAGTCCGTCAACGCGATGCGTGGCCTCGCGACGCTCGCCGCCACGACCGCGGCCGTCATCTCCGGCCGCGCGCTGCGTGATCTGGCGACGCTGTCCCGGCTTCCGGCCGAGGTCCACCTCGTCGGAAGTCACGGAAGCGAATTCGACGTCGGCTTCATCCATGCCATCGACGACAAGGCCAAGAACCTGCTCGCGATCATCTCGGAGGAGATGAAGTCGATCGCTGCCCGCTTCCCGGGTGTGAGCGTCGAAACCAAGCCTGCAAGTGCCGCTCTGCACGTGCGCAACGCCGAAGCCGGCGATGCCGAACGAGCCCTCGCCGCGGTCCGCGAGGGCGTCGCGACACGGGAGGGTGTGCAGGTCACCGAAGGCAAGGCCGTCATCGAACTAGCCGTCATCGTCACCGACAAAGGCGCAGCGCTCGACATTCTGCGTCACCAGGAAGCTGCGACGGCGGCGGTCTTCTTCGGCGACGACGTCACCGACGAGAAGGCGTTCGCGCGGCTGCACGGCCCCGACATCGGCGTCAAGGTCGGCACCGGCGACACGGCGGCGGAGTTCCGCATCGAGAACACCGAGCAGGTGTCCCTCGCGCTCGCGTTCCTGCTCGAGCAGCGACGCCAATGGCTTTCGGGTGCCGACGCACCGCGCATCGAGCGTCTGACGATGCTCGCCAGCCCGAACGCCGTCGCACTGGTGACTCCCGACGCGACGATGACGTGGCTCTGTCATCCGGAACCGGATGCGGCAGCGATCTTCGCCCACCTCCTCGGCGGCGACGGCGCGGGCCACTTCAGCATCGGGCCGACGCGAGCCGCACTGCCGCTGAGTCAGCAGTACGTCGACAGCACGATGACGGTACAGACGAAGTGGTCGAGCCTGCAGGTCACCGACTATCTGCCACACGACGTTCCGACCGGCCAGACCGCGTTGACGCGTGTCGTCACCGGCAAGGCGACCGCCGTCGCGACGTTCGCGCCTCGCCCCGAGTTCGGAAAGGTCTGGGTCCGACTCGAACCCGAGACCGACGGTCTCCGCATCCACGGCACCGCCGACGCGATGGTGCTGCGCAGCCCCGGCGTCAAGTGGAACGTCGTCTCCGACGGCGCGCAGCAGACGGCGCATGCCGAGATCGATCCCACCGACGGTCCCGTCGTTCTCGAATTGCGCCTCGGTACAGACGATCTGGGCCCGGCACGCCTGTCCGAGCCCGAGCGCCGTGAGCTGTCCGAGAGCTACTGGCGCGACTGGGTCGGCGGTCTGTCGTTGCCACCGCTCAAGCGCGACCTGATGAAGCGTTCGGCGCTGACGCTCCGCGGGCTCGTGCACGCCGACTCCGGATCGATCATGGCCGCTGCGACGACGTCACTGCCCGAGGAGATCGGCGGCGTCCGCAACTGGGACTACCGCTACTGCTGGCTCCGCGATGCGGCCCTGACCGCGTCGGCGCTCGTGGGCGTCGGGTCGCTGGACGAAGCCGAGAACTACCTGTCCTGGATTCACGGTGTGCTGCAATCGGTTCCGGGCCCCGAGCGTCTGCACCCGCTGTACACGATCTGGGGTCTCGGACTCCCACCGGAGGCCGTCATCGACGAGCTGCCCGGCTACGCAGGATCCCGACCGGTACGCGTCGGCAACGCGGCGAACCAGCAGGTGCAGCTCGACGTCTTCGGCCCGATCGTCGACCTCGTCTCGACGCTGTCCCACGCCCGTCAGGCCCAGGGTTTGCACGGCAAAGAGGCTCTCGCCGAAGAGGATTGGTCACTCGTGCGTGCGATGGTGGAGGCCGTCGAACGCCGGTGGTCCGAACCCGATCACGGCATCTGGGAGATCCGCGGCAACCCACGTCACCACGTGTACTCGAAGGTGATGGGGTGGATGACACTCGACCGGGCACTCATGCTCGCGAATTCCTTCGACCGCGAGATCGAACCCGGCTGGCAGGCGTTGCGCGACGTCATCCGCGCCGAGGTTCTGGACCAGGGCTGGAACGACGAGGTCCAGTCGTTCACCGCCGCCTACGACGGCACCGACCTCGACGCGGCCACGCTGCACATCGGACTGTCCGGACTGATCGACCCATCCGACCCCCGATTCGCCGCGACGGTCACCGCGACCGAGGCCGAACTGCGCAGCGGCTCGACCGTGTACCGGTACCACCACGACGACGGTCTCCCCGGCGGTGAGGGCGGCTTCCACCTCTGCGCGGCCTGGCTCGTCGAGGCGTACCTCCTCATCGGGCAGCGATCGGAGGCGGAGGCGTTGTTCGCTCAACTGGTCAGCGCTGCCGGGCCGACGGGTCTGCTCAGCGAGGAGTACGACCCCGTCGCCGAACGGTCCCTCGGCAATCACCCGCAGGCGTACAGCCACCTCGGGCTGCTGCGGTGTGCGGCGTTGTTGAGTGCCTGAGCTCGCCCTTTCGGCATCGATGGCCCGCGGCATCCTGTAGACGGTTGCCGCGGCGCATCGATGCCGTGGGGATTCTCGCTAGCTCGGCGGCGCGGCGGCCGTCCGCCCCTTGACCAGTTCGGTCGGCAGGATCTCTGTCGCCATGACGCCGGAGTGCGACGTCGAGAGCAGTAGCGTGCCCGCGCGTCGACCCTTCTCCTCGGCGTCCTGCCGCACGGTGGTGACGTTGTCGCGAATCGCGTCCTCGACGCCGTCGAACCCGGTGACCGTGAGCTGTCGCGGCACGTCGATGCCCGACACCTTCGCGAAATTCAGTGCACCGAGCGCGAGGACGTCCGTGGTGCACAGCAGCGCCGTCGTGTCGCGATTCGCCTGAAGTGCTTGCGCCGCAGCCGAATGGCCCGAGCGCTTGTTGTGTTCGAATCGTTCGACGACGGTCAGCGTCCTCGGATCGAGACCTGCTTCCTCCATCGCCTCGTGAACGCCGGCGATGCGCTCGCGCTGCACGTGAAAGTGGCTGTTCTCCAGGCGCTTCGGCGGCACGACGCCGTCGCGGCGGTCGCGTCCGAGCCGCATGCACAGCACGGCGATGTGTTCGTGCCCGAGGGCGATGACCTGTTCGGCGATCAACTTCATCGCGGCACGGTCGTCGATGGCGACGAGGGCGGCCTCGGGGACACCGCGAGGCTGGTCGCAGATGACGATGGGAAGGTGCCGTTCGCGCACGGCCGCGAGGTACGGGTCGTCGTCGGCGACGGAGTAGACGACGAAACTGTCGACGCCGGCCTGCTGGACGACGGCGGCAGCCCCGGTGTCGTCGCGATCGGGACCCGCAGGGATGAGCAGCAGCCCCTGGCCGGCCGCCTCGCACGACTCCGCGAGACCGGCGAGGAACGCCATCGCAGCCGGGTCGCGGAACGAGTAACTGAGCGCTTCGGTGAGCAGCAGGCCGACGGCTCCCGCCTTGCGCGTGCGCAGCGAGCGGGCGACGGGATCCGGTCCCGCGTATCCGCGTCTCTTCGCTGCCATGAGGACGCGTTCGCGCAGCTCAGGCGACAACTGATCGGGCCGGTTGTACGCGTTCGACACCGTGGTGCGGGACACCTTCAACTCGGCGGCGATCGACGCCAACGTAGCGGGGCGACGCGGCTCCCTCGACCTGGACATACGGGGACGTTAGCCGCAAAGGCGGTGGTTGTGAAAATTGACCGATTCGATCCTCGGACCGTCGGTCGCTAGAGTACAACGGAAACGGTTTCCAATTGCGTTTATAAGTAGCCTCGAGGAGCACCCCGTGCGACCGAAATTCCGTAACACCTATGCCGTGCTCGGTCTGACCTGCGCCGCGGCTCTCACGCTCGGCGCCTGCAGCTCCGACGACGCCGAGAGCTCGGGTTCGGCGCCCGCATCGCCGGTCGACGGACCGATCACGATCGTCGCGTCCACCAACGTGTGGGGCAGCGTCGCGCAGTCCGTCGCAGGCGATCTGGCGACCGTCGACTCGATCATTGCCGACCCGTCCGCCGACCCGCACTCGTACGAAGCGAGCGCAGGCGACGCCGCGAAGGTCGCCGAAGCATCGCTCGTCGTCTACAACGGCGGCGGATACGACGAGTTCATCGAGGACATCCTCGGCAGCGAAGGCAAGAACGTCCCGTCGGTGAACGCGTACGACCTGTTGGACAGCGATCATGCGCACGAGGAATCCACGCAGGCGCCCGCCGACGATCACGGCCACGACCACGGCGAGAACAACGAGCACGTCTGGTACGACGCGGAAGTCGCCGCTGCGACCGCGGAATCCATCGCGGAGAAGCTCGGCCAGCTCGACCCGGACAACGCCGCGCAGTACACCGCCAACGCCGAGACGTTCCACGACCAGGTTCACGGCATCACCGACGTCACGTCGAAGATCGCCGCGGACCATCCGGACGCACCCGTCGCGCAGACCGAGCCGATCGCGCACTACCTGATCGAGACGTCCGGGCTCGACGACGTCACCCCGGACGACTTCAAGAACGCCATCGAAGAAGGCAACGACCCGTCACCCGCGTCGATCGCCGAGACGCGTGATCTGTTCGCGTCGAACTCCGTCCGGGCGCTCGTCTACAACGTGCAGACCGTCGACTCGGTCACCGAGGACATTCGCAGGACGGCCGAGGCAGCGGGCGTCCCCGTCGTCGAGGTCACCGAAACGCTCCCCGAGGGCATGACGTACATCGAGTGGCAGACCAAGGCCGCGCAGGATCTCCAGGCTGCGCTGAGCGCATCCTGACTCGGCCGGCTCGGCCGGTTACTGGAAAGCTGTAGAACATGTCTGCTGTAGAACTGCGTGACGCCGGTCTGGCGTTCGGCGAACGCACGCTGTGGCAGAACCTCGACCTCACCGTCGAAAGCGGTGAGTTCGTGGCGATCCTCGGCCCCAACGGGTCGGGCAAGACCTCTCTTCTCAAGGTCCTGCTCGGCCAGAACCACCTGACGCACGGTACGGCCACGATCGCAGGCGAGCCCGTGCGTCACGGGCAATCCGGCGTCGGATACGTCCCTCAGCAACGCAGCATCGACGACGGTCTCCCCCTGCGCGGGCGAGACCTCGTCGGGCTCGGCTGGGACGGCCACCAGTGGGGCGTCGGACTCCGCGGCATGCGCGAGCGCAAACGCATCGTGCAGAACGCGATCGATCAGGTCGATGCAGGCGCGTTCGCAGGTGCACCCGTCGGCACGATGTCCGGCGGCGAGCAGCAACGACTGCGGATCGCGCAGGCGCTCGTCGGCGATCCGACCGTTCTGCTGTGCGACGAGCCCCTGCTCAGCCTCGACCTCGCGAACCAACAACTCGTGTCCGGACTGATCGATCGCCGACGCCGGGAGCACGACACCGCGGTCCTGTTCGTCACCCACGAGATCAATCCGATTCTGCCGCTCGTGGATCGAATCGTGTACATCGTCGACGGCAGGTTCCGCATCGGGACACCCACGGAGGTCATGACCACCGAGGTGCTGTCGGAGTTGTACGGCACCGAGGTCGAGGTACTGCACGTGCGCGGGCGACTCGTCGTCGTCGGTACCGGAGATTCCATCGATGCGCTCGGAACCGCAGGCGCCCACCACCCGCCCACGCCAGAGACACCAGGAACGAACCCGGCATGAACGACAAGGTGACCGACGCCTTCTCCAAGATCTTCGACTTCAGCACCACCGCGAATCTGCTGAGCTACGACTTCGTCCAGAGCGCGCTGATCGCGGCCGCCATCCTCGGTCTGCTCGCGGGTGCGCTCGGGCCGCTGATCGTCAGCAGACAGTGGGCGTTCGCCGTGCACGGGTCGTCGGAGTTGTCGCTGACCGGCGCCTCCGCGGCACTGCTCGTCGGCATCACCGTCGGCCTCGGTGCGATCGTCGGTTCCGTCGTCGCGGCCATCATGTTCGCACTGCTGGGCTCCAAGGCCCGCGATCGCGACTCGGTCATCGGCGTCATCATGTCCTTCGGACTCGGCCTGTCGGTGCTGTTCATCTGGCTGTATCCGGGTCGGACCGGGACGAGTTTCTCGCTGCTGATCGGCCAGATCGTCGGCGTCGGGCAGAGCGGTCTGCAGCTGCTGCTGATCTGCGCTGCCGTCGTCCTCGTCGTCTTGGCCATCGTCTACCGACCGTTGCTCTTCGCCAGCACCGATCCCGAGGTCGCTCTCGCTCGTGGCGTCCCGGTTCGCGGCTTGGCTGTCGTCTTCGCCGTGCTGGTCGGCGTCGCCTGCGCTCTCGGTGTGCAGATCGTCGGAGCGCTGCTCGTGCTGTCACTGCTGATCACGCCTGCCGCAGCCGCCGCCCGCGTCACCGCCAGCCCGCTCAAGGCGACGCTGCTGTCGATCGCGTTCGCGGAGACCGCAGCTGTCGGCGGCATTCTGCTGTCCCTCGCCCCCGGGGTCCCGGTCTCGACCTTCGTCACCACCATCTCGTTCGTGATCTACCTGGTCTGCCGGGCCATCGGGTCGCGTCGCAAAGCGAATTCGGGGCGGGTTCTGTCGGCCTGATCTCCCCTGTCGTGACCGAATGTCACGTTCGGTCACTCAGAGTGACCGAAGGCCGCCCTCGCTGGTATCCCGCGCCCAGGCTTGCCGTCGCGACCCCCGATCATCGCTTCCGACCTAGACTTGTCCACGATGCCTTCCATCGACTTGAACTCGGACCTCGGCGAGAGCTTCGGCACCTGGAAACTCGGCGACGACGATGCCGTGCTGTCCGTCGTCACCAGCGCCAACGTCGCCTGTGGCTTCCACGCGGGCGATCCCCGCACAATTCTCGATACATGCCGCGCGGCCACCGAGAACGCCGTGCGTATCGGGGCTCAGGTCGGCTATCGAGATCTGGCCGGATTCGGCCGCCGCTTCATCGACATGGACCCGTCGGATCTCACCGCGGACATTCTCTATCAGATGGGCGCGCTCGACGGCCTCGCGCAGGCGTCGGGTTCGGCGATCGCCTACGTCAAGCCGCACGGTGCGCTGTACAACGCGATCGTGACGCACCGTGAGCAAGCGCGTGCCGTCGTCGACGCCGTGAGGTCCTACGACCCGACGCTGCCCGTCCTCGGCCTACCGGGTTCCGTTTTTCTCGACGAGGCCCGTGCCGTCGGATTGCGCACGGTGACCGAGGCATTCGCCGACCGCGCGTACACGCCATCGGGCGAACTCGTGTCCCGTCGGAACGACGGTGCCGTGCTCACGGATCCGGCAGAAGTAGCACGACGCGTACTGCGGATGGTTCAGGAAGGCGTCGTCGAGGCGGTCGACGGATCGACCGTGGCCGTCGACGCCGAATCGATCTGTGTGCACGGTGATTCACCCGGCGCCGTCGAGATGGCCGTTGCCATCCAGAAGATCCTGTCCGACAACGACATCGACATCTCCGCCTTCGTCTGATGATCGAGCACGATTGCGGGGACAGGGCCCTTCTCGTCGAGTTCGAGAACCTCGCCGAGACGATGGCGTGGCATCGGGCCTTGGCCGCGAGCGCAATCGACGACGTCGAAGACCTGGTCCCGGCGGCGCGAACGATTCTGGTGCGACACACAGGAAACCGAGATCGCGTCGTCTCATGGGTTCGCAGCACCGAGCCCGCCGACGTCGACGCCATGTCCGATGCCGAACCGGTAGTCGTTCCCGTCACCTACGACGGCGAGGATCTGGGCGACGTCGCCGACGCCACGGGAATGTCTGCGCATGAAGTGATTTCGGCTCATACCGAGCAGACTTGGACCGTCGCGTTCGGCGGTTTCGCACCTGGATTCGGATATCTCGTCGGCACGACCGACCGCCTGCACGTGCCCCGAAGAACAACCCCGCGTACGACGGTTCCCGCCGGGTCCGTCGGCCTGGCCGGTGAATTCTCCGGAATCTATCCGCGCAGCTCCCCTGGCGGTTGGCAACTGATCGGCAGAACCGACGCGGTTCTGTGGGACCCACAGCGCAATCCACCGGCCCTTCTGCAGCCCGGGGTGACCGTCCGGTTCGAGGCGCGATGACGTCGATCGAGATTCTCGAACCCGGACCGTTGTGCACGATCCAGGATCGAGGTCGGGTCGGATACTCGTCGATCGGCGTGGGACGGTCAGGGGCAGCCGACGTTCGTGCGCACGATGCAGCAAATCGTCTGGTGGGCAACGCCGTCGATGCCGCGACACTCGAAGTGACCATGGGCGGATTCCGTGCGCGTGTACACGGTCACGCGTCGATCGCCGTCACGGGCGCCGAGGGCCCCATCACCGTGAACGGCACACCTGACGCTCTCTACACGACGCTCGATCTCGGCGATGGCGACGAATTGGCCGTCAGCACACCGACGTTCGGGCTACGAACGTACATCGCGGTACGTGGCGGATTCGATGTGGAGCCCGTGTTGGGATCGAGGTCGACCGACACGATGTCGGGGCTCGGGCCGTCGCCTCTTCGATCGGGCGACGTCGTCGCAGTCGGATGCGACGTGTCGGATTGGCCTGCAATCGATTTCGCCCCGCCTCCAGAACGTGCGAAGGCAGTCGTCTCGGTCATCCTCGGCCCGCGCGCCGACTGGTTCACCGACCTCGCGGTGAACCTGCTCTATCAGCAACACTGGTCCGTCACGTCGGACTCGAATCGCGTCGGCATACGGCTCGACGGCGATCGACCTCTGGAAAGAGCGATTGCAGGCGAATTGCCCAGCGAGGGCATGGTTCCCGGTGCGCTGCAGGTCCCTCCCGACGGCAAGCCGGTGCTGTTTCTCGCCGACCATCCGGTGACCGGAGGCTATCCCGTCATCGGTGTCGTCGCGTCCGAGGACCTGCCCGTCCTCGGACAGCTCAGGCCTGGCGACAGCCTGCGTTTCCGTCCGCGTCCGTGGGCGCCTGCGGCACCCGTGCGCGGATAGTTCGACCCTGGTGCAACCAACCACGCACGGGCGCGTCAGCGCCTACGCTGCCGCGCGATGTCCGCGAGCACGACGCCCGCAGCCACCGATGCGTTGAGGGACTCGACCGGCCCTGCCATCGGGATGGACAGGATGTGATCGCAGTTCTCGCGGACGAGGCGAGACAGGCCCTTCCCCTCCGAGCCGACGACGATCGCGACGGGACCGGTGCCGTCGAACGCGTCGAGCGACGTGTCGCCGCCCGCGTCGAGACCGACGATCGTGATTCCCTTGGTCTGCCAATCCTTCAGCGTGCGAGTCAGGTTCGTGGCCCGCGCGACGGGAAGCCGCGCTGCCGCGCCGGCACTGGTACGCCACGCGACCGCCGAGACGCTCGCGCTACGACGCTGCGGAATGACGACGCCGTGCCCACCGAACGCAGCAACGGACCGAACGACGGCACCGAGGTTGCGCGGGTCGGTGATGTTGTCGAGCGCGACGAGCAATGCAGGCTCCTGATGCGCACGTGCCGCACCGACGAGGTCGTCCGGATGCGCGTACCGGTACGGCGGCACCTGCAGCGCGAGACCCTGGTGCAGGCCGTTGGCGCTCAGTTTGTCGAGATCGCTGCGCGGGACCTCGAGGATCGAGATGCCCGCGTCGGCCGCGCGCTGGACGCTCTCCTTGAGTCGGTCGTCGCTGTCGGTGCCGGTGGCGACCCACAGCGCCGTCGCGGGAACGCCCGCACGCAAGCATTCGACGACGGGGTTGCGTCCGAGTACGACCTCGGGACCGTCGTCGTTCTTCCGGTTCGCGACGCGGCCCCCGCCCTGCCTGCCCTGGGACTGCGCAGCCTTCTCGGCGAGCTTGGCCCGACGCGCCGCGGGATGCTTCGTCCGTGCCTCGGCAGGAGGCGTCGCACCGCGTCCTTCGAGACCACGACGGCGGTTACCGCCGGAGCCGGCGACCTGCCCCTTCTTCGTGCCCGCTTTGCGAATTGCGCCGCGCCTACTGGAATTGCCTGCCATCACTGCCCTGCTTCGTCGGTACTGCTGGTTGCCCCGACGGACCATTCGGGCCCGTTGGGGGTGTCTGTCACATCGATCCCCGCCTTCGCGAGGCGATCTCTGATCGCATCCGCGGTGGACCAGTCCTTGTCGACCTTCGCCTGTGCTCGGCGCTGGAGTTCTGCGTCCACGAGAACGCCGAGGGCTCCGACGACGGCATCGCTGTCGCGAGTGCCGCTGTCCCAGTGCGGATCGAGCGGATCGACGCCGAGGATCGAGAGCATCGCCCTGACTTTCGACGCCTGCTCGACGGCCCCCTGCAGGTCGCCGCTCTCCAGAGCGCTGTTGCCCGCCTTGACCGTCGCATGGACGGCGGCGAGAGCCTTGGGCACTCCGAGATCGTCGTTCAACGCGTCGGCGAAATCGTCGGTCCACGTTCCCAGCGGAACGTCGCCCGCACGTTCGACGGTACGTTTCACGAAACCTTCGATACCCCGGTACGTCACGGCTGCCGTCTGCAGCGCGTTGTCGGAGTACTCGAGCATCGACCGGTAGTGCGCGCTGCCGAGGTAGTACCGAAGTTCTTGCGGCCGAACGCTTTTCAGCACGTTCGGAACCGACAGCACGTTTCCGAGCGACTTGGACATCTTCTCGCCGCCCATCGTCACCCAGCCGTTGTGCAGCCAGTAGCGGCTGAAGCCGTCGCCGGCGGCCTTGCTCTGCGCCCGCTCGTTCTCGTGGTGCGGGAACACCAGATCCAGACCACCGCAGTGGATGTCGAAGTCGGAACCGAGATAGGCCTCGCACATCGCGGAGCATTCGAGGTGCCACCCGGGACGCCCGCGTCCCCACGGCGTCGGCCACGACGGCTCACCCGGCTTCGCGGCCTTCCACAGCGTGAAGTCCCTCGGGTCGCGCTTGCCCGCGGCCGCGCTCTCGCCCTGATGGACGTCGTCGAGCTTGTGACCGGACAGAGCGCCGTAGTCCGGGAAGCTGACGACGTCGAAGTAGACGTCGCCCTCGGCGGCGTAGGCGTGGCCGGACTCGATCAGCCGCTCGATCAGCTCGACCATCTGCGTGATGTGCCCGGTTGCGCGCGGCTCGGCCGACGGCGGCAGCACACCCAGCTTGTCGTAGGCCCAGGTGAACGACCGCTCGTACGTCGCGGCCCACTCCCACCACGGGCGGCCTGCGTCGCGAGCCTTGTTCAGAATCTTGTCGTCGATGTCGGTGACGTTGCGGACGAAGGCGACGTCGTAATCGTGCGCGAGCAACCACCGCCGCAGCACGTCGAACGCGACTCCACTGCGCACGTGCCCGATATGCGGTTCCCCCTGAACCGTTGCCCCACACAGATACACCGACGCATGGCCAGGGACCAAGGGGGTGAATTCCCGCAGGGCCCTCGTCTCGGTGTCGTACAGGTGAAGGGTCACGACCAGCAATGCTACCGGTGCATTTACTTCGTCATGACAAGTGCGGTCGCGACCGCCGCGATTCCCTCGCCACGACCGGTCAATCCCAATCCGTCGGTCGTCGTCGCCGAGACCGACACGGGAGCTCCGAGCACCGCGGACAGCGTCTCCTGGGCCTCGAGACGACGCGGGCCGATCTTCGGACGGTTTCCGATGATCTGCACTGCCGCGTTCCCGATCGTGAATCCGGCCTCGGTGAGCAGTCGACGTACCTCGGTCAGCATGGTTGCACCGCTGACGCCGTCCCACTCCGGCCGTCCGGTACCGAAGACCGAACCGAGATCGCCCAACCCGGCCGCGGACAGCAACGCGTCGCACAACGCATGCGACGCGACGTCACCGTCGGAATGGCCGTCGAGCCCGTCGCCGTCCTCGAACAGCACACCGGCGAGCCAGCAGGGCCGACCCGGCGAAATGGGATGGACGTCGGTCCCGATACCGACCCTCATGAACGCTCCTGCCCCACCAGCGCCTCGGCCAGCAGCAGATCGTGTGGAGTGGTGACCTTGAATGCCAGCGGGTCACCGACGATGGTGTGGACGGTTTCGCCGAGTCGTTCGACGAGACCGGCGTCGTCCGTCGCGGAGTCGCCTGCCTCGGCGTACGCGCGGGCCAGAAGTTCGGCGTCGAAACCCTGCGGTGTCTGAATTGCGCGAAGCCCGCTTCGATCCGGCGTGCCGACGACGGCACCCATGATGTCGACCGTCTTGACGGTGTCGGCAACCGGAATTGCCGGTACGACGGCGGCTCGTCCGGCACGCACCTCTGCGACGACGCGCGAGACGAGCGACGACGGCGTCAACGCTCGGGCCGCGTCGTGCACGAGAACGATGTCCGCGTCACCGGCCGCGGCCAAGCCGCATCGGACGGAATCCGTCCGTTCGCCTGCACCGGCGACGACCGTGATCTCGTCGATGGAACCCAGTAAGTCACCGGTCCGCTCGACCAGTTCCTCGGGAACCATGACGACGATGCGATCGACGGAACCCGATTCGACGAGGCCTTCGACCGAGCGCTCGAGGAGGGTCTTGCCCCCGACGGTCACGAACGCTTTGGGCTCTCCCAGACCGAGCCGAAGACCTCGGCCCGCCGCCGGAACGAGCGCGACGACGGGACCTGTGTTGGAACGAGCCACCTAAGCAGCTGTCACTCAGGAAGCCGCAGCGAGAACTTCGTCGAGAATCGTGTCGGCCTTGGCCTCGTCGGTTCCCTCGGCGAGAGCGAGCTCGCCGACCAGAATCTGACGCGCCTTGGCGAGCATGCGCTTCTCACCTGCGGAGAGACCACGATCCTGCTCACGACGCCACAGGTCACGAACGACCTCGGCAACCTTGTTGACGTCACCGGAGGCGAGCTTCTCGAGATTTGCCTTGTACCGGCGCGACCAGTTGGTCGGCTCTTCCGTGTGCGGAGCACGCAGAACCTGGAACACCTTGTCCAAGCCCTCCTGCCCGACGACGTCCCGGACGCCGACGTACTCGGCGTTGTCTGCAGGAACTCGAACGGTGAGATCGCCCTGAGCGACTTTGAGAACTAGGTACTCTTTCGGTTCACCCTTGATGGTGCGGGTTTCTATCGCTTCGATCAGCGCCGCTCCGTGATGGGGGTAAACGACGGTGTCTCCGACCTTGAAAATCATCTGTCCCGTGCCCCTTTCGATTTTCCGAGTTTACCACGCACCCAGATCAACGGCGCAGGTCAGGGGCACAGCGCGAACGTCGCAGGGGTTGACAGGACGGCCGGAACGTGTATCCGACACCCCCGCAATGGGTTCGGAAATACACGGTGTCGACGCAACAGCGACGAAACGAAACACGGGTGAACACGCCGGTCCCCGCCGGATCCGTCGACGCGATCGAAGCCCCAGCGAAGAACCTTCGGACGATGACTACTACTCTGCCTAGTGGACCTGACGTACCGGCTGGCCCGGACCGGCACAACTGGAGGACGACCCGTGACTGCGATCCAAGCTGCGACTGCGCACCGTAAGACCCGCCGACTGGTGGCGACGGCAGCCATTGCCGCCGGTGCCGCACTGACGCTGAGCGCCTGTGGCGCGGGCCAGATCTCCCAGACGGCGGATCAGGTCGCTGCCGTCAACGGCAACTCCGCCGACGTCGGAAACATCTCGGTGCGCAACGTACACGTCGTCTACCCGCAGTCCGAGGAGTACTCGATCGAGCCAGGCGGCAAGGTCGAGCTCGGCTTCATCGCCGTCAACAACAGCCCGAACAACTCCGACAAGCTGACCCGCATCGCGACGACGGCCGCGTCCTCGATCACCCTCGGCGAGGAGCCGGGCGGCACCGAGATCGAACCGCTCACCGCGCTCGGTGCAGGCGCTCCGGCCGACACGCAGCTCGACGACCCGCTGATCCCGCTGCAGCAGATCGTCGTCGAGCTCAACGGCATCGGTGAGGACGTGCGTCCCGGACTGACCGTCCCCGTCACGTTCACGTTCGAGAACGCAGGCGACGTCGAGGTTCTCGTTCCCGTCGACGCAGGCCCCGTCCTTCCGCGCAACGTCTCCGACAAGTCGCCCGTCGAGGCGGAGGCACACGGCGAGGCCGAGAGCGCCGAGCAGAGCGTCGTCGAGACCGAGGTCGAAGAAGGCGCTGACGGCAACAACTGACAGTTCCTGTCGGTAGCCGCGTCTAACGTTCTCGATCGTGGCCAAGCTCAAGACGAATTACCGCTGTTCGGCCTGCCAGCACACGGTTGCCAAGTGGGTGGGTCGCTGCCCGGAGTGCGGTAGCTGGGGTTCGATGGACGAAGCCCCGATCCTCGCGCCCGTCGCCAGTCGGCCGGGTGCGTCGGGCCTCGGGGCGGGCAACACCCGGTCGGCGACGGCCGCGATGGTGCCCACCCTTCCCGCCACCGCACTCACGCAGGTCAGCAGTACCACCTCCCAGGCCAACTCCACCGGCATCGACGAGTTCGACCGCGTGCTCGGCGGCGGCCTCGTTCCCGGCTCCGTCGTGCTCCTCGCAGGCGAGCCGGGAGTCGGCAAATCCACCCTTCTGCTCGAGGTCGTGCACCGGTGGGCTCGCACCGGCGAGGACCGTCGCGCGCTGTACGTCACGGGTGAGGAGTCCGCAGGCCAGGTGCGCCTTCGCGCCGATCGCACCGGCGCCGTCCACGAGCGAGTCTTCCTCGCCGCCGAGTCCGACCTGGCGACGGTCTTCGGCCACGTCGAGCAGGTCAAGCCGAGCCTGCTGATCGTCGACTCCGTGCAGACCATGCTGGCAGCCGACGTGGACGGTGTCATCGGCGGTGTCACACAGGTCAAGGCCATCACCAGCGCGCTCACCTCGCTCGCCAAGACGACAGGCGTCGCCGTCCTGCTCATCGGACACGTCACCAAGGACGGTGCGGTCGCCGGTCCGCGGGCGCTCGAACATCTCGTCGACGTCGTCCTGCACTTCGAAGGCGACAAGCATTCGACGCTACGGATGATTCGCGGCATCAAGAACCGCTTCGGCGCCTCGGACGAGGTCGGCTGTTTCGAATTGCGCGACACCGGCATTCACGGCATATCCGATCCGTCCGGGCTGTTTCTCCACCACCGCACCGAAGCCGTTCCCGGCACAGCTGTCACGGTCACGATGGACGGCAAGCGTCCCCTCCTCGCCGAACTGCAGGCACTCGTCGTCGACACCCAGATGCCGTCGCCGCGCCGCGCCGTCAGCGGCCTCGAATCCGCTCGCGTGGCCATGATCCTCGCCGTCCTCGAACGTCGTTGCGGGATCAAGATGTCCAAGAGCGAGGTGTACGCCGCGACCGTCGGCGGCATGAAGACCACCGAGCCGGCAGCCGATCTCGCGCTCGCGGCAGCACTCGCGTCGGCCGTCACCGACAGGCCGCTGCCGTCGGGAGTCGTCATCCTGGGCGAGGTCGGACTCGCGGGAGAGGTCCGTCGCGTGTCGGGGCTGGGTCGTCGGCTCGCCGAAGCGTCGCGGCTCGGTTTCACCCGAGCCATCACGCCGGAACACGACGACACGGTGCCCGCCGGAATGAAGGTCCACGCCGTCACCAATCTCGGTGAAGCATTGAACTCGGTAACAATGCGGGCCGTATGACCCCGGCGGCGTACCCTCTACCTGCGAGACTGTGACACAACACGAGGGGATGAACATGGACGTATCCGCGCGCGACACCACGTCATCTCCGGCACTCCGGGACACCATTGCACGTCTCGCGCCCGGCACGGCTCTGCGCGACGGCCTGGAGCGCATCCTGCGCGGCCGCACGGGCGGTCTCATCGTGCTGGGCTACGACGACGAGGTCGAGGCCATCTGCGACGGCGGATTCGAGCTGGATGTCGAGTTCTCACCGACGCGGCTGCGTGAGCTGTCGAAGATGGACGGCGCGGTCGTCCTGTCCACCGACGGCCGACGGATCGTCCGGTCCAATGTGCAACTTGTTCCCGATCACAAGATCGCGACGGTCGAATCCGGCACCCGGCATCGGGCCGCCGAGCGGACCGCGATGCAGACCGGCTATCCGGTCGTCTCGGTCAGCCAGTCGATGAGCATCGTCAGTGTCTACGTCGCCGGCATACGCCACGTGGTCGAGGGTTCGGCCACGATCCTCTCCCGGGCCAATCAGGCCGTCGCGACGCTCGAACGGTACAAGGCGCGCCTCGACGAGAACACGCGTCAGCTGTCCGTCGTCGAGATCGAGGACTTCGTGACGCTACGTGACGCTCTGACCGTCGCGCAGAGGCTGGAGATGGTGCGGCGCGTGTCCGTCGAGATCGAGCAGAACGTCCTCGAACTCGGTACGGACGGTAGGCAATTGGCTCTGCAACTCGAAGAACTCCTCGGCGACAACGATGCCGATCGGCAGCTGATCGTCCGCGACTATCTCGCCGGTGCGGAACCGTCCGACACGGTCGCCGTCGAGAAGGCACTCGCTGCCCTCGACAAACTGACCGACGTGGACCTACTGGATCTGACGACGCTCGCGCGGGCGTTCGGCTACCCGGGCACGATCGAGGCACTCGATACCCCGATGAACCCGCGCGGCTACCGGGTGCTGACGCGTGTGCCCCGGCTGCAGTTCGGCCAGATCCACCGGCTCGTCGGCTCGTTCGGAACGCTGCAGGGTCTGCTCGCCGCGACCGCAGCCGACCTGCAATCGGTCGACGGCATCGGCGGGCTGTGGGCCCGTCATATACGAGAAGGCCTCTCGCGTCTCGCGGAGGCCTCCATCGCCGGACCGTACGACTAGCTAACTTCTCAGGTCATGTTGAACGGCTCGGGCGAGCTGCGAAGCTCGCCGAGCTGAGCGATCACCTTGTACGAGCCGACGCCCACCGGGATGCGCTCCTCGCCGCATCCGGGCACCGAGTTCGTGCCCGACCACTTGACCGTGAAGCCTGCCTGCTCGCCCGGCTTGAACGTCCGCAGGTCGGACTGTGCGTCGGGGAAGCAGTCGGTGTTGGACCAGATGCGCTGATCGTCGAGCGTGTAGACGAGGGCCTGCTGCAGGCCTGCGCCGACGTCGCGCTGGCATTCCGTCGAGCTGATGTTCGTGATGACGACCGTGAACCCGGGCTCTTCTCCGACGCGGTACGACGGCTTGTCGGGCGTCGCCTTGATGGCCAGGCTCTGATCCGAGCACTGGTTCGCGGGAGCAGGCGCGCCTGCAGGAGCGGCCGCGGACGAGCTGGTGCTTCCGTTGCCGGCCGCCGTGTTGCCGGAACCGTTCCCCGAACCACTGCCCGAGGAGCCGCTGCCCGAACCGCCGGACCCGCCGCCCGACGAGGCCGGTTGAGACGGCGTCGCCGATGCACTCGGCGTCGTGGGCGCCGGTGTCGTCGCGACGACACCGGCGGGCTCGGCTTGCGGAGGCTCGTCGTTACCACCGCCGAGAGACGAGATGAACCACACGATCAAACCGAGCACCACGACGGCTGCGCCGATGGCGAGAGCTCGGCGACGCCAATAGATTTCGGGAGGCAAAGGCCCGGTCGGTTGCAACACAGAACAACCGTAAACGCCAGCAGCTACCTATCCCTGAAGCACACGCGGCGTGTCGCGAAGCCGATGCGCCTGGACGCTAGGGCTGCTCGCCGATGTCGCCGATGACCGCCCGCAACTGCGCCTTGCCCTCCGACAACTGGTAGGTGAGACCGACGATCGCGACCTGTCCCGACTCGACCTTCTCCGCGATGATGCGTGAGCGCTCCATCAGCAGTTTGCCGGTCTCCTCGACGTGGCGACGCTCGAACTCGTCGGCAGCATTCTGACCGTCGCGACGAGCCGACAGCACCGACGGAGTGACTCGCTCGACGACGTCGCGGATGTAGCCTCCCGGTGTGTCTCCGGACTCGAGCGCGTCGACCGTCGCCCGGACCGCACCGCAGCTGTCGTGGCCGAGCACGACGATCAGCGGGACGCCGAGGACCGCGACGCCGTATTCGATGGAACCGAGGACGGCGGAGTCGATGACATGACCTGCCGTACGCACGACGAACATGTCGCCGAGGCCCTGGTCGAAGATGATCTCCGCGGCGACGCGGGAGTCGGCGCAGCCGAACAGCACGGCACCCGGGTGCTGACCTTCCGTCAGACGGGTCCGATCGTCGATTCCCTGACTGGGGTGCAACGACTCGCCGTCGACGAAGCGCTGGTTACCCTCCTTGAGAGACTTCCATGCTGAAACTGGATTGGTAGCAGGCATGGACCCCATTGTGCCCCGGCCCACTGTTACCGGCGAGTCGGGTCCGCTGCAGAAAGGTGCGCAGAGCAGGTGCCGATCGATACGGACGCATTGCTCGGATGGTTCGACACCGAGGAACGCGATCTTCCCTGGCGCCGTCCCGGCGTCACGGCCTGGCAGATCCTGATGAGCGAGATCATGCTGCAGCAGACGCCGGTGTCCCGCGTCGCGCCGATCTGGGCGGAGTGGGTGCAGCGGTGGCCGGTGCCGTCGAAGATGGCGGCGTCGAGCCAGGCCGAGGTGCTGCGCGCATGGGGCAAGCTCGGGTACCCGCGTCGCGCACTGCGATTGCACGAGTGCGCGGGCGTACTCGCCGCGGAGCACGGTGACGTCGTTCCCGACGACGTCGACACACTCCTGAGCCTCCCCGGAATCGGCGCCTACACCGCGCGCGCCGTGGCCTGTTTCGCCTACGGACAGCGAGTTCCCGTCGTGGACACCAATGTTCGACGCGTCGTCGCGCGGGCGGCTCATGGCGCCGCCGAGCCGGGCAATCCGTCGACCACGCGCGATCTGGCCGACGTCGAGGCCATACTGCCGATCGAGCGAACGAGGGCTGCACGCTGTTCGGCCGCGTTGATGGAACTCGGAGCATTGATCTGCACGGCGAAGAACCCGGCATGCCTGTTGTGCCCGCTCCCGGAGTGCTCGTGGATCGAAGCAGGTCGACCCGCCTACACCGGACCGCCGAAGAAAGTGCAGAAGTTCGCGGGCACCGACCGTCAGGTGCGCGGCAAGCTGATGGCGGTGCTCCGCGAGAGCGACGGCCCCGTCGAACGCGCCGAACTCGACGTCGTCTGGCTCAGCGATCCGGGCCAGCGGGACCGAGCACTGGACTCGCTGCTCGTCGACGGGTTGGTCGAGCAGACCGAAACGGGCCTGTTCGCTCTCGCCGGCGAGGGGTAGTGCGCGTCAGCGCAGAAAGTCCACGAGTAGCGAGTTGACGACCTCCGGGCGTTCCAGGTAGCCGAAATGCCCTGCGTCCGAGACCTCTTCGTATCGCGCGCCCGGAATGGACTGCGCCACTTCACGGCTCAGATGCACGGGGATGAGACGGTCGTCGGCGAACCCGACGACCATGGTCTTCGCGGAAATCTTGCGGTACGCCGTCAGCCGCTCCGACCCGGCGCGCATCTCCAACCCGATCTGCGCCCGCTTGCCCGCGCTCGGCGCACCTCCCGAGTACTCGAGCACGGCGAGCCAGTCACCGATCGCGGTGTCGTCCCGCAACGTCGCGGGCGAGAAGTTGTTCATCGCGGTGATCGCAGCACGATAGCTGTCGGGCAACGTGATTCCGGCGTCGTACAGATCTCGCTCACCGCGAGACAGCGCCTTCTGCATCGCCGACGCCCGGCCGTACGTTGCCATCATGACGGCGTGCGACACGAGGTCCGGGCGCGCAAGAGCGAGTTCCTGCGTGACGCGTGCGCCCATCGACGTCCCGACGACGCGTGCGCGCATTCCGCCGAGGTGCTCGATCAACGCGGCGGTGTCGGCCACGAGGTCGTCGAGTACGAACCCGCCGCCGCATTCCGACGACGGTGCGATTCCGCGGTTGTCGAACGTGACGACGGTGTACCCGGCTGCCGTCAGAGCGGGCACCTGATGCGTCTTCCACACCCGGCCCGGGCTTCCGGATCCCATGACCAGCACGACGAGGGGCCCACTGCCCGCGACGTCGTAGTTGATTTCGATACCGTTCAGTCTCGCCGTCGACATTCGCGTCACTGTAGTCGGCGCAGGAACTCCTCCACCGCCTGCCGGTAGACCGTCGGTTGCTCGTCGTGGACGAGGTGCGCCGCTCCCGCGACGCACACGTAGGTCGACATGGGGTTCCGGCGATGCATTTCCGTCATCTGACCCGCAGGTGTGATCCCGAACTCACCCTCGATCAGCAGACTGGGCGCACGGACGGCATCCCACTCGTCCCAGAAGTGCCGCGTGCCCCACTCGTGCGAGATCTTCTCGAACGTCGACACGTCACCGTGCAGATGGTAGCCGTCGTCCCGGCGCAGAAAGGAGTCCCGAAAGTATTGTCCCGCAACGTCTCCGAAGTACCGGTCGACGGCATCCGCGTCGGGGAACGGTTGCGGCCACCGACGGATCATCGCCGCCCACGCGTCGGCGGTTCGGCCGCGGAAGTCCGGCGCGATGTCCTCGACGACCACGCCCGACACGAGATCGGGGCGGGCGGCTGCGAGACACACTCCGTGCAGTGACCCCATCGAATGACCGATCAGCACCGTCGATCCGAGGTGCCGGACATGCTCGATCAGATCCTCGACGAACGCCTCCGTGGTGAGGTCCGACGGCGGCGGCCTGCGATGACCCGGTGCGTCGTAGGTGTAGACGTGCCCGAACTCTCGCAACCACGGAACCTGACGACGCCACGTGCCCGCACTGCCCATCAGTCCGTGCAGCAGCAGAAGCGGTCGCCCCGTCCCACCCTCGTCGTACAGCACCATTGGAACTGTAATAGGGCGAGTAGCCTTCGAGCATGGCAGTCGTGAAGATCAACGCAATCGAGGTCCCCGAAGGCGCAGGCGCCGAGCTGGAGAAGCGCTTCGCCGCCCGAGCCGGAGCCGTCGAGAATTCTCCGGGATTCCTCGGATTCCAGCTCCTGCGCCCGGTCAAGGGCGAGAACCGCTACTTCGTCGTGACGCAGTGGGAGACCGAAGAGGCCTTCCAGGAGTGGGCGTCGGGACCGTCACGGGCGGCACATGCAGGCGAGCGGGCCAAACCGGTGTCCAGCGGTGCGTCACTGCTCGAGTTCGAGGTCGTGCTCGACGTCGCCGCCAAGAGCTGACGGCCTCACAGCGCAAGATCGTGTTCGGCACGTGAGGACGGCGTGCCGAACACCGAAAACCCGGACGTATCGGCGTTCTTCGCGGCGTACATCGCCGCGTCGGCTTTCCTGAGCAGGTCGTCGGCGTCGGCCTGGAACCCGTCGTCGACAGCGATGCCGATACTCGCCGAGACGGTGACGACGTATCCCTCGATCTCGACCGGGTCAGCGAGTTCGGCGAGTATCCGCTTCGCTACTCCGACGGCATCCGACCCGCGATGCAACACGACGAACTCGTCGCCGCCGAATCTCGACACGGTGTCGTCGGGACCCACTGCGCCGGCCAGAGTTTCGGCCGCGATTCTCAAGATGTCGTCCCCGACAGCATGCCCCAACGTGTCGTTGATCGTCTTGAAGTTGTCCAGATCTATCACGAGAAGTGCTATCGGATAAGGGTTTCCGTTCTCGGCGATGTCACGGATCCGTTGCCCGACGAGCACACGGTTGGGCAACCCCGTCAGCGGATCGTGCAGGGTCCGGCGTCGCAGTTCGCTCTCGAGGTCATGCCGACGAACGGCCGCCGACACCACACCGGCGACGGTTTGCACGAATGCGAGTTCGCCGTCGTCGAAACCCCTGCGCTCGGCGCTGTACACCGCGAGGACACCCCACGGCTCCCCCATCCCGTCGATCACGACGGCAGCCCCGCTGCGCACGCCTCGGTCTCGCATGAATTCCGTCGGAAAGCGGAACTCCGCGTCGCGGTCGACGCACACGACGGGCTCGTCGGACACCAGCGCTGCCGCGGCATGAGACATGCGGGACAGAGGAATCGGACCGGGAGCACGGCCCGGGCCCGAATAGGCGACGGCCATCAGTTCCGTTCTGCTCGGAAACCCGGGTTCGAAGATGACGGCGCACTTCATACCCATCAACGACAGGGCCGCGTCGGTTGCGGTCTGCATGACGTGGGCTGGGCTGGCCGTCAACGCGATTCGACTCAGATTCGCGACCGCCCGCTGTTCCCTGGCGTGCGCGTCGGCCGCGACGGCGACCTCGACGAGGCGCCGTTCGTGATCGAAACGACCACGTAGGTCGCGGAACGCCAAGGCCACCATCGCGACGGAAGCGTGCCGTCCCGTCACCACGTACGCGGACACCCACGTCGGTATCGCCTCTCCGGTGCGGAGGTGCGTGAGTTCGACATCGCCCGTCCACACACCACCCGCGAGCGCACGTGCCACCGGGCCCGTACGCGCGTACACCGAGCCGAACACCCATTCGGCGGTCCGCACCGCCTCGGCCGTGTCCCGCGCACCGATCAACTCGATCGCCGCCGAATTCAGGTACGCGACATCACCGTCCGACCCCCGCAGACACATCGCGTCGGGGGATCGGTCGGCCGTGGCGGCGAACTCCGCCACCCACTCCTCGACAACCGGATCCACTGTCCTGCACTCCCACTGACCAGCACTCGAATCCCCCGATGCTTCGTGGTGCGCCCTCATCGTCCTACGCCCGTACGGCGTCACTCGCTACTGTCGTTGGGGCACCGGCCCTACGGCTTCCGACGAGGCGTCGTCGTCACGGTCCACGTCGAGTCCGGACGAGACCCTGCCTTCGACGCGCTCGACGAGCGCCTGCAGTTCCTCGGCGGGAACAGGGCGTCCGATGTGGTAGCCCTGCGCGCCGTCGCATCCGAGAACGCGAAGACGATCCAGAGTTGCCTTGTCCTCCACGCCTTCTGCGACGACGTTCATTCCGAGGCTGCGTCCGAGTTCGATCGTCGAACGCACGATGGATGCATTGGTGGGTTGACTGTTCATCGCGGTGACGAACGACCTGTCGATCTTGAGTGTCTGCACCGGAAGGGATCTGAGGTAGGCCAGCGAGCTGTATCCGGTGCCGTAGTCGTCGATCGCGATCGACGATCCGATGTCCCTCAGTGACACGAGCGCGTCGACCGAGCGACGCGGATCGGTCATCGCAGACGTCTCCGTCACCTCGAATTCGACTGCGGACGACGGCACGTCGTGCCGCTCGAGCGCCGACGCAACTTGATCGACGAGCGTCGGGTCGATCAGGTTGCGCACGGACAGGTTGATCGAGATACCGATGCGAAAACCTTTGCTGCGCAATGCTCCACAGCAAGCCAGCGCGTCTTCCAGAACGTACGCGGTGATCGCGGGCAGCATACCGGTGCGCTCGGCGTCGGCAAGGAACGAACCGGGCCCGATCAGTCCTTCCCGAGGATGCTGCCACCGCAACAGTGCCTCGACGCCGACGACACGGCCGGTCAGCAGATCCAGGCAGGGCTGGAAGAACACGCGCAATTGGCGTTGCAGAACGGCAGTTTCGAGTTCGCCGAGCAACCGCATCTGCTCGCGGCGATCGCAGTCCATCGCCGGGGCGTAGATCGACAGGCGCATGTGGCCCGCCTTCGCCGCGGTCAGCGCGACGTGCGCGTGTTGCAGGAGTGCGTCGGCGTCGGCGCCGGGCAGCGTCGAGGACTGCACGACGCCGACCGTCGCTTCCAACGCGACATTGATGTCGTGCACGAACATCGTCCTGCTCACACATCGTTGGAAGTGCTCGGCACATTCGGCGGCCGGCATCGGCATTCGCTGCGTCGGTACCGCGACGACGAACTGGTCTCCGCCGAGCCGTCCGACAACGGCGTCCGTCACCGCGGCGGAGACGAGTCGTTGCCCGATTTCGCGCAGAACGGTGTCTCCCACCGGATATCCGAACGTCTCGTTGATCTGGGCGAAGCGATCGATATCGACGATCAGCACCAGAATTCCCTGGTCTGCCGCCTCGTCCACCGCGCGGTCGAGCAGTTCACCGATACGCCGACGGTTCGGCAGACCGGTGGTGGAGTCCGACATCGCCGCGGTGGTCAGTTCCGACGCCTGGCGTCTCATCACCGACAGGAAACAGGCCATTCGAGCTCCGACGAGCGCGACCACGACCATCGAACACCCCGCGACGATCCAGCCCCACTCGGACACCGGAGCGCCCCGTGCGAGTTCTACGCCCATCACGACGGGCGCCATCAGGCTCGCCGCGCACAACCCGAGGAGTCGCGTTCGGTCGGCGAACACGTGCTTTTCCACCCCGACGGACGACGACACCCGACGCGACGGGTGGAGCGAGTACGCGGCCAACAGCACGTAGCCGAGGAGCGAGGCTGCGGTAGCAGGATCGACGGTCAGACCGTTCCAGAACGTATATGTCGATGCGTTGTACGCGAGCGGATTCGACAGGGCGATCGCGCAGAACGCGACCGTCAACAGCACGAACGGAGTGGTTCGCGCGCGTTTGGACAGCAGAAGGATCAAGGCCGTGGCGACGAGCAGGCCGTCCGCGATCGGGTACAGGACAACGGGCCAGTTCGACGCCAACCGATCCGGCAGTTCTCCGGCCGGCCCGTGCCCGACCAGGAAGACCCAGGAGATCAGGCCGAGTCCGGTAGCCACGATCGACGCCTCGAGAACGTCCTCGACCTTGACGACGCGGCCGTCGGCGTCGCGCAAACAAAGAACTGCGCCGACGAACGCCGCATGACCGACCAGATACAGGACGTCCGCCACCGACACCACCGGTGCCGCGCGCCCCTCGACATCCCCGAACTCGACGACGGCGTCGCCGACAACGCAGGCCAGCAGACCGATCAGCAGCAGGACCCACGTTGCCCGGTCGTCGCGGCGACGCGCATATCCACCGCGGACGAATGCCACGACGGCAACGAGGGCGACTACGGCATGGAGAACCGCACGCCAGACATCGTCGGCGAGCAGGATGTACCCGGCCACGCAGGCGAGCCCCGCAGCCAGGAACCTCGACCAGACCATCGTCTCGGGCCGTTCCTTCCTGGTCCCCCAACCGTCGAATCCTTGTATTCAGCGTCGAAACCAGTCGTTCCATCGGTATTCGTACCCGAAACCGCACCGGATTGGTTCGTCTTTTAAGGATTACAGACTAGGGGAAGGATGTAACGCTCGGCTACTGGAGACCAGGCGGTATCGCCGCCAACTGCCCGTTCACCTGTTCCCGGGTCAGGATTCGAGCGCGGCGTCCAGAGTGATCTCGACGCCCATGAGTGCCTTGCTGACCGGGCACGTCTCCTTGGCCGATTGCGCAGCCTTCGCGAAACCTTCGTCGTCGAGGCCGTCGACCTCACCGCGGACCGTCAGCTTGATACCCGTGAGTTTGAATCCGGGATCGTCCGGGCCGAGCGAGACGTCGGCCTTGACCTCGAGACTCTGGGGTGTGCCTCCCGCTTCCGCGATCAGCGCCGACAGCTGCATTGCGTAGCAGGACGAGTGCGCGGCAGCGATCAACTCCTCCGGGCTCGTCGTGCCGTCGGCGTCCTCGGCGGCACGCTTGGGAAAGGACACGTCGAACGTCGCTGCGCCCGAACTCGTCAGCTCGACCTGACCCGATCCGGCTTCGAGGGTTCCGTTCCATGCGGTGCGCGAAGTACGTGTGGGCATTGCGTTCCGATTCCTCTCGTCACGGGCCGCCCGTCCAGCGGCCCTGGTGTGCAGGTTGCCCGGATCGGCTGTTGCCTAACCGGACCTCTCCGCGGACTCCGCTCGCTGCGCGTCGTGCGAATGATAGTGCGCGAGAAGGACTCTTTCGGCGTCACGCTTGGGGAATGCGAAGAACACCAGAACTGCACCCACCAGAACCACGAGAATGGCTGCGGCGTAGGCATTCTGGTCACCGTCGAGGAACGCTTGCCTCGCGGCAGAGATGATCTGATCGGCATACTGCGGGTAACTCTCGGAGAGATCGGCGGCCGAGGAGAACGATTTCGTCAGGACCGCCTGGGTCTGCTCGCTGACCGCGCTCGCGTTTGGGGAGCTCGCGATCTGCGAGGACACCGACGCCGCATAGCCTGCCGTCAGCAGCGCTCCGAGGGTGGATTGCATGATGGCACCACCCAGGTCGCGTTGGAGATCTGCAGTGCCGGAAGCCATTCCGGCACGATGCACCGGAACCGAGCCCGTCAGCGACCGCGACGCCGGTGTGCCGGCGAACCCGACGCCGACGCCGAGCATGATGTAGCTGATCGCGACGACCCAGTAGGCGATGTTCTCCTTCCAGGTCGCCCATGCGACGACGAGCCCGGCGACGATGAACACGTATCCGAGCAGCAGCGTGAACCTCGACCCGTGGGACTCGACGAGCTTGGCCGACTGTGGTGCGACGACGACCATCGCCAGCGCGGCGGGAAGCGTCGACGCGCCAGCAGCGAGGGTCGAGTATCCGAGCACGTTCTGCAGAAACTGCTGTCCGACGAAGATGACACCCATCAACGATCCGAACACGATGATGCCCGCCAACGCCGCCACCCAGAACGTGCGACGTCGGGCGACGCCCAGGTCGTACAACGGAGATTCGACCCGTCGCTGCCGGACGACGAACGCGGCCCCCGCCGCCAGCGCGATGACGCCGAGACCGATGGACAACGTCCCCATGCCCTGGACCGGCGCGAAGTTGATACCGAGAACCAGGGCCGCGATGAACATCACCGACACCATGCCGCCGAGATGGTCCACCGCGTCGGTCGTCTCGTTGACGTGCGCGGGCACGAGCACCACTGCGAGGATCAAGGCCAGCAACGCGAGTGGCAGCGTCACCAGGAACACCGAACCCCAATGGAACTTCTCGAGCAGCGCGCCCGACATCAGCGGTCCCAGCGCGGACAGTGCGCCGCCGAGCGCCGACCACAACGCGATCGCCTTGGTTCGTGCCGGTCCCGACCACAACGCCGTGATCAGGGCCAACGTCGTCGGGTACGCGAGCCCCGCGGACAGACCACCGAGCAATCGGGCACCGAACAGCACCTCGACGTTCGGCGCGAATCCCGCGACCACACATGCCGGAATCGACAGCGTCATTCCCAGCACGAGCAGTAGCTTGCGTCCGTACCGATCTCCGATCGCACCGAGGTACAACACCGACGCGGCCAGACCGAGCGAGTACGCGACGGCGACGAGGTTCAGCTGGGTCTGACTCGCGTCGAAATCTCGACCGATCTCGGGCAGAGCGACGTTGGCGACGGCCAGGTTCAGGTTCGCCACTGCGGCGACGAGGATCAGAACGAACAACACCAGCCCGGCCCGGGCCGGTACCGAGCCCTTCTCGACAGAAGTCACACGCGACAGTAAAGCTCAGTGGGGGCGTTCGTGCCTCACCTTTGTCGTGCGAACTGTGTGCTCGCTCGCGGTCGTTCCGCATCGATGGACCCTCGCAGCCGTCTGTCGGCTGCCGCGTGACATCGATGCCGCAGGAGAGCGAGACAACGAAGCGGGCCACGCCGAACAGATGGCGTGGCCCGCTTCGTTGGAACTACCTGGTTACTCGCTGTCGCTGTCTCCCGCGGCCTTGGCCAGGTCGACGGGCAGCTCGTCCGGAACGCTGATCGGCTTCTTCTCACCGCGGAACGTGAACTTGGCGTCCTCGCCCTGGCCTTCGCCGTCCCAGTTCTCGACGTCGACCAGAACGATCTGGCCGGCCTCGATCTCGCCGAAGAGAATCTTCTCCGACAGCTGGTCCTCGATCTCGCGCTGGATGGTGCGACGCAGCGGCCGCGCACCCAGGACGGGGTCGAAGCCGCGCTTCGCGAGCAGGGACTTCGCCTTCTCGGTGACCTCGATGGACATGTCCTTGTTCCGCAACGCACCCTCCACGCGGTTCAGCATGAGGTCGACCATCTGGATGATCTCGTCCTGCGTGAGCTGGTGGAACACGACGATGTCGTCGATACGGTTGAGGAACTCGGGGCGGAAGTGCTTCTTCAGCTCGTCGTTGACCTTGAGCTTCATGCGCTCGTAGTTCGAGCCTTGGCCCTCACCCGAGGAGAAGCCGAGGCCGACGGCCTTCGAGATGTCCGACGTACCGAGGTTCGACGTGAAGATCAGCACGGTGTTCTTGAAGTCGACCGTACGACCCTGACCGTCGGTGAGGCGGCCGTCTTCCAGCACCTGCAGGAGCGTGTTGTAGATCTCCTGGTGTGCCTTCTCGATCTCGTCGAACAGGACGACGGAGAACGGCTTGCGACGGACCTTCTCGGTGAGCTGGCCGCCCTCTTCGTAACCGACGTATCCGGGAGGAGCACCGAAGAGCCGCGACGCGGTGAAGCGGTCGTGGAACTCGCCCATGTCGATCTGGATGAGTGCGTCGTCCTCGCCGAACAGGAAGTTCGCGAGAGCCTTCGACAGCTCGGTCTTACCGACACCGGACGGGCCGGCGAAGATGAACGAGCCCGACGGGCGCTTCGGATCCTTCAGGCCTGCACGCGTACGACGGATCGCCTTCGAGACGGCCTTGACGGCGTCTTCCTGGCCGATGATCCGCTTGTGCAGCTCCTCCTCCATGCGGAGCAGACGCGTGGTCTCCTCCTCGGTGAGCTTGAAGACAGGGATGCCGGTCCAGTTTCCGAGGACCTCGGCGATCTGCTCGTCGTCGACCTCGGCGATGACGTCCAGGTCACCGGAGCGCCACTGCTTCTCACGCTCGGTGCGCTGGTGAACCAGCTGCTTCTCCTTGTCGCGCAGGTTCGCAGCCTTCTCGAAATCCTGTGCGTCGATCGCGGATTCCTTCTCGCGACGAGCGTCGGCGATCTTGTCGTCGAACTCGCGTAGGTCCGGCGGCGCGGTCATCCGGCGGATGCGCATGCGCGCGCCCGCCTCGTCGATGAGGTCGATGGCCTTGTCCGGCAGGAAGCGGTCGTTGATGTAGCGATCGGCCAGCGTCGCGGCCGCGACGAGAGCACCGTCGGTGATCGAGACGCGGTGGTGAGCCTCGTAGCGATCGCGCAGACCCTTGAGGATCTCGATGGTGTGCTCGACGGTCGGCTCACCGACCTGGACGGGCTGGAAACGACGCTCGAGAGCCGCGTCCTTCTCGATGTACTTGCGGTACTCGTCGAGGGTCGTGGCACCGATGGTCTGCAGCTCACCACGAGCGAGCTTCGGCTTGAGGATCGACGCCGCGTCGATGGCGCCCTCGGCCGCACCTGCACCCACGAGAGTGTGCAGCTCGTCGATGAACAGGATGATGTCGCCGCGAGTGTTGATCTCCTTGAGGACCTTCTTCAGGCGCTCTTCGAAGTCACCGCGGTAGCGGCTGCCTGCAACCAGCGACCCGAGGTCGAGGGTGTAGAGCTGTTTGTCCTTCAGCGTCTCGGGAACCTCGCCGTTGACGATGGCCTGCGCGAGGCCTTCGACGACGGCGGTCTTACCGACGCCGGGCTCGCCGATGAGAACAGGGTTGTTCTTGGTACGGCGGCTCAGGACCTGCATGACGCGCTCGATTTCCTTCGCGCGACCGATGACGGGGTCGAGTTTGCCTTCCAGGGCAGCCTGGGTCAGGTTACGTCCGAACTGGTCGAGAACCAGCGACGTCGACGGGGTGCCCGCCTCGCCACGGCTGCCGCCGGACTCCGACGGCTCCTTGCCCTGGTACCCCGACAGCAGCTGGATGACCTGCTGGCGAACACGGTTCAGGTCGGCTCCGAGCTTGACCAGAACCTGAGCCGCGACGCCTTCGCCTTCGCGGATCAGACCCAGCAGGATGTGCTCGGTGCCGATGTAGTTGTGGCCGAGCTGCAGCGCTTCACGCAGGCTGAGCTCCAGAACTTTCTTGGCGCGCGGGGTGAAGGGAATATGACCGGACGGAGCCTGCTGGCCCTGACCGATGATCTCTTCGACCTGGCTGCGGACTCCTTCAAGGGAGATACCCAGCGACTCCAGAGACTTGGCCGCCACGCCCTCACCCTCGTGGATGAGACCGAGCAGGATGTGCTCCGTGCCGATGTAGTTGTGGTTGAGCATCCGGGCTTCTTCTTGAGCCAGGACGACAACACGCCGCGCGCGATCGGTGAACCTCTCGAACATCGCTCTCCCTCACTTCTCGGTGGGTGGTAGCACTCACCCACCAGGTCTTTCCAGCACCACGTTTTCGGTAACTCGGGGTCGCTCGGCATCGAAGGTGTCGCGCCTACGCTCGAATACGTCTGCGCGCCCAACTTCACTGTAGTTGGCCGGTGGTGCGCTTGCCGACCCTCGGTCCCGTAAAGCCCCGGTTCCGAAAGGTCCTACCGAGGCCCTCCATGCCTGCTTACCGTTCATAACGCGTGCACGGGCAGTTTCGTTTCCGGTTCGCTGTCCGCTGCTGGCGAACAACCGAACCGGCTACTTCGACTGCTTGACGATCGGGAACAGGATCGTCTCCCGAATACCCAATCCCGTCAGCGCCATGAGAAGGCGATCGATTCCCATGCCGGTGCCGGTCGTCGGCGGCATACCCTGTTCCATCGCGGCCAAAAAGTCCTCGTCGAGAACCATTGCCTCGTCGTCGCCGGCCGCAGCCTGACGCGCCTGATCTTCGAACCGCTCGCGCTGGATGACCGGGTCGACGAGTTCGGAGTAGCCGGTGGCCAACTCGAATCCGCGAACGTAGAGATCCCACTTCTCGGTGACGCCCGCGATGCTGCGGTGCTGACGCGTCAGCGGCGACGTCTCGACGGGGAAGTCCCGCACGAACGTCGGCGCGGACAGGTCGTCGCCCACCTGGTGCTCCCACAGTTCCTCGACGAGCTTGCCGTGTCCGTAGATCGGCTTGCCGTCCTTGCGCGGCACCTCGAGCCCCACCTTCTCGGCCAGTGCAAGAAGCTCGTCGACGGTGGTCTCCGGGGTGACGGTGACGCCGATGGCCTCCGACAGCGACGGGTACATCTCGAGCGTCGTCCACTCGCCGCTCAGGTCGTACGTGGAGCCGTCGGGAAGCACGACGACCTGCGTGCCCAACGCCGCCTGCGCGACTTCCTGGATCAGTTCGCGCGTCATGCGGGCCGAGTCGTCGTACGTGCCGTATGCCTCGTACGTCTCGAGCATCGCGAATTCCGGCGAGTGCGACGAGTCGGCGCCCTCGTTGCGGAAGTTGCGGTTGATCTCGAAGACCTTCTCGATGCCGCCGACGACACAGCGCTTCAGGAAGAGTTCGGGAGCGATACGCAGGTACAGATCCGTGTCGAGTGCGTTGGAGTGCGTGACGAACGGACGCGCCGCGGCACCGCCGTGCAGCGTCTGCAGCATCGGGGTCTCGACCTCGAGGAAGCCGCGACGTTCGAGCGCGTTACGCAGCTCGCGGACGACGGCGATGCGCTTGCGTGCGACCTCACGAGCCTCGGGACGGGTGATCAGGTCGAGGTAGCGCTGGCGGATGCGCGTCTCCTCGTTCAGTTCCTTGTGCGCGACGGGCAACGGACGCAGCGCCTTCGACGCCATCTGCCATTCGTCGGCCATGACGCTGAGCTCGCCGCGTCGGCTCGAGATGACCTCGCCGTGCACGAACACGAAGTCACCGAGGTCGACGTCGGCCTTCCATGCTGCGAGCGCATCCTCCCCGACGCCCGCGAGGCTGATCATCGCCTGCAGCTGGGTGCCGTCGCCTTCCTGCAGCGTCGCGAAGCACAGCTTGCCGGTGTTGCGTACGAAGATGATGCGTCCGACGACGCCGACGAGCTGACCCGTCGTGGTGTCCGCGTCGAGGCTGGGGTACGCATCGCGAATCTCGCGCAGCGAGTGGGTGCGCGCCACCGAGACCGGGTAGGCCTCACGGCCCTGCTCGAGCAGCCGGTCCCGCTTTTCACGACGAATCCGTAGCTGTTCCGGCGTGTCGTCGACTATGGGGGAAGCTGCTTCAGTCACGGACACACACTTTATCCGCGAGCCCTACGTACCTCGCAAATGCATGTGCATTTCCGGGAAGGCTCGAACAGCCCGTCAGTGCGACGCGACGGCCTCGGCCTCGCGGACGCAGTGCCTGGCCTGTGTCAGGATGCCGAGCAGCCCGGCCGCCTTGAGCGCTTGATACCCGCCGACGAGGTCGGTGGCCTTCGTCAGACCCAGTTCCTGCAGCGACGCGGCCGCGAGCGACGAGGTGTATCCCTCGGAGCAGATCACGACCCATTCGACGTCGTGGTCGGTCGCGGCGGCGAGTCGCGCGTCGCTGGTCGGATCGAGACGCCATTCCAGAACGTTGCGTTCGATCGCGAGCGCACCCGGCAGCGTTCCCTCCACGGCGCGCTGCGCCTGAGGGCGAATGTCGACGACGATCGCGCCACGTGCGACGGCGTCGCGCAGCTCGAATACGGTCATGCGGTCGATCTTGGTGCGGGCCTGCTCCAGCATTTCGACGATGGTCATTTCGAAGGTCCTTCGGGTTCGTCGGTGAGCTCGGTGCGGGTTCTTCGTAGTGTGGACTTGTCCGTCACTTCGTAGTAGGACATGGCCGTCAGAGGCGGCGAGTAGGCATGCACGCTCAGCGTCGGCCCTGTACTGATCGACGCGGGTGCACGCATGACGTCGTGAACCCATCCGAGAGGGAACGACGCCTGATCTCCCGCGTCGAGACGTCGACGCTTCAACGCGTCTCCCGCCCAACGGTATTCGACGAGCGAGCCGCTGAGAACGGTGAGCGCTCCGAGCGACCCCGCATGGTCGTGCAGCTCGGTGGACCGGTCGGCGACCCAGCTGATCAGCCAGACGTCGAGGTCGTCGTCGGCGTGCAGGCGCGTCGACCAACGCTCGTCGGTGGGCCAGACTCCGCCTGCGGGCAGCAGGTGGTCGAAGCGGCCCTCCAGAACATCGGCAGCACCCTGATCGGTGATACGCAGCAGGTCATGGGGGCGCAAGCGTGTCGGCAGCGTCAGCTGGGGAGAGACGGGCGCAGATACAGAAAAGACAGGTGTGGAAAGCACGGAAACTACTCCAGGGTGTGAAAATGAACGAGGCAGCGGTCAGCCTCGACAACACTCCTGGGGTCCCATGCACATCATCACGCCGACGATTCTGACACACGCAGCGCGAACGCGCTAGCGCGCCCGCCTTTTCGCCAGATTGCGCTCGTACACCAGACGCAGGCCTTCGAGCGTCAGATCGGGCTCGTGATGTTCGATCGACGTGCTCTCGTCCATGATCAGCGGTGCACTGTCGCCGGTGCCGATGACCGCGACATCCTTGCCTGCGAACTCGGGCAGCTCGCGCCTGACGCGTCCGACGAGGCCGTCCACGAGACCCGCGAAGCCGAACACGGCCCCGGACTGCATGCACTCGACCGTGTTCTTCCCGACGACCGAGCGTGGACGAATCAACTCGACCTCACGAAGCGCCGCGGACCTCGACGACATTGCGGCCGTTGATATTTCGAGTCCGGGCGCGATCGCGCCACCGAGAAACTCTCCCTTGGCCGATACGACGTCGACACACGTCGTCGTGCCGAAATCAACGACGATGCACGCACTTCCGTACAGATCGTATGCCGCGAGGGTGTTCACGATTCGGTCCGCACCCACCTCTTTCGGATTGTCGACGAGCAGAGGCACTCCCGTGCGTACACCGGGCTCGACCACCACGTGCGGCACGTGCTTCCAGTACCGCGCCAGCATCGTGCGCATCTCGCGCAGCACCGACGGGACCGTCGACAGTGCCGATACACCGGTGATCCGATCGACGTCGTCGCCGAGAAGCCCACGCAGCATCAGAGCCAGCTCGTCCGCGGTGACGCGAGGATCGGTGCGCATCCGCCAGTCGCGCAACAACTTCGAGTGATCTCCACTGCCGGTGAAGAGCCCGAGCGTCGTCGACGTGTTGCGCACGTCGATCGCGAGAAGCACGGCTACACCGCGACGGAATCGGCGCGCAACGAGCGCGGGTCGATCAGGCCCGAACCCTCCGGCGCGTGTGCCGGGTCCGCGCCGAGCACGACGGGCGCGTTCTTCTCGTCGACGAACACCACGCGCGGGGCGTAGTTCGCTACCTCCTGCTCGTTCATCACGCCGTAGGCGATCAGAATGACGAGGTCACCGGGATTGACGAGATGCGCTGCGGCACCGTTGATTCCGATGACGCCACTGCCGCGCTCACCGGTGATGACGTACGTTTCGAGGCGCGCGCCGTTGTCGATGTCCACGATCGTCACCTGCTCACCCTCGAGCAGGTCCGCAGCCTCCATCAGGTCCTTGTCGACCGTCACCGAACCCACGTAATGCAGGTCCGCGTGCGTCACGGTGGCGCGGTGGATCTTCGATTTCATCATCGTGCGAAACATGGTCGTTCCCTTCAGTTCTCGAGGAAGCCGGTGCCGACGGCGACCCCGACGTTGTCGATCAGCCGCGTCGTGCCGACCTTGGCTGCGACGAGCAGCCTGCCGTCGCCGCGTTCGGGCGCGGGACCGAGATCCACACCCCGAAGTTCCAGATAGTCCACTTTCACCTCGGGCGTGCTGTCGAGCACGCTCCGTGCGGTCGTCAGAATCGCCTCGGCGCCACCTGCTGCCGCGTGAGCACCGGCGACGAGAGCCGCGGACAGCACCATCGCCGCCTCACGTTGCACGGGATCGAGGTATCGGTTACGCGACGACAGCGCGAGCCCGTCCTGCTCGCGAACCGTCGGAACGCCGAAGATCTTGACGTCGAAGTTCAAGTCCCGCACCATCTGTCGGATCAGAGTCAGCTGCTGATAGTCCTTCTCCCCGAAATACGCCGCATGCGGAGTCGCTATCTGCAGCAACTTCGCGACGACCGTCAGCATTCCGGCGAAGTGAGTGGGACGCGACACCCCTTCGAGTTCGCTCCCGAGCGGGCCGGGATGGATCGTCGTGCGCGGGCCTGCCGGGTACATGTCGGACGCCGACGGAGCGAACACGAGCTCGACGCCTTCCTCGCGCAGAAGTTCGACGTCGGCATCGAGCGTACGCGGATACGCGTCGAGGTCCTCGCCTGCACCGAACTGCAGCGGATTGACGAAGATCGACACGATGACGACCGCACCGGTACGCCGCGCCTGACGCACGAGATGGATGTGCCCGGCGTGCAGAGCACCCATCGTCGGCACCAGCGCGACGGTCTTGCCCACGGCGCGAAGGGCTTTCGACACCGAGGTGACGACGGCCGGATCGTGGTGGACTGTCAGCTCCCCCGCCTTGTAGCTGCCTGCCAGGGTCATCGTTCACCTTCCAGAAATTCGACGAGCTCGGGGTTCGAGCCGATCTTCGTTGCCGCGCGCAGTGCGAGGGCTCGGTACTCGGCCGCGATGCCTGGATCGACTTTCGCCAGCGTCGCCAGGTGTGCTTCGACGGCGACGAGGTCGCCGCGGGCGACAGGCCCGGTCAACGCCGAGCGGCCGCGTCGCAACGCATTCTCGAGAGCGGCAGTGACGAGCGGTGCGAGGACTCGGACCGGGGTGTTCGGGTCCGTGTCGATACCAGGGAATCCAGGGCCGTCGAGTGCGACGCCGAGTGCGTCGATCGCGTCGGCGATGACCGTGACGAGGTGGTTGGACCCATGCGCGAGAGCTGCGTGATAGAGCACCCGATTCTCTTCGGCGACGTGAACCGGCTCGCCACCGAGCTCGAGGACGAGCGCTTGCGCCACCGCGTAACCGATCTCGTCGGCGGCGGTGATACCGAAACACGCGGACGACAGACGGTCCGTGTCCTCTGCTTCACCCGTGAACGTCATCGCGGGGTGGATCGCCAGGGGAATCGCCCCGAGTGCCGTCAGCGGTGCGAGCACCGAGATGCCGTTGGCACCCGACGTGTGTACGACGAGTTTTCCCGGGGCCACCGCGCCCGTCGACGCCAAGCCGGAGGCGATGGATGCGAGTTCGGTGTCGGGAACAGCGAGAACGAGAAGCTCTGCGCGACGCGCGACCTCGTCGACCGGCAGAATCTCGGTGTCGGGCAGTCGGGTCGTCGCCCGCTGCACCGAATCCGCGGATACCGCGGAACACGCCACGACGACGTGGCCGACGCGCTCGAGCGCCTCGCCGGCCGCAGTGCCCACACGGCCCGCGGAAACGATTCCCACGGTCAGGCGTGCAGGTGCGATGTCGGCGGTGAACTCCGATGAGGTCACCAAAGATCCCTTCGTTCGTTCCAGTCCCGCTCGGCGGGTACCAGACGTCCTTCAGGAAGGATAGCGGCATCGTGCACCGCCCGACCACGGGCCGAGCGCGTGATCTATTTCACGGGCAACGTGTCAGTCCGCGCGACGTCGGTGCCGACGCGTCTGAGGCGCGGACCCGCCCGATTGCAGACCCGCCATGATCTCGGCGACGGACCGGCCGTTCGAGTGAGCTCCGTCGGCGTCGACCTCCGGCTCCGCGCGACGACGGCGACGCGGTGAGACCGGGGGCAGCCCGTCGTCGTACGTCGGCACAGGGTCGGGAGCAGACGCAGGGTCCGGCGACGCCTCCGCTGCTGCCTCACCGCCGGCGTACGCGGGTTCGGGCTGCGGCTCCGGCTCGCGCTCGGGTTCCGGCTGACGATCGAGCTCGGGCTCGGGTTCCGGGAGAGAAGGTGGGCCCGCAGGCGAGCCGACCGGCTCGTTGACGAGGGGCGCGATGGGTGCGCGCGGTGGCATCGGAACACGACGTCCGCTGCCGGGGATCCGGACATCCGTCGCGCGCTCGGACCGTCGACGGATAGGAGCGGCGGTGGAATAGCCCGTCGCTCCCGGGTCTTCGCTGCCGATGGGGACGTCGGGGTACAGCACGGACGTCTCGGCCGTGACGGGCTCGTCGAGCGGGTTTCCCAGCCCGGCGACGGGCGCGCTCTCGGCGTCCGACGTGGTGGCCTGCGGCTGCGAACCGCCGCCCGGGACGTATAGGCCCGACGCCGCAGCCTGGTAGTTCTCGTAGCTGCGACCGCCGAGTTCCTGCATCCGTGTCGCCTCGGCGCGCAGCGCCACACGTTCGGTGGGCAGGTTCCCGTCGAACAACAACTGCAGGTTCTCGCGGAGATGCGCGAGTTCCGCGCGCAGGGCTGCGACCTCGGTGGTTTCGAGCTGCACCTCGCTGCGCACCCGGGCCTCGACGCCCAGCTCGTACTCACGCCGGGCGGAGATCTCGCGTGCGAGCTGCAGTTCGTACACCGTCTGCAGATCCTTGGCCTTGGCCTGATCGGCCACTGCGTCGCGTCGATACTTGGTCATCGCGAAGGCGCCGACGATCGCGGCCCACAGCGCCGAGACCAGGCCGACGCGCAGCCATTGAATGTTCTCGCTGAACAGCAGCAGCGCACTGGCTGCGATGCCGAACACCACCAGGGCGGCGATGAACAGCTGGCTCGCACTGCGCCGCGGACGGCGGGTCGCTTTCGCGCGAGTCGGTTCGGTCATGGCAACCAGGGTAGCCGGGAAATCGGACTACACGAGACAAGCTGAAACGTCGATCTGATTCGATTCACAAGACCGTCGTGTTCACACGGTACGAGCGAGGCTCACGGCGTGGGCTCGTCGGGCGAGTCGTCCGGCGTGCGGCAGCAGTGTTCGAGCCACAGCGCAGCGCCGACGAGCGCTGCACCCGCGACGAGTCCGACGATCGCGCCCGCTCGGTCGGAGGCGGCCGCACGCACGGTCGACACCATCGGCATCACGTGCAGCAGGAATCCGATCCATACGCCGGTCGCAGCAGCACCGACCAGTGCGGAAGCCTTTGCCAGAGCCAAGGCTCGCGCTGCGGTGATGGGGTGAATCTGACGCGGGCCCGCGCCGATCTGACGCCGGTCGACCCTGGATCGGATCACGAACGCGAGGATCGTCTCGACCAACGCGACGGGATAGAGCGACGCGCCTGCGTAGACCGGGATGGGCGGCACCGATCCGTAGAACGTGCGCACCAGCAACCACGTGGCGACGGCCGCGATGACGGCAAGACCGATCAGATCCCAGACACGAGTCGGTTTCACGCGGACTCCGGTGTGTCGAGCGTCATGTCGGTTCGACGCACGCCCGCACGCTCGTCAGCGCCGAGGGCAGCGAGCCACTCGGTGACAGGGCGAACCGTGCCGTCGACCTCGAGCGTCGCAGCCGGGTCGACGTCGAGCCACGGGATCAGAACGAAGGCCCGCTCGCGCGCACGAGGGTGCGGCAGAAGCAATTCGGGATCGTCGCTGCTCACGTCGTCGCACACGACGATGTCGACGTCCAGGCTGCGTGGCCCCCATCGCTGCACGCGGACACGATCGGCAGCCGTTTCGCATGCACGGGCGAAGTCGAGCCACTCCCACGGCCCCCGAGCGGCATCGTCGACGATCAGAATCGCGTTGAGAAAATCCTGCTGCTCGACGCCTCCCCAAGGCTCCGACGAGTAGACGGCCGACGCGGCCACGAGCCGATCGCCGAGCGCGTCGACGACCGATCGAAGATGCGCGAGCGAATCTCCGATGTTGCTGCCGATCGACAGCACGGCACGCGTCACGACCTGCTCCGGTAAGCGACGACCGCGACGTCGCCGAACGTCAGCGGAATCGGCGCCGACGGTTTGTGCAGGGTGACCTCGACCGCGTCGACTCGCTCGTCGGCCATGACGCCGTCGGCGATCTCGGCGGCAACCGTCTCGATGAGATCCCGGGGTGGGCCTGCCACGATCTTCGCCGCGGCCTCGGCGAGTTCGCCGTAGTGCATCGTCCGCGTCAGATCGTCCGTGGCCGCAGCGGGACGCAAGTCCATCCACACGATGATGTCGACGACGAAATCCTGGCCGTCACGCTTCTCGAAATCGAAGACCCCGTGGTGTCCGCGGACGACGAGTCCACGCAACTCGATCCGGTCGCTCATGCGCCTCCTGACTGCCATGCTGCTACGACCGCCACCGCGTCGAGCGAGGAGATGGCGTCGTGCACCCGGACGCCCCAGGCGCCGCCCGCGACGGCGAGGGCCGACACGACGGCCGTGGCGACTTCGCGGCCTGCCGGTGGGCGCGGTGTGCCGTCGGCGGCAAGCAACGATCCGAGAAAGCGCTTGCGCGACGCACCGATGAGCACCGGCATCCCCAGCTCGACGAACGTCGGCAGCGCATGCAGCAACTGCCAGTTGTGACGCGCGTTCTTCGCGAACCCGAGGCCGGGATCGAGGATGATGTTCGACGCGTCGATGCCTGCTGCGAGCGCGAGATCGACCTGCTCGAGCAATTCGCGTCGGACGTCGGCGACGATGTCGTCGTAGTGCTCGACGCCCCCGGCGTGCACGTAGGCCGTCGCCGGTCGCCAGTGCATCAGAATCCACGGCACGCCTGCGTCGGCGACGACGTTCGCCATGTCCGGGTCCGCGCGTCCACCCGAGACGTCGTTGACGATCGACACTCCGGCCTCGATCGCGGCCGTGGCTACCGACGCCCGCATCGTGTCCACGCTGGTCGTGACTCCGTGCCGGGCCAGAGCAGCGATGACCGGAGCGACGCGGTCCGCCTCCACCTCGGGTGCGACGCGTGCAGCGCCGGGACGAGTCGATTCGCCGCCGACATCGACGATGCCGACGCCGCAGTCGCGCAGTTCGAGACCGTGCGCGACAGCCGCGTCGAGGTCGAGATACCGGCCACCGTCGGAGAACGAGTCGGCGGTGACGTTGAGAACACCCATCACGACGGGTGCGGCGGGCACGCTCATTTGCGAAGAATGAGATCCAACGCCTCGGCCCTGGACGCGGCACTGGATTGCAACAGACCACGCACGGCCGACGTCGTCGTGCTGGCACCGGGTTTGCGGATGCCGCGCATCGCCATGCACAGATGCTCGGCCTCGATGACGACGATGGCGCCGCGCGGATCGAGCTTGCGCATGACCGCGTCGGCGATCTGGCTGGTCAGGCGCTCCTGCACCTGTGGGCGCTTGGCATACAGGTCGACGACGCGTGCCAGCTTGGACAGGCCGGTGACCTTGCCTGCCTTGCCCGGGATGTAGCCGACGTGGGCGACGCCGTGGAAGGACACCAGGTGGTGCTCACACGTCGAGAACATCGGAATGTCGCGCACCAGCACCAATTCCTGGTGGCCCTCGTCGAACGTGGTGTTCAGCACGGAGTCGGGATCGGTGTAGAGCCCACCGAAGATCTCCTTGTACGCCCGTGCGACGCGTGCCGGGGTGTCGACGAGTCCGGGACGATCCGGATCCTCGCCGACAGCGATCAGCAGCTCGCGCACCGCCGCCTCCGCCCGGGGCTGGTCGAACGTCTGCCCCGTCTCGACCGCGACGAGCTCGCCGACGCCGTTGACCGCGGCCGCGCCGTCGTCGCCGGCATGCCTGACTGACACCAAGATCGCACCTCCGTTGGCGGGGTTCGGATGCCCCGAGGATTCTTCGTCAGCCTAGCGTCCGGGCAAAAGCGCAGAACGAGCTAGTGCTGCCCGTTCGGCCCTTCCCAGCGCTGGGTGCGTGGGCCACCGTCCTCGTCACGGCCGGTCTCGTTGCCGTCCGGGCGAGGTTCCGGGTTCGACGGGAGACCGCCGAGCGGATCCCAGTGCTGGGTCGGCGGGCTGTCGTGGCCCTCACCCTGGCTCGTGTCACCGTTGTGGCCGCGGTTGTCGGACCCCTGATGACCCGGCCCCTGATGACCGGGTGTCCGGTATTCGGGCGCCTGGTACTCGGGTGCCTGGTACTCGGGTGCCCGATACTCCGGGGGCTGGTACTGCGGCGGACGGTAGTGCGGCGACTGGTACGCGGGCTCGGTCGGTCCCGAATTCGGCCCGGTCGACTCGCGCGGAGGCCAGCCCGGTGCCGACCACCCTGCGGGAGCACCGTAGTCGGGCCGCGAACCCTGCGGCCGCGGTTCGGGAGCCCGGTAACCGCCGCCGTTGTTGCCGCCGCCGTTGTTGCCACCGCCGTTGCCCTGGCTGTGGGCAGGCCCACCGTTGTACGGGCTCACGCCCTGAGGATGCGACCCGTTGACCGGCGCACCGTTGGTGTACCCACCGTTCGTGTAACCGCCGTTGCGTCCACCCGCCTGAGCGTCCTGCCCCTTGCTCAGCTGCGGCGAACCGGCGTACTGCGGTTGCGGGAACGGTTGTGGCGGAACGACTTTCGGCGCGATCGGCTGCGGCGGCCACGGCTCGCCACGTTCGAGGGCCAGCTCGCGCGGCGTCTTCACCGGCGGCTTGTCCGACGGAATGCGCTCACCGAAGTCGTTGAAGGTGGTGATCCGCGGACGCTTGGTGACACTGGTGAAGATCTTCTCCAGGTCCTTGCGCGTCAGGGTTTCGCGTTCGAGGAGTTCGGTGGCCAACGTGTCGAGCACGTCGCGGTACTCGTTGAGGATTGCCCACGCCTCGGTGTGTGCAGCCTCGATGAGCTTGCGCACTTCCTCGTCGATCTCGCGGGCGACCTCGTGCGAGAAGTCGGACTGCACGCCCATCGAGCGGCCGAGGAACGGATCGCCCTGCTCCTGGCCGTAGCGGACGGCGCCGAGCTTGCTGCTCATGCCGTACTCGGTGACCATCGCGCGCGCGATCTTGGTGGCCTGGTCGATATCCGACGACGCACCCGTCGTCGGCTCGTGGAACACCAGTTCCTCGGCGGCGCGGCCGCCCATCGCCATGACGAGGCGAGCGATCATCTCGGACCTGGTCATCAGGCCCTTGTCGTCCTCGGGGACCGTCATCGCATGTCCGCCGGTGCGGCCACGGGCAAGGATGGTCACCTTGTAGACGGGCTCGATGTCCGGCATCGCCCACGCGGCGAGCGTGTGACCGCCCTCGTGGTACGCGGTGATCTTCTTCTCGTGCTCGCTGATGATGCGGCTCTTGCGACGCGGGCCGCCGACGACGCGGTCGACCGACTCCTCGAGCGACGCCTCGGTGATGACCGTGCCGTTCTCGCGAGCGGTGAGCAGAGCTGCCTCGTTGATGACGTTGGCCAGGTCCGCGCCGGACATTCCGACGGTGCGCTTGGCGAGCCCCTCGAGGTCGGCATCCTGCGCAACAGGCTTGCCCGCGGCATGCACCGCGAGGATCGCGCGACGGCCGGCGAGGTCGGGGGCACCGACCGGAATCTGACGGTCGAAGCGACCGGGACGCAGCAGCGCGGGGTCGAGGATGTCGGGACGGTTGGTGGCGGCGATCAGGATGACGCCGGTGCGCTCACCGAAGCCGTCCATCTCGACGAGCAATTGGTTGAGCGTCTGCTCCCGCTCGTCGTGGCCACCGCCCATGCCTGCGCCACGCTGGCGTCCGACGGCGTCGATCTCGTCGACGAAGATGATGCACGGGCTGTTCTGCTTGGCCTGCTCGAACAGGTCGCGAACGCGAGACGCACCGACACCGACGAACATCTCGACGAAGTCCGAGCCGGAAATGGTGAAGAACGGAACGCCTGCCTCACCTGCGACTGCGCGGGCGAGCAGCGTCTTACCGGTTCCGGGAGGTCCGTACAGCAGGACTCCGCGGGGAATCTTGGCGCCGAGCGACTGGTAGCGGGCGGGATTCTGCAGGAAGTCCTTGATCTCGTACAGCTCTTCGACGGCCTCGTCGGCACCCGCGACGTCCTGGAACGTCGTCTTGGGCATGTCCTTGCTGAGCTGCTTGGCCTTCGATTTGCCGAAGCCCATGACGCCACCGCGTCCACCGCCCTGCATACGGCTCATCACGAAGACGAAGAGTCCGAGCAGGACGATCATCGGGAGGAGGAAGAGCAGCAGCGACGAGAACCAGCTGTCCTGCGAGACGACGGTGTTGAAGCTCTGCAGACCGTCCTGGTTGACCTTGTCGAAGATGGTCTGCGACGCCGAATCCGGGTACTTCGCGAGGATCTGTGTCTCGCCCTCGGTAGCGTCGTTTCCGTTCTTCAGATCGAGACGGATCTGCTGCTCACGGTCGTCGATCTGCGCGGTGTCGACGTTGCCCGAATCGAGCTGCGCTATCGCCACCGACGTGTCGACGGTCTTCCAGCCACGCGTGTCGTTTCCGAAGTAGCTGAAGGCGTAGATCACCAGCAGGATGCCGAAAACGATGGCCAAGTTGCGTATAACTGTCTTCCGATTCATACAGCTTCAGCCGAGACGGCCTCGTCCTTTCCAGTCTGCTCCGATGAGCGGCGTCCGGCCGCTACCGGATGCTCAAGGCTACCGCGTACTTCCGACACGGGCCCGAGGTGCATCAGGTGCCCAGTGCTGGGCCGATACGTCTCGAACCGCCCGACGACGCAGCGCGCTTCTGCGTTGTACAACGTTCCCCCTACCCCTGAGGTTCCCCGACCCCCGACGGCGTCTCGTTCAAACGGCACGATAGACCGTGAGCAGGTCTATGGTAGTGACCGTGCAGCCAGGCTCGGACCGAGTCACCGTGAATCAGGAGAGCGTCCCGGCCGCATCGGACGAATCCCGGACGTTGCAGACACCGCTGTTCGATTCCCCGGTCGACGTGGGTGGTCCGTTCCGCGCCGCCTGGACGATGGCACTGGCCACCGACCGGGCGACTCCTCCCGACCTGGCGTCGTTCCTCCCCGATTCCGACGCGGCCCGACGCGGCTGGCTGATGCAACTGATCTCGATAGACCTGCAGGAACGCTGGCTGCGCGCTCGTCTGCCCAAGCGCCTGCCGGAGTACTGCACCGAGTTCGACCTCGATCGCGCGTCTCTGCCGCCCGGGCTGATCTACGAGGAGTTCTGCATCAGGCGCCAGGGCGGTGACGCGGTGTCGCCGCGCGAGTACGTCGCCGCGTATCCCCATCAGGCGTCCGAGTTGACCGAGCTGCTGAACACGACGTCGGGCGAACCGACCGATACCCACGACGCCCGGGCGGTTCCGGACGCGACGCAGGCCGCTGCCGCCACCGCCACCGCTGCGGCCGGGTCGTTCACCGCCGATCTGTCGTGGACCCACCCACGGACCAGGGACGAGCTGGAAGATCTCGACGACGGGGACCGACTGGACGACTTCGATCTTCTGATGGGCCTGGGACGCGGCGCGTTCGCGCGGGTGTTTCTCGCACGCCAGCGATCGATGCAACGTGTCGTCGCCGTCAAGATCTCCGAGGATCGCGGTAGCGAGCCGCAGACACTCGCGCAACTCGATCACGACTACATCGTGCGCGTCTTCGATCAACGGATACTGCCCGAGAAGAAGCTGCGGCTCCTCTACATGCAGTACCTTCCGGGCGGGACGCTGCTCGACGTGCTGCACCGTACGAGGAAGATCCCGCCCTCCGAGCGTTCGGGACAGACGTTGCTCGACGCCATCGACGCCGCCATCGAGATGAAAGGCGGACTTCGACCCACCGATTCCACTGTGCGCCACTACCTTTCGACGCTCACCTGGCCGGAGACAGTGGCCTGGATCGGCAGGCGGCTCGCCGAGGCACTGAACTACGCGGGCGATCGCGGCGTCCTGCACCGCGACATCAAACCGGCCAACGTACTGCTGACCGCGGAAGGCGTCCCCAAGCTCGCGGACTTCAACATCAGTTTCAGCGACAACGTCAAGGGCGACAGTCCGGTTGCTTACTTCGGCGGCTCGCTGTCCTACATGTCGCCCGAACAGTTGGAAGCGTGCCATCCCGGCTTGCCCGGTCGCGCAGAGGATCTCGACACTCGTAGCGACCTCTACTCGCTCGGCGTCGTGCTGTGGGAATTGCTCACCGGCGTGAAGCCGTTCGACGACACGGACGTCGGGTCGACGGCGGGAGACCGAACCACGATCGACGGTCTGCTCGGGATGCGGTTGGCGGGCGTCGCCGACGACGCGTTGTCCTCGCTCCCGCCGCACTGTCCGACGACGCTGCGACGCGTCCTGCTGAGGTGCCTGGCCGCGAACCGGGACGACCGATGGCCGACAGGACGGGAACTGGCGCAGCAGTTCGACCTGTGTCTCGACGCGCACGCTCGCGGTCTCGTCGACCCTCCCCCGTCGAGTGCGCGGTTTCGCGTTCGCCCGTTCACCGTTCCGGTGATGACGGCGGCCATCGGCATCCCCAATGTGATCGCCGCGGTCTACAACTATCAGCACAACAAGGCGCTCATCATCAGCGATCTGTCCGAGGTGGCGCAGGACAGATTCGAAGCCGTCAGCACGGTCATCAACGGCATCGCCTGGCCGCTCGGCCTCGTGATGATCGTGTACTGCGGACGTCGCATCATCTCGGTGCCGCATGTGTTGCGCGCGGGACGGGCCGTGTCGGAGGAGCGGCTTGCACGGACCAGGGCCGACACCCTGCTCGTCGCGGACCGCGTCGTCGCGGTGTGCCTCGGTCTGTGGATCGTTGCCGCCGTGGCCTATCCGGTGTCGTTGCAGATCGCCGCGGGCGCGGTGCCGACGAAGGCCTACGTGCACTTCTTCGCGTCGCTCGGCGTGTGCGGCGCGATGGCGACCGCGTACCCGTTCTTTCTGGTGTCGCTGTTCACGATTCGATGTCTCTACCCGTCGCTGCTGCCGTACGGGCACGCCGACAGCGAGGACGTCCGACGACTCCACGCACTTGACCGTCGGAGCGTCGTCTATCTCGCGGTGGCCGCGTCGATACCTCTCGTCGCCGTCGCGGGACTCACTTTCGTTCCCGCCGAGGACATTCCGGACATCATCGGCGTCGTGCGTGTCATGTGCGTCGGCGGTATCGCCGCGTTCGTCGTGTCGTACTCGATCTTCCGACTCCTCGAGAGCGACCTGCGTGCACTGCGACGCGCGGTGTCGATGGACAGCTGAACGCTCAGCCTCCGTAGACCTTCGGGTCGAGGGTGCCGATGTACGGCAGGTCGCGGTAGCGCTCGTTGTAGTCGAGGCCGTAACCGACGACGAACTCGTTCGGAATGTCGAAGCCGACGTTGGCGACCTCGACGTCGACCTTGATCGCGTCGGGCTTGCGCAGCAGCGTGACCACCGACAGCGACGCAGGGTTGCGCGTCGCCAGGTTTCGCTTGAGCCACGACAGCGTCAGACCGGAATCGATGATGTCCTCGACGATCAGGACGTTACGGCCGTTGATGTCGCGATCGAGGTCCTTGAGAATGCGCACGACGCCGGACGACGACGTCGACGAGCCGTACGAACTGACAGCCATGAATTCGAGCTGCGTGGGGATCGGCAGGGCACGCGCGAAATCGGTCATGAACATGATGGCGCCCTTGAGGACACCGACGAGCAGCAGATCCCCTTCGGGGCTGCCTTCGGGATATCGCTTCGCTATCTCCTCCGCCAGTTCGGCGGTGCGCGTCCTGATCTGCTCCTCGGAGATGAGAACTGACTCGATATCGCCCTCGTACACGGCGCATCCCTTCATAGGTTCGTTCACTGTTTCTCGGACCGGCCGGAATCACAGCAGACTCCATTCGAGCTCTGCTCCAAGCCTGCCATGTCGACGCTGCACCACCAACCTCGCACCTGCCGGTCCTCCGCCGACAGCCACTCCCCCTTGGCCTCGCCACCGCACGATCAGGTCGTCGATGGTTCGCAGTTGCCTGTCGGACAACGAGTGTGCGCCGACCTCGTGCAACCACACGCGAACTGCCCTGCGCCGCAGCGCAGCGGGGCGGTCCGCGACGACCGTCACGTCGAGTTCGTCGCCCGCACGCGCCGACGCGAGGAGCTCCGAGGCGAGGTCGTCGAGCACCGCGGCGTCCTCGCGCAGCTGAGCAGCAGTGCGCGCCATCGCAGGTGCGACGCCTCCGCCGAGAACGTCTTCGAGCAGCGGAAGCACCTCGAGCCGCAGCCGGACACGGGTGAAGTCGCTGCTGACGTTGTGTGGGTCCTCGAACGGCGTCAGACCGAGCTCCTCGCACGCCGCACGCGTCACCGACCGGCGGACTCCGAGCAGCGGACGACCCCACGGCTCGTCCCAATCGGCCATACCCGCGATCGACCGGGGTCCGGACCCACGTGAGAGTCCGAGCAGCACCGTCTCGGCCTGGTCGTCGAGGGTGTGGGCGACGAGAACGTTCGCGCCGTCCCGTGCCTCGTCGAGCGCCGCGTACCGCGCGCGCCGAGCGGCCGCTTCCATCCCACCCACGCGATCGACGCGCACCGGCAACACCGTCGCGTCCGCACATCCGAGCGAAACCGCGGTGGCTGCGGCCGCGTCGGCGACATCGTTCGACCCGGGTTGCAGCCCGTGGTCGACGACGAGAGCGCGCACCGACGACGCCTCGGCGACGGCCGCAGCGGTGAGCGCCAACGAATCCGCGCCTCCGGACAACGCAACGGCAATTGGACCCGGCCGCGACCTGATCCACGCGCGAACCGCATGCCGAACCTCGAGGATCGCAGGGCCCTCGGGCAGCGGCGCGACCGGTGTCATGCCAGGACGCGAGCGATCCACCGGTCGGGATCGTCGATCTCGTCGAGCTTCGGCAGCGTCGTCGCATCGGTCCAGATTCGGTTGAACTCGGTCATGCCGACCTTGCCGACGACGTGGTCGACGAATGCCTTGCCACGCACGTACTGCGCCATCTTGGCGTCGATGCCGAGCAACGCGCGGACGATGCGCTGCAACGGGTTGGTCTTGCGCCGACGTCGACCGTCGAAGGCGCTGCGAATCTGGGCGACGGCGGGCACCACGGCGGGTCCGACCGCGTCCATGACGTGGTCCGCGTGGCCCTCGAGCAACGTGCCGAGCACGAGCAGTCGATCGATGGCGTCACGCTGCTCGGGTGCTTGCGTGGCACGCAGCAGGCCGACGATGCCTGCATCCTCGGCCTTGTCGGACTGTCGCCGGTTCTTCAACGCCTCGGTCAATCGGTTCGCGAACTGGCTCATCGGCTCGTCGACACCGTCCGACAGCACCGCCACCGAACCACGCATGTAGTCGCCGAGCCACGGCGCCGACGAGAACTGGACACGGTGGGTCACCTCGTGCAGGCAGACCCACAGCCGGAAGTCGCTGGGCGGCACGCGCAGTGCGCGTTCGACGGCGATGACGTTGGGCGCGACGAGCAGCAGCGTCCCGTGCTCACCGGTGAACGGGTCGTACTGGCCGAGGATCGCACTGGACAGGAACGCCAGCATCGCACCCGCCTGCAGGCCCGCGGGCTTGCCTGCGAGCAGCCCCGACGGCTCGGAGTCCGGCTCACCGGTCAGATGCTTCATCGACGACGCGGCCGCGTCGATCCAGCCGGCCCGATCGACGATGCGTGCCTGCGGGACAGGAAGGCCGTCGGCGAGTCCGGTGGTCTCGCGCACCGGCCCCTCGGCTCGCACGGACGCGTCGGCGAGCTCGGTGACCACGGCGTCCGCGGTGTAGCGGGACGTCGACGGTTCCTTCGGGGCCAGTGTGGCGCCGGTCCTGGCCGCGAGTGCCCAGTCGACCGACGAGCCGAAGCCCGACGAGCTCTCCGCGTCGCGATCGGTCATACAAGTACCACTGTCTTGCCTTGTAGCTCTGTCATCGGCAACCACACATCCTCAGTGTCGACGCCACCGCGTCGAGCGCAGGTCTGCTGACCTCCGGCGGACGATCGTTGGACATCAGCGCGAACGTCAGTGTTCTGCCGTCGACGTCGACGACGAATCCGGCAAGGGCACTCGCTGTCGACAGTGTGCCAGTTTTGGCGCGGATCCAACCGGCTCCGACGCGATCGGCGCTGGCGTAGCGGTCGGACAGGGTTCCGGTGGCACCGGCGATCGGCAGGTAGTCGAGCATCGGACGCAGTTCGGCCTTCCCCGATCCGGCGGCGCTCGTCATGATCTCGTCGAGAAGCCGCGCCGGAATCAGGTTGTCCACCGACAGGCCGCTCGTGTCGTGCAGTTCCACGCCGTCGAGGTCGTAGCCGGCCGAGAACAGCGTCTGTCCGATCGAGTCGATCGCTCCTTGGAACGACGCCTGCGCGTTCGTCTCGATGGCGATCTCGCGTCCGATCGCTTCGGCGAGAACGTTGTCCGAACGCCCGAGCATCTGGCCGAGACGATCACGCAGAGGCGCCGACTGCACACTCGCCACCTGATCGGCGCCCTGCGCGGCCGTGCCGATCGACACACGAGCCGGATCGATACCGAGCCCGCGCGCGAGGGCACGACCGGTGTCGAGTGCCGGTTCGGCGCTACGCGGTGACTCGTCTTCGGTCGGAACAGAACGTCCGCCGTCGAGCATGATCGGTTCGATCGGCGTGATGTACCCGGCGGCGACGTCGGGCGCGAACCAGCCCTGCGCCATCGCCCCACCGTTGTAGATCGACGTGTCGACGACGATCTTGTCGACCGGAGTGCCCGCCTTCGAGATCTGTTCGACGAGGTCGTCGATCCGCGCCGCACCCGGGTAGAAGCCCGGGGTGCCGACGGGCTGCGCGGTGAGCGTCGGATCGCCTCCCGCGATCAGCACGATCTCCCCCGGCACCGCGCCTTTGACGACCTTCGTCGTCACGCGGTGTTCCTGAGGCAGAGCCAGCATCGCGGCCGCCGCCGTCAGCACCTTCGTCGTCGACGCCGGGGTCATCGGCGTATCGGGCGACGAGGACCACAGCACGTCACCGCTGGCGGCGTCGGCGACGACGCCGGTGAACGAACCGAGATCGGGCGATCCGACGACGGGAGCCAAGGCCGCGGTCAGAGCGGCCTGCGTCGGTATCGGCGCGGTGTCCGGGTAGGGAACGATCGACGGAACCGGCATGACGGCGTCGGGCTCGGGGGCCGTCTCCGTGTCCGACACCGCGTCGGACGTCGTCGGGACTATTGCCGCGACCGCGACCCCGCCTGCTGCCACGATCACGACGGCCACGAGTATCAGGAGGACGCGCGTCCGCCGTCGTCGCCGGCCGGCGGTGGGACCGAGAATTCGCTTGGTCAGGCCCGCCAACATTCCTCCATCTGCTTCGAGCTCTGCCGGTCGGCAGTTCATCCAACAGTATCCCTGGGTCCGGTACGCTTGCGCCGCGAAGCATCATGCGTCGCCCATGACGCACGACACGAAGAGAAGAGCGAGGGCTGCACGTGCCGTTCGACGTCACCATCGAGATCCCCAAGGGACAGCGCAACAAGTACGAGGTCGACCACGTCAGTGGCCGCGTTCGCCTCGACCGTTACCTGTACACGGCGATGGCATATCCGGCCGACTACGGCTTCATCGAAGGCACGCTCGGCGAGGACGGCGACCCGCTGGACGCGTTCGTTCTGCTGCCCGAGTCCGTGTTCCCCGGCGTCATCGTCGAGGCTCGCCCGGTCGCGATGTTCAAGATGGTCGACGAGGCAGGCGGCGACGACAAGATCCTGTGCGTTCCGGCAGGCGACAAGCGCTGGGATCACATCCAGGACCTCTCCGATGTCTCGACGTTCGAGCTCGACGCGATCAAGCACTTCTTCGTCCACTACAAGGACCTCGAGCCGGGCAAGCATGTCGAGGCGGCAGACTGGGTCGGCCGCGCAGAGGCAGAAGCCGAAATCGCTGCGTCCTTCAAGCGTTTGGCGGACAATCCGGAGCACTGAGTCGAAACCGGCTCGGCACGAAAGGGATCAGGTGGGGAGAGACATGACGGACAGCAATTCGGTCGGTAGCGCCGTCGGCGGAAGCGGCGAGCGACGCAATGCCGATTCGCGGCCCATTTCCGATCCGGCGCAATTCCCCGATCTGCCGGTCACGGTCGTCCTCGACCGCATTCCGGTCCCGATCCTCGCTGTCGATCCGAGCGGTGCCATCGTCTTCGCGAACGAGGCGTTCGACGAATTGTTCGGCACGGACCGTTCCGAACGGGCCGACTTCCACCTGCACGACATCTTCCCGGATCGGGCTCCCGAGGGAGTCAACGTCGCGGACATGTTCCTGACGACGGTCGCGACACGCGCCGATTCGTTGTGGCGCATGACCGACAAGTCCGGCGATGTCGTGCAGGTGCGGGCCAGCAAGTCGATTCTGCGACGGGCCGAGGACACCGTCGTGCTCGTCGCGCTCGAGGACTTCACCGATCAGCTGTGGAACGACCCCAAGAGCGCGCTGCGCTGAGACGGTCTCACCGGGTGGGTTCGAGACTCATCCGGTGAACACCCTCGCTTGATTGCCGCCGGACCGCTTGGCCTCGTACATCGCCGTGTCCGCTTTGAGCAGCGCGGCGTGGACCATTTCCGCAGCCTCGTCGGCGTGCAATGTCCGCCACGCGTCCGCCGAGATGAGCGAGGCGCCGACGCTTCCCGTCACCGGTATCTCGTTCTGGATGCGCGCGAGTGCCGCCCGTATCCGTTCGGCCATGTTCAGTGCGTCCGGCGGTGTCATCACCGACGCGACCGTGAATTCCTCACCGCCCGTTCGGGCCACACATGCTCTCGGCGGCGCTGCTGCGGCGAGACGCTCGGCCGTCGCTTTCAACACTCGATCGCCTGCCGCGTGACCGTAGGTGTCGTTGACGTTCTTGAACCGATCGAGGTCGACGACCGCCAGCACGACGGTCTGCCCCGCCGAGCAATCGCACAGCAGACGTTCGAGGCGAAGATCGAAACCGCGTCGGTTGAGCAGGCCCGTCAGCGAGTCCGTGTTGGCTAGGTCGAGCTGCGTCTTGATGACCGCGCGGAACGCGATGACGGAGTTGACGACGAGCAGCGCGACGAGCGTCTGCGCGATCACGGCCGGCAGATCCTGCTCGCGTTCGAGGTACGTTGCCGCGGACAGCACGAGAATCACGATGCTGACGAAGACGGCATGCGCCCGCAGCACCCGCCGACTCGAGAAGTATGCGATATAGGTGCCGATGACGGCGAACAGCGACGTGACAGCCAGTGCGAATCCGCGAGAGGTGAAGGTGAACAGCACGATCGCGACGCCGACGTCGGCATAGAACACGAACCACCCCGGCATACGTGCGACGCGGATGCCGCGACGCAGCCACCACGCGCCGACCGGGATCGTCGACGCCAGCACGATGCCGCACAGTATCCGCCTGCCGGTCGAGCCCGGACCTTCCTGGGAGAACAGGACGATCGTGCCGATGACGGCGAAGAAGGGAACGAGGACCGCGATTCCGAGGCCCACTCTGCGCTCGAGCCTCGTCGCGGGGGTGTTCGTTTCCAGGATGCGCAGTGGTCCCGGTGTCCACCGACCCAGCATTCCTGGCATCTCGCCCCCTCACCGGCGTTTTCGACGACACCGACGCTGCCACTACATCGGTGTCCGACAACACAGAACGCGAGCTTCGGACTCTACCGTTCACGCACCGCCTGTAAATCGGGCTTGACGCGTTCCCAGTCTGTCAGGAATCTGTCCAACAGCTCGACCAGGCGAGCACGATCGTCGCCCGACCAGTCCTCTATGACGCGCGCGAGGTTGGCGGTACGCCGTTCCTGAATGCGACGCGCGATTTCCCGTCCGGAATCCGTGACGGCCAGAACGTACGCTCGGCCGTCGGTCTCGTCGCGAAGACGCTCGACGTGGCCACGGTCGACGAGTTGAGCCACCTGCCTGCTGACCGTCGACGGATCCGAGTCGACCATCGCAGCCAGCGTGCTCGATCGCATCGGGCCGTCCGTCAACAACCGGAACAGGCAGACGAACGCTGCGCCTTCGACGCCGCCCGACGCGTCCTTCAGCTGCGCGAGTTTGCGCTCGCGGATGCGCTGAAGTCGGACCAGCTGGCTCCCGATCTCTTCGGCGTATTCCACTTCTCTCAGCTCCCGGTGAACTTCGCGGGACGCTTCTCGAAGACCGCGGTGATGGCCTCGGTCAGGTCGTTCGACGCGAGGAATGCCGCGTTCCATGCCGCGACGTAGCGAAGACTGTCGTCGACGGCCGCGGAGCGGGAGTGGTCGAGCACCGTCTTCACACCCTGGACGACGAGCGGCGGATTCGCGGCGATCTCGGCCGCGGTGGCACGAGCTGCGGCGAGCACGGCGTCGGCGTCGTCGAACACGTCGTTCACGAGCCCGATCTTCTCTGCACGCGCGGCGTCGATGTCCTTGCCCGTCAACGCGAGTTCGCGCACGTGACCATCGCCGATGATCGCGGGAAGCCGCGCGAGCGACCCCATGTCGGCGACGATCGCGACCTTGACCTCGCGCACGCTGAACTTGGCGTCGGCGCTGGCATAGCGAATGTCCGCGGCGCTGATCAGGTCGAGTCCGCCGCCGATGCACCAGCCTTGTACCGCGACGACGACGGGTTTGCGGCAGTCGGCGACGGCGCCCGTGGCCAGCTGCATCCGCTTGATCGTGTCGTGGAACGTGGTGCGCGGGCCCGCAAGCGCCTTGTCGGCCATCAGCGGCGCGAATTCACCGCCCATCGCAGCGAGGTCGAGCCCGTACGTGAAGTGCTTTCCCGACGCGGCGAGGACGATCGCACGAACCTCCGGATCGGCGTCGAGCTGTGTGAACAGCTGTGGACACTCGCTCCAGAAATCCGGACCCATCGCGTTGCCCTTGCCGGGACCGATCAGCGTCACCTCCGCCACGTGGTCGGAGATTTCCACCGAGAATGCCTTCCAGCTCTGTTCCGTCATAGGGCGAGCCTAATGGAGGACACAGCGACGAGGTCAGGCTGTGTTACGCCGCGTAACGCCTGCGCTAACACCGTGCGGAACCGCTGGAGGTGGCCGCCATCGCGGCTCATCATCGATCCATGATGATGCATCAGGGTCTTGGATTGGATGTGTTCAACGACCTGCCGCGCCACAAGGCGGTACATGCGCTCTTCGAGTGCTGCTGCTCGGTGACGTGGGCGTCGCACGTGGCGGACGGACGAGCATACGGCTCGTACGCCGAGTTCTTCACCCGGGCCGATCTCGAACTCGGCGAGCTGTCCGATGCCGACGTCGATGCGCTCGCGTCGACCTGTCCGTCGATCACCGGGGTCGACGCGGCGATGCTGCGGCGGGAATTGGCGAAGGTCAACCGCACTCGGTTGTCGAAACTGCTGGGCCCCGAGGGCGGTTGGCCTCCGTACTGACCTACGCGGCCAGCTGCTCCTGCAATCGTTCGACGACGTTGGTCGCGCTGTAGTAGTCGAGCCGGAAGCTGTCGAGGCCAGCGTCGTAGACGTGGCCTCCGGTGACGGCAGGCGACTGTGCGAGTTGCGGATCGGCGACATACGCAGCCACGTCCGACTCGTCCGCGCTGACGAGCACGACCGTGTTACCGGTGAACGCGCGGCTGAAGTTCTCGGGCGAAACGGAGACGATGTCCTTGCGCGCACCCATGCTGGTGTCGCCGAGGACGGCGTCGGGCATCTCGGCGAGGGTGAACCCGAGGTCGACCAGCAGTTTGCCCTGCGCCGACTCGCCGGTCCACACGTTCGCGGACTCGGCGCCGTTGTAGACCAGCGCGGTCGTCGGCTGTGGCGGAAGAGCGATCGCCTCTCTCGCGGCCTCGACGGTGTCGCCGAACGTCGCGATGACGTCCGCGGCGTCGGACTCGTGTCCCGTCGCCTCGCCAAGGACGGTGGCGACGTCCTGCCACGTCTTGTTGCCGTAGTCGACGACGATCGTCGGGGCGACCTGGCTCAGCTCGTCGTACAGCTCGATCGCGGAATCCGCGCCGGTCTTCGAGACCACGATCAGGTCGGGATCCTGGACGACGATCTGCTCGATGTCGATGTCGGCCGACGGGAGCGGTTCCACACCACGCTCGACCGCGATGTCACCCCACTGGGTGAAGAATCCCTGTTCGTCGGCGACGTCCGTGTTGGGTGACGTGGCACCGCTCGCCACGACGGGTGCATCGATCGCGAGGAGACCTCCGGTCAACGTGACCGACGTCGACACGATCCGCTCCGGTGCGGCCGGGATCTCCACGGGGCCCTGTTCCGTGTCGACCGTCCGTGGCCAGTCCGCGTCACCGCTCGTGGACGACGGCGCGTCCGCCGCGTCGGGTCCCTCCGAGGAACTACAACCGGCGAGACCTACGGCCGCGACCGCCAGTACCGCCGCGGTACGCACCAGACCGCTTCTTCTTCCGAACACGTCAGAACACCCTTTCGACCAGAGGTTAGGCTTGCCTCATGCTAGAGGACGTGGAGTCGCAGTTGCGCACCGAGTTGATCGCTGCCGGGTCGGAAGACGTGTTCTGGACGGGCGTATCGAGAGCGGGACTTCCACGCATCGAACCCTCGGGCGACAGCCGGGTCCGGGTGACTTTCTTGTGGAGAGATGCAGCGAAGAATCCCTTCAGGGTCTACTTCGACGCGAGTTCGCTCACCGACCACCACGCCGAAGACCTGACCGTCATGACACAGGTGGACGACAGCGGAATCTGGTTCTGGAGCACCGAGATCACCCGCACGTGGCGCGGGACCTACTGCTTCATGCCCGTCGCGGAGGACGTCGTTCGTACGTTGGATCCGCCGGGTGTCGCCGCCACACGCGAGGGTGTCCGCACTCGCTTCCTCGGCTTACTCGAGCATGCCGTCCCCGACGAGAACAACATCCGACGCTTCGGTCGTGAATCGATCGCGGAGATGCCCGACGCGCCCGTTCAACGATGGTGGGACGACGACACCACTCTCGATTCGGCACCTCGAAAACTACGGTGGCACAGCGGTTCTCTCGGGAATTCACGCGACGTCTGGATTCACGAGACCGTCGGCCACGGGGTTTCCTCCGAGCGGCCGCTGGTCATCGTGCTCGACGGCAGACGATGGATCGACGAGGCACCGCTGGCTCCGGTGCTCGACGCCGCAGTGCGCGACGACGCACTTCCACCGTCGGTGATCCTGTTCGTCGATTCCGGCGACGGGGACATGCGCAGTCGTGAATTGCCTTGTCACCGCCCGTTCTGGGAGGCCGTCGTCGACGAACTGATCCCACTCGCGGCGCACGAGGCGTCGTTCACGAGCGATCCGCGTCGAACCGTCGTCTCCGGGCAGAGTTTCGGCGGCCTCGCATCGCTGTTCGCTGCCCTGGAGTTCCCACACCGATTCGGCCTTGTCGCAAGCCAATCCGGGTCGTTCTGGTGGCCGATCATGTCGCACCGAGGCGTGCGCGGGCCCCTCGGCGGACGCGTCGCCGAGATGCTCACCGCATCGTCGGACGCACTGCCGATACGGGTCGTCATGGACGTCGGAGTTCACGAGGGCGACATGCAGGCACACAACCACCGCGTCGCGACATTGCTGCGCGCGCGTGGCGTCACCGTCGACTACCACGAATTCGACGGTGGGCACGAAACTCTGTGTTGGAGGGGAGGATTGACGTCGGCGCTGATCACATTGCTAGAACAGACCGGCGATTCGGCCGACGAAGAATGCGACGACGAGGATCACGAGGAGCGCGACGATTCCGAGGAAGACGACCGGTAGGGCCAATCCACGTTGAGGAGGTTCGTGATTGGGTCCCCCGACGCCGGTCTCGACGGGAGGAGTGTCCCCTGGAGCGACGCCACCACCGGGTTCGAGGCCAGCAGTGTCGTCGGGTTCGGGGTTCTGAGCAGTCATGTCTCGCGAGTACCCGATGCGCTTCGACTCAACCCGCCGGGAGTCTTCCCTTATTCTCACGAGTATGACGGCCACGTTCCCCCTTCCCCTGCCCGACCTCGCCGTTCGCACGCTGGGCGGTGCCGTCGTCTGGGCGAACGACGAGACGTTCGCGGAGAAGGAGAATCTGATCACCCCGGGCAAGGCCGATTTCTCCAAGGCCACATTCGGACACAAGGGACAGATATACGACGGCTGGGAGACGCGTCGGCGTCGGGAAGCGGGGTACGACGAGGCCATCGTGCGTCTCGGCGCACCGGGCGTCGTCGATGCAGTCGTCGTCGACACCGCGTGGTTCACCGGTAACTACCCGCCCGAGATCTCCGTCGAGGCCGCGACGGTCGAGGGCTTCCCGTCGGGCCAGGAACTGTACGACGACGCCGAGTGGGAGACCATCGTTCCGCGGAGCCCCGTGAACGGCGACACCGAGAACCGGTTCGAGGTGGAGTCCTCCGACCGCTGGACGCACGTGAAGCTGTCGATCTACCCCGACGGTGGCGTCGCACGGCTGCGCGTTCTGGGCCGTGGACGTCCCGACCCGCGTTTTCTCGCTGCGGGCCCGTTCGACCTGGCGGCGCTCGAGAACGGCGGCTACGTGTCGGCGTGCTCCAACATGTTCTACAGCTCGCCGAACAACCTGCTGTTCCCCGGCCCGCCGCGATCGATGGGCGAGGGTTGGGAGACGTCCCGCCGGCGAAACGACGCGAACGACTGGGTTCAGGTCATGCTCGCAGGTACCGGTACCGTCCGGTTGGCCGAACTCGACACATCCTGCTTCCTCGGCAATGCCCCCGGCGCGGCGTCGCTGAAAGGCCGTCTCGGCGACGGGGAATGGATCGAGCTGCTCCCCCGGACTCGTCTGCAGCCGGACACCCGTCACCGGTTCGTCCTGGACGCCGCCGAGCCCGTCTCCGAGGTACGGATGGACATCTACCCCGACGGCGGCATGGCACGCCTGCGGCTGTTCGGGGATCTGCTCGAGTGATGGCTCATTCCGCAGGCTCCACTCCCGCCTCGAATGATGGCTCATTCCGCAGGCTCCACTCCCGCCTCGGTTGACGGGTCGCCCTTTGCGCCTGCGGAGTTGCTCGACTGGCAATACTCTTGGAGGATGCCCCGGCTTCTCCACCCGAACGCGGCGCATGTCGCCGACATCCTGATCTCGCGCGGGCACCACGGGGTGGTCGTCACCTCGCCCGAACCCACATCGACCGCAGAAGCCGCTGCGGAATCGCTCGGCGTGAGCGTCGGCGCGATCGTGAAATCGCTGGTGTTCCTCCTCGACGACGACCCGGTGCTGCTGCTGGTGTCCGGAGCCCACCAGGTGAACTCGAACGCCACCGGCGAACGGTTGGGCGGCACGCTGCAGCGCGCACCGCTCGATCTGGTCAAATTGGCGACGGATCAGCCGATCGGCGGCATCGCACCCGTCGGGCACCCCACCAACCTGGCTACCTACGTCGACGAGTCGCTGTCCCAGTACCCCGAATTGTGGGCTGCGGCAGGGCATCCGAACACGATCTTCAGGACGACGTTCAAGGAGCTGCTACGCATCACGGCAGGCCTCGCCGTGGATGTGACCTGACTGCGCAACTCGATGCACACAATCGGCCCGAATCGGCGATTTCCCGTCGATTCGGGTCGATCGTGTGCAGTCAGTCGCGCTCAGGACGCGAGTTCACGCGCCGACGGCATGGCACCCGTCGCGGCGAGCAGTCCGTCGACCTGGAACGCGACGCCACGGTCCTCCAACCACGGGACGACGCCCGCTGCGACGTCGGCCAGGTTGCGCGCCTCGGGTCCGACTGCGACGAGGGTGACACCGTCGGCCACCTCGGCGGCCTTCACGTCGGCGACGAGCCCCGCCAGACCGGCAGCGGTTCCGACGTACCGGATCGAACCGGGAACGGCGGGCACGTCCAACGCCGCGAACTCACGACGCGCAGTCCTGGCGTCGTCGGCGATGTGGAACTCGATGTCGAGGAAGACTGCGACGCTGTCGGCATCCTTGCCTGCGGCCACTGCATCGGAGCGCAGTGCCGTGCGAGCCTGTTGGCCCTCACGAAGGTCTGCGGCGACGATGCGGGCGACCGCCTCGGTCGGAACGGCGTCGGTGATTTCGGTCCAGGTGCCCGCATGATCGACGGCGACGCGTACGGGTGAAGTGTTCGACATGAGATGTCCTGTCGTGGAAGCAGGGGAAGGTTGCCTAGGTCCTACCCGAACGCCTACAAGACCCGGAGGCCGTGCGGCACAGATCCACGTACCTGTCGCGCCAGAATCGGCCCTGCGACACGACATTTGCTGTCATGACCCGATGCTAACCTCTCCGTTCGCGCACGGGGATCCCACGCCTGCGCCGCCGTCGGCAATCGCCGGGAACGGGCGCGGATCGGGCACCGGGTTCCACCATCCGTTGTCCTCCTCGTAGACCCACGAGGGGCCGGACGAGGCCAGCTGCGCGACGGCGTCGACGAGACGGTCGACGTCGGCATCGGAACTACCGAGCCCCAGGCTGGCCCGCACGGCGCCGCCTGCGTAACCGAGCCGTTGCAGCAACGGGTGGGCACAGAACTTGCCGTCGCGCACGCCGATTCCGTGTTCGGCGGACAGGTATGCGGCGATCTCGCCCGGGCCGTACCCGTCGAGTGCAAATGTGACGATGCCCACACTGTCCGGAGCGTCGTTCCACACCGACAAGAGCTGGATTCCGTCGATTCCGGCCAACCCGTCGCGTAGCCGCGTGCACAGACGACGCTCGTGGTCGACGGCACCTGCCGCCTCGTACGCCGTGATCGCCTCGCACGCGGCTGCGAGCGCGACGACGCCGAGCACGTTCGGGGTCCCGGCCTCGTGACGCGCGGGCGACGGAGCCCAGTCCGTCGACGTCGTGGTCACGTGTCGCACCGCACCACCACCGGCAAGGTAGGGCTCACCGGCGTCGAGCCAGTCACGCCTGCCGACGAGGACACCCGCACCGTGCGGCGCGTACAGCTTGTGGCCCGAGAAAGCGAGGTAGTCGACGCCCAGGTCGGCAAGATTCACGCGGCGATGCGGCACCAACTGGGCACCGTCGACGAGAATTCGAGCACCGTGCCGATGCGCGAGCGTCGCGAGTTCGCGGATGGGCAGCACCTCGCCCGTGACGTTCGACGCTCCCGTGACGGCAAGCAGCGCAGCAGGTTTCGTCCGCAGTTCCGCGTCGATGCGCGCAACCGTCTCGGCAACCGAGTCCGCTGCGACGACGACGCGACGCCCGTTCCACGGCAACAGGTTCGCGTGGTGCTCGATGTCGAGCACGACGGTGTCTCCCGGGACACAGCCGGCGAGAAGGTTCAGCGAGTCGGTGGTGTTCCGCGTGAAGATCACGACGGAATCCTGTTGCGCTCCAACGAAGTCGGAGACGGTCACCCGGGCCTTCTCGTATGCGGCCGTCGAGACCCGCGATGCATATCCGGCACCCCGGTGCACGCTGGAGTAGAACGGCAGCAGCTCCTCGATTCGCGCGGACACCTCGGCGAGCGCAGGTGCACTGGCCGCGTAGTCGAAGTTCGCGTAGCTGCAGGTGGTTCCGTCGACGAGCGGGACCTGCACGTTCGCGCCGCTGACCGCAGCGAACGGTGCACAGGTCTTCTCGAGAACAGCAGTCATGACAATTATCCCCTTGTCGTTCGGGGACCCACGCCGATACGGCGTTCGAGTCCGCGCTTGCCGCACCGGTTCTCCGGCGTCGGCCAGGTCGTCACCCGGAGCACCCCACCGCGGAGGAGGGTTGCCGACCAGCGAGCCGGGGCTTTGCGCTGGTACTCATGACCTGAACAGAGAATGGCAAACGACTCTCGTCATTGTCAACCCGGCAGGTAGGAAACCCGCGGGGCGAAGCCGCACCACGCGAGTAAACTTCGCCCGGTGTCTCGACCATGCAGCCGTTCACCTTCTGGCAAACCCAACATGAGATAACGACCCACAAATCACGTTGACGATTCGAGAAGAGGAACACCCGGTTGTCTGTGGAATCACGATCGGAACCGACGAAGACGCAGGCGTCTGCAGCCATACCTGCCGAATTTCTGCGCGGAGATCGCGCTCCTCGTGAGCGCACCCTCATCGACGTCCTGCGGTCGACGGCGTCACAGCATCCCAACGCCATGGCGATCGACGACGGAAGCACGTCGATCACCTACCGCGAGCTGCTCGAGGACATCGACGAGGGCGCGCAATGGCTGGCCAGGGCGGGAGTTCGGCGCGGCGACCGCGTCGGCGTCCGGATGCCATCGGGCTCGTTCTCGTTGTACGTCGCGATTCTGTCGATCCTGAACGCCGGTGCTGCGTACGTGCCCGTCGACGCCGACGACCCCGACGAGCGCGCCGAGCTTGTCTTCGGTGAGGCCAAGGTGACCGCGGTCGTGACGGCGGGCGGCATCGCTGCAGGTACGGCCGACAAGCAGGACATTCCCCTGCCCGACACCCTGACCATCCCGAGCCCCGACGACGACGCCTGGGTCATCTTCACGTCGGGTTCGACGGGTACGCCGAAGGGCGTCGCCGTCAGCCATCGCAACGCCGCGGCATTCGTCGACGCCGAAGCGCGGATGTTCATGCAGGACGATCCCCTCGGTCCGGGCGACCGCGTGCTGGCAGGTCTGTCGGTGGCGTTCGACGCGTCCTGCGAGGAGATGTGGCTCGCGTGGCGTCACGGCGCGTGTCTCGTTCCCGCACCTCGCTCGCTCGTCCGCAGTGGATTCGATCTCGGACCGTGGCTCGTTTCCCGTGACATCTCGGTCGTCTCGACCGTCCCGACGCTCGCAGCTCTGTGGCCCGCTGTGGCGCTCGAAGCCGTCCGCCTGTTGATTTTCGGCGGCGAGGCGTGCCCGCCGGAGCTGGCCGAACGCCTCGCCGTCGACGGTCGCGAGGTGTGGAACACGTACGGGCCCACCGAGGCCACCGTCGTCGCGTGTGCGTCGATCATGGACGGCAAGGGTCCGGTCCGTATCGGCCTGCCACTCGACGGCTGGGATCTCGCCGTCGTCGACGCGTCCGGCCAGCCGGTTGCCGTCGGCGAGGTCGGTGAGCTCGTCATCGGCGGCGTCGGCCTCGCGCGCTACCTCGACCCGGCGAAGGACGCCGAGAAATACGCCCCGATGCCGACGCTCGGGTGGGAGCGCGCCTATCGCAGTGGCGACCTCGTCAAGCTCGAAGTCGAGGGTCTGTTGTTCCAGGGCCGCGCCGACGACCAGATCAAGCTCGGCGGTCGACGCATCGAGCTCGGCGAGATCGACAACGCGCTGCAGGCTCTCCCCGGCGTCGCCGGTGCTGCGGCCGCGGTCCGCAAGACGGGTGCAGGCAACTCGGTGCTGGTCGGCTATCTCGCCAGCACCGACAAGAATTTCGACCTCGATGCGGCGCGGACGCTGCTGTCCGAGCAGCTCCCGGCTGCGCTCGTTCCGCGGCTCGCGCTCGTCGAGGAGATGCCGACGCGGACGTCGGGCAAGGTCGATCGCAACGCACTGCCCTGGCCTCTGCCGGGGCTCGGTGACGCGTCGGCGCTGGAAGGCACTGCCGGCTGGGTCGCCGAGCTGTGGACCGACATCCTCGGCGCTCAGGTGACCGACGAGAACGCCGACTTCTTCCAGAACGGCGGCGGCTCGCTGTCCGCTGCCCAGTTGGTGACGGCACTGCGTGAGCGGTTCCCCGAGATCACCGTCGCCCAGCTCTACGACCACCCACGGCTCGGTTCACTGGCCCGATACCTGGACGAGCTGAAACCGCCGGTCGAGGTCGTGCCGCGTGAGGTCGAACCGACGTCACGCACGGCGCAGTGGGCGCAGATCGCCGCGACCGTTCCGCTGACGACGCTGACCGGCCTGCAGTGGGTCACGTGGCTGGGGATTCTGTTCAACGTCATGTCGTGGTTCGCCGAGGTTCCGTGGGCGCCGACGGTGTCGTGGTGGTGGATTCTCGTCGCGTTCGTCCTGTTCATCACGCCGGTCGGCCGCATGGCGATCTCGGTCGTCGGCTCGCGAATCCTGCTGGCAGGCCTGAAACCCGGCGCCTACAGTCGCGGCGGCAGCGCTCACATCAGGCTGTGGGCAGCGACGCGTCTGACCGACGCCAGCGGGGCGTCGAACCTGTCCGGAGCACCGTGGATGGTCTACTACGCCCGCGCGCTCGGCGCGAAGGTCGGCAAGGGCGTCGACCTGCACACACTTCCGCCGGTCACCGGCATGCTCGAACTCGGGGACGGCTGTTCGGTGGAACCGGAGGTCGATCTCACCGGTCACTGGATCGACGGCGACCTCGTCTACATCGGCGGTATCAAGATCGGCGCGGGGGCTGCCGTCGGCGCTCGCTCGACGCTTCTCCCCGGAACGTCCGTCGGCAAGAACGCGGTGGTCAGCGCCGGCTCGGCCGTCGTCGGCAAGGTCAAGGCCGGGCAGCTGTGGGCCGGTTCGCCCGCTCAGAAGGTCGGCAAGGCCGAGCACCCCTGGCCCGACGAGACTCCCCCGCGCGCGATTCAGTGGATGCTGGCGTACGGCGTCGCGTCGCTGTTCCTGTCGGGCATGGCCATCTTCTCGATCGGTGTCTCGCTCGTGCTGATGGGCTGGTGGCTGCACACTGCCACCTCGATCGGCGAGGCCATCGGCCGTGCGGCCATCATGCTGCCCGTCGCGACCCTCGTGTCGCTCGGCACGTTCGCGGTCATCACGCTGGCCGCCGTCCGGCTCCTCAGCATCGGCCTCACCGAGGGCTATCACCCTGTTCGCAGCCGTATCGGCTGGCAGGTCTGGGCCACCGAACGCCTGATGGACTCCGCCAGGACGTTCCTGTTCCCGCTGTACGCGTCGCTGCTGACACCGCACTGGCTGCGACTGCTGGGCGCCAAGATCGGCAAGGACGTCGAGGCGTCGACCGTGCTGATGATCCCCAAGTTCACAACCGTCGCCGACGGCGCATTCCTCGCCGACGACACGATGGTCGCGAGCTACGAGCTCGGTGGCGGCTGGATGCACCTCGGCGACGCGAAGGTCGGCAAGCGCGCGTTCCTCGGCAACTCGGGTATGACCGGCCCCGGCCGTACCGTTCCGAAGAACGGCCTCGTCGCCGTGCTGTCCGCGACACCGGACAAGGCGAAGTCGGGCTCGTCGTGGCTCGGAAGCCCGCCGGTGCGTCTGCGTCGGGCAGCCGGCCGAGGCGACAGCTCCCGGACGTTCGATCCGCCGCGCAAGCTGAAGATCGCCCGTGCGCTCGTCGAGACGTGCCGCCTCATTCCGGTCGTCGTCACGTTCGGGATCGGCCTGGGCGTGCTGTTCGGACTGACCGCCATCGCCGACGCCGTGGGCTACTGGCTCGCCGCGCTGCTCAGTGGCGTCGTACTGCTGGTCGCAGGTGCGGTCGCCGCGGCGATTTCCGCAGCCGCGAAGTGGGTCTGGGTCGGCCGCATCGACAAGGTCGAGCACCCGCTGTGGAGTTCGTTCGTGTGGCGCAACGAGGTCGCGGACACGTTCGTCGAAACCGTCGCCGCGCCGTGGTTCGCGCGCGCAGCCGAAGGAACGGCCGTCCTGAACATGTGGCTGCGCTGGCTCGGTGCGAAGATCGGTCGGGGCGTCTGGTGTGAAACGTACTGGCTTCCCGAGGCAGATCTGGTGACTCTGGACGACGGTGCCACCGTGAACAGGGGCTGCGTTGTGCAAACCCACCTGTTCCATGATCGGATCATGAGCATGGACAGCGTGACACTCGGACGAGGAGCGACACTGGGCCAGCATTGCGTCGCCCTGCCCGCCGCAGGCATCGGCGACGGCGCGACGGTCGGGCCCGCGTCGCTCGTGATGCGCGGCGACACCGTGCCCGCGCACACCCGCTGGCAGGGCAACCCCATCGCACCGTGGGCGAAGGGCGACCCGTTCTCGCGAATCATCCCCGCCGCTGAGGTGAGCGAGTGAAGTTCGTTCCTTCGAAGCTCGTGACGCCGACGTTCGACATCGATTCCTCCGATGCGCCGATCGACGACTACCTGCCGCAGAACGGCAATCGTGGCTACCGCGTGTCGCGCTACGAACTCGATCTGGAGTACAAGGTCGAGAGCAACCGTCTCGCGGGCAAGGCGAAGATCACCGCGGTCACGACGGCAACGCTGTCGAAGTTCGCGTTCGACCTCGGACCTGCACTGCGCGTGTCCAAGGTGTCGGTCAACGGTTCGCGGTCGGTCAAGTTCAGCCAGCACCGCGACAAGCTGAAGATCACCCCTGCCAAGCCGATCGCGTCGGGTGCGGCGTTGGTCGTCACGATCCAATACGGGGGAACTCCGAAGCCCATCAACGGGTTCTGGGGTGAGGTCGGCTGGGACGAGCTGACCGAAGGGTCGATCGTCGCGAGTCAGCCGAACGGGGCCGCGTCGTGGTTTCCGTGCGACGACCACCCTGTCTCGAAGGCCAGCTACGGCATCACCATCACCACCGACTCGCCGTACTACGCGGTCGCCAACGGCACACTCGTCAGCAAGCAGACGCGCGCCAGCCGGACCACGTGGGTGTACGAGCAGCCCGAACCGATGGCCACCTATCTCGCGACGGTGCAGATCGGTCCGTACTCGGCACACGCCATCAGCGGTAGCGCTGTGCCGATGAAAGCCGTTCTCCCGTCGCGGTTGAAGCAGAATTTCGAGCACGACTTCGGCCGTCAGACCGAGATGATGGACACGTTCACTCGCCTCTACGGGCCCTATCCGTTCGCGGCGTACACCGTCGTCGTCACCGACGACGACCTCGAAATACCCATCGAGGCACAGGGTTTGTCGATCTTCGGCGCCAATCACTGTTCGGGCACACGGTATTTCGAGCGACTGGTCGCGCACGAACTCGCGCATCAGTGGTTCGGCAACAGCCTGACGCTCGGCAAGTGGAAGGACATCTGGCTCCACGAGGGCTTCGCCTGCTATTCGGAGTGGATCTGGGCCGAGAATTCCGGCGGCACGAGTGCACGGGACAAGGCGCGACGCGTCCACACCATGCAGCGGGGCCTACCGCGGGACCTCCTGCTCGGCGATCCCGGTCCGGCCAAGATGTTCGACGACCGTGTCTACAAGCGCGGAGCCCTTGCGCTACATGCACTTCGGAGCACCGTCGGCGACGACAAGTTCTTCCCGCTGATCCAGGAGTGGACGTCGAAGTACCGGTACTCGACCGTGAGCACCGCCGACTTCACCGACCTTGCCTCGCGGTACGGCTGCCCGCGCACGCTGTGGGACGAATGGCTGAATCGGACCGATCTGCCTGCACTTCCGTAGCGGCCCCGGCCCGGCCGAAATCTACCCTCCTGTTGTGCGGTTTCGGACTTCAGAACCGCACAACAGGAGGGTGAATTTCCTACGCCCTACTCCCCTGCCGGAAGGTGGGAGGTCGACTGGGTGCGCACGAACACCCAGCACACCCCGGCCATGATGGCACCGACGACGAAGATCGCGGGGTAGGTGACGACGCCCGGCCATTCCTCCGTGAGCGCGGACAGAATCGCCGGAACCGCGAAGCCCAGGTAGGTCAACGAGTAGAAGACGGCAGTCAGCCCGGCCAGATCGTTCGGGCCCGCGATGCGTTGCACCTCTTGCAGTCCCGAGACGAGGGCCATGCCGTACCCGCAGCCGAGTATCGCGGCCGCTATGAGCGCCGCAGCGATCGTCAGCACCGACGCCGCCCATGCGGCAAGCAGCATGCCGACAACGAGAATCGTCAACGCCACCAACGCACCTCGCGCCGCATTCGGGGTGTCGATTCTGCGCCCGACGGCTTGGATCCCGAATCCAGCGCCGAGCGCGATCACCGACATCAACGCCGACAACGCGATCGGGTGGCCACCGCTACGGTCGGCCATCAGCGACGGCAAGACCGCGTAGGCGACGCTCGCCGCGCCGAACACCCACGGCGCCAACGGAACCACGACGAGCAGGAACCGGCGGTGGCCCGCTGCGGGGATCTTCAAGTCGTCGAGCAGACTCACTCGCTCGGAGCGCGGAACGGCCGGCCGGCTCTCAGGCACCGACATCATCCCGACTCCCGCGGCGACGCAGATGCTGACGTGCACGAGGTACGCGAGATGCGTCGGCCACGGCGCCCACTGCGCCAGAACGCCTGCGACGCCGGCGCCGAGCGCGAACCCGGCCGTCAAGCTCATCGCCGCACGACGAGCACCGACTCCCGGAGCTTCGTGCGCCGACAGCTCCTTGATCCAGCTTCCACCGACGGCCATGCCGATACCGAGCGCCACACCGCTGAGCACGCGCCCGCCGAAGAGCAGGCCCGCATGATCGGCACCCAAAGCGATCAGGATGGAACCGGCCGCCGCGATCGCCGGGGCGGGCAGCATCACCGGCCGTCGACCGAGTCGATCGGACAGTGGTCCGCAGATGAGCAGCGACGGCACGATCCCGATGACGTACGCGAACAGGAACGTGTCGACGGTGACCGCCGAGAATCCGTGTTCGAGTCGATACATCACCAGCAGCGGTGTGAATTCGTTGCCTCCCCACGCGACGGCGAACATGCCTGCCGCGACGAGGAGCCACTTGGCCGTCCTGGTCTCCGTGGTGGCCTTCGTGAGTGTCATGAAGTACTTCCTTCGTTCAGCCGGTGCACGCGGCGCATGTGGCTGTCGACGGCCGACGCGAATCCGTCGGCGTCGCCTGCCTCTATGTGACCGGCAAGCTGCGCATGGTCGTCGACGATCTGCTCGATCTGCCCCGGATCACGGGAGATCGAATGCGTCGTCATCCGTCGCTGTCGTTCGCGAAGGCTGTCGTAGAACGCGTCCAGCAGCGGGTTTCCGCCTGCCCGGACGATGAGTCGGTGGAAATCTGCGTCTGCAGCGCTGAACTCGGCTGCGGTCCCGGTCGCCGCGATCTCGCGTTGGCGAATCAGACTCGCCCGAAGCTGTCGGACGAGCTCCGTGCGAGCACGTTCGTCGGCGACGACCTCTCGCGCGCTCCCGGCCTCGACGAGCCTGCGAGCGGACACGATGTGTTCGGCCTCACCGGGCGCGATGGGGACGACGAGAGCGCCACGCTTGGGATAGAGCCGCATCCACCCTTCGACCTGGAGACGGAGAAACGCCTCGCGGACGGGAGTGCGGCTGACATCCATTCGACCTGCGATGTCGCCCTCGCTGACCAGCTCGCCACCAGGCAGCTCGCCGCTGACGATCATTTCCTTGACGGTCAGGTAGGCGAGTTCCGAGGCCGACGGCTGCATAGACACAACATAGATACTAGATGAAGGGCGCTTCGCACCCGTGCGCGGATAGTTGGAACAGGGTCGAACTATCCGAGCACGGGCGGCGCAGCCGCACTAGGGAACCCAGTACCGCGTGGCCAATCGATCGACGAGCGGGTCGTCGTCGTCCACGTCGTCGAGCGCAGCGAGATCGTCTCGAATCGCGACGAGCCGAGGGTCGTCACCCTCGGCCACCTCGGCCTCGGTGCCGCCGTCCTCGGCGAGCATCTCGCGCATCTTGGCCTGCAGCCGCGCCTTCATCGACTCGGTCATTCGTCGTCACCCTTCTTGAACACCCGGCGAGCGGTCGGGATCAGCACTACGAGGGCCCCGACCAGGACCACGATCGACACCACTTCGAGCCACATGGGTGTCAGCCTACGGCGCGAGCCAGCTGCCTGCCGGAATGTTCCTGACCACGGTGAACGCGACGACGACGGCCACCCCGACGACGAGGAACCACACCGGCGGCCGGGCGGGGAACAGTGGCCGAGACCTCAGGCGGGCGCGAACCCAGGCGGCCCACAGACCCAGCCCGACGACCGCAAGCAGAACGAAGAGCATGTTCGACGCCGTCGCCGACGCCACGTCACCTCGCACGAGGTCGCCGAACGCGCGGGTCGCGCCACATCCCGGACACCACACGCCGGTGACGGCGTGGATCGGGCACGGAAGGTACGTCGTCGAACGTGGGTCTCGGACGGCGACGAGCACCGCCGCCGCACCGACCGCGCCTGCTACGAGAAGCGGGCCTCGCAGCGCGACGACGGACATGTCACGACGATATCGCGCCTCACTGGTCCGGCCGGTTCGCCGCGTGGTCGTAGTACCCGACGACGCCGCAAGCGCCGTGCAGCGCGAAGTCGGCCTGGCCGCCTCGTGCTCGGCCGCTGTCGCAGATTCCCCGCAACAGCACGTCCACCAACCGATCCAGATCGTGCCATCGCCTCGCCGGGTCGCTGCCGTCGTACTCGGCCGACGGTTCGAACTCCCGCCCGACGGACGCGTCGACGGCGGCCAGCTCGTCGAACACCGCTCGATCGGGCACGTCGATCTCGGGTGCATTCTCGGCGACGACGCGCACGGCCCAGCGGATGTCGTCGACGTGATTGCCCAGCCAGGTGCGTCGGCGATGGATTGCGCCCAGCGTCGGCCAGCGCTTGCGGGCAGCCTGACGCGTCTTGCCGGTGACGACCGCCAGATCGGCGAGGCTGGCGCCGAGCCACAACGCGGTCGACGCGGCGTCCGCGGTAACCGCCGCCGCTTCGCGTTCGACGCGTTCCTCGGTCTCGATCGCCTCACGCAACGCGAGTAGGGCATCGTGCCTGCGCCGACGCTCGTCCGACACGTCGGTCGGCTTGTCTCCCGGGTCGAGGTCTGACAACTTCTGGTTCACATGGCCACGATAGCGTGTGAACCTAAGGTTCACAATGCTCCTTTCATCCGTCGAGGGTGAGCTTTGCCCGGTCTCCCGACCGGCCAGGCCGGCGCCGCTAGGTTCGAGTTCTCCTCGCGTAACAAAAGGTGTGATCCCTATGAAAGCCCCCCGAACCGCGCTCGCTGCGCTGTCGACCCTCGCTTTGACCACCGCGTTCGGCACCGCCGCAGTCGGGACCGCGCACGCCGAACCCGCGAGCGTCGGCTACAGCACCACCGTCACCGAATCCGGCTCCGTGCGAACGATTCTCGACGCCGGCGCATTCACCCTCGCCGCCGACGGCCATAGCGTCGACCTCAAAAACGACGAGGGGACGACACTGACGGCCATCCCACTTGCCTACTCGGTGGACGGGCTCGTTCTGCCGATCGCAGGAACCATCGGCGACGACGGCAGATCGCTGACTGTGACACCGCAGGCGACGTCGCTCATCCATCCGGTGTACAGCCCTGCGGCCTACGACAATCTGGTGACCCAGATTCAAATCGGTTGGCAGAACGGCGGTTCGGTGTCGGGCGGCATCGGGGCGGGGATCGGCGCGGTCATCGGATGCGTGCTGTTCATCTTCGTCGGGTGCATTCCCGGAGCGGCAGCCGGGGCGACGATCGGCGTCGTCAACGGCATCACGAGCGCGAATCCTGCCGTGACACCGGCGTTCTTCGACTTCGTCCGGACCCTGCCCTGACGCCTGTGCACCTCAGGACTCGACGACGACGGTTCCGGTCATGTCGGGGTGCGGTGTGCAGTGGTACGTGAACGTTCCGGGCTCGGTGAACGTGTGCGTGAAGGTGTCCGACACCATCAGCGGACTACGGAAGGATCGGTCGTCGGCGACCACGTCGTGCGACATTCCCTTGTCGTCGAACACCCAGGTGACGGTGTCGCCGACCCGAACGGTGATGGTCTGCGGCGAGTACGCACGGTTCACGACGGTGACCTGATTCGGGTACTCCGGCGTCGGCGCCTCCTCGGCAGACGACGAACATCCGACGGCCGCGAGAAGAACAAGACCTACCAACGCACCTCGTGATCGCACGGCCCCACACTACCTACGACGCTCACCCCGCTGTCCGGTCGCGACCTCCGGTACCATCACCGCGTACTCACGACGGAGGTTCCATTCATGACGAAGCGACGTGCTCGTATCGCCGCTGTCCTTGTTTCTGCACTGATCGTGGTCGGGACCGCGTTGTTCGGAGCGGGGACGGCTCAGGCCAAGTTCTCGCAGGCCGGAGTGATCAGCCCGACGGTCGGCTTCGACCCCGCCGCGATCACCGAATGGCGACCGGAACAGTTCTTCGTCAACCAACAGATCTTCGTGCGCACCGATCCGTCGCTCCCCGGCCTCTCGGACTTCACGTTGAACGTCGGATGCAACTGCGCCATCAACTGGTTCAACCACACCACGCAGGTCGGCGGTGTCGCGTTCCCCGGGCCGCTGAACACCGGACCGATCCGCACGGGCTCCGGAGACGTGTCCGCCTGGGTCGAGATCCCGGGCGGATGGACCCTCCTCCGCGGCGCCGGAAACTGGTGGGTTCCGTAGCGTTTCTCGGGTCGTTCCGCGGGCTCCTCTCCTAGTGCGCTTCGCACCCGTGCGCGGATAGTCCGCCCCTGGGCCAACTATCCACGCGCGGGCGGCGCAGCCGCACTACAGCATCCCCTCCCCCAGATACCCACCGTCGTCGACGCCCGCCGGGACAGCGAACACCGCTGATCCGACGGGCGTCGTCCATTCGTTCAACGCGTCGTGCTCGTCGAGTCGCATCTGCACGGGCAGGAACTGCCCGACGACGTCGCGTTGATACGCCGCGAAGATGAGCCCCGAATTACTGGACGACCCGCTCGTCGGCGGATCGTCGTAGTTGTAGGCGCGCCGGAAGAACCTCTCGCCGTCGTGGCGGTGCCGCGCCCGAGCGATGTGCGACGCAGGCGAGATCACCGGGACGCCGAACCTGTCGGTTGCCGCGAAATCGGCTGTGTCGTGCTCGAACTCACCGGTCAGCGGTGCGCCGGTATCCAGACGCCGTCCGACGGCGAATTCCCGACCGCCACGGTCCAGTTCGTCCCACGTATCGAGTTCGACGGCGATCCTGCGCACCACCAGCGACGTTCCACCGGTGTCGTTCCAGACCAGAGCGTCGAAATCCGTTGTCGAACTCGGATTTTCCGTCCCGTCGACCTGGCCCATCAGGTTACGCATCGTCGTTCCCGACGCCTGCGAGCCCCGCGCGGACCGAAACCCGCGCTGCACCCACCTGGTCGACGCCATCGACCGCACGTTCTTCGTCAACACTCTCACCGCATGCGCGACGGGAACCGGATCGTCGGCGCACACCTGCAGAAGCAGATCGCCGTCGCTCCACCGAGGCTCGAGCCGATCGATCCCGAATCCCGGCAGCGGCGTCACCGGCGATGCGACACCGGCTGCCGTGAACGCACCCGGCCCGAGCCCGACCGTGACGGTCAGCCGCGACGGAGACTCCGCGAGTTCGGGTTCCGTGTCGGCAAGCGCGGGCAATCCCTGCGTCAGACGCGACGCGTCCGCGGTCCACATTCGCAGAATCGCGATGACGTCGTCACGGCCGGCACTGTCGTGCAGATCGAACGCGACGAACGTCCCGTGCGCCTGAGGCGGAGTCGCAATTCCCGCCTGATGTTTCCCGTGAAACTGCACTACCTCTCCACCGAAAGCGACTTCGCCAGTCTCTCTTGATATTCCGTAGGCCGCAGCGCCCGCCGCACCGAGTGCGACGGCACCTCCCCCGAGGAGGCGCCGTCGACTGAATGCGTTGGAACGCTGTGGTGCTCGGTCAGCCACCGTAGTTTTCCTGCGCGCCCGCGAAATCGCGAACCTGCGCGGTGAAGGTCGTCGTCGAACCATCTTCGAACGTGAGGGTGATGTCGGTGTCGGCTCCCGGCGTGAGGGGTGACGTCACGTCCATCAGCATCAGGTGATCGCCACCTGCCTGCAGCACCTTCGTGTCGTCGCCTGCCACCGCGAAACCGCCCTCCTTCGGCTTCATGACCATCGAACCGTCCGCGCTCGCAACGACTTCGTGCAGTTCCATCATCGACGAGCTGCCCGTCGATGCAGCGACGACGCGTACCTGATCGTCACCGGTGTTCTGAATCTCCGCGAACGCCGACGTCATTCCGGTGTCGGCCGCCTTGATCCAAGCTTCCCGCACGGTCACCGAATCCGCTTCGGTACGTGGCTCGTCGGCCCCACATCCTGCGACGAGAAGGGCACCGGCGAGAGCGGCGAAAGCTGTTCTGTACATGTTCATTTCGACTCCGAAGTCGTGGACGGTCGAAGCCCGGCCAGGGCATCGACGAGAAGGAAGGCGAGAAGGCTGATTCCGAGAAGCGGCACATACCAGCCGAGCACGAGAGCGGCTACGACCACCGCGACGACGTGTGCGCGCGGCAGGCCGCGAAGACCCCCCCGCCTCGGCGGCCGCGCCGTCGGCCTGCGCTTCCACCACATGAGGTAACCCCGCACCACGACGGTCACCAACGCGAGCGCGAGCAACGCCAACACGATCTGATTCGCGACGCCGAACAGAATGCCCATGTGCAACGCGATGCCCCACGCCGCGAGTTTCGCTGCGACGGGCCAGTCGGCGAAGTCGTTGTCGTCGACGATCGCGTTCGTAGCACCGTCGATTGCTACCGAACTCGTCGACAACGCGAACGGCTGCCGGGTCTGCGCGACGACGAAGGCAGTATCGACCTCGGCCGGAATCGACACTTCGACCTTGCCGTCGATGCCATGCGACCGGGCGGTTCCGAGGACCGAATCGATGCGACCGACGTTCACGTCGAGAACATCCCTCGAGACCTCGGAGACCGACATGTCATGTCCCGCATGGTCTCCCGCGGCCGCAGCGCCGCTTCCGCCGATGGACGTGGCGGTCGCGGGCGTCGTCCAGTTCAGCGCCGACCGCAGGTCGGAGATGTTCTCGCCCGCGTACTTCGACCACGTGAGGCCGGTCGCGGACAGGAACACCAGCCCGACGGCGATCCAGAGGCCGACCGCCCCATGCCAGTTGCGCGTCCTTGCCCGGCCCGAGACGGAACGGTCGACGGTCAGCAGACGCCCGCCGCGGCGGTGGCGTCGTACCCACAGGACGACGCCACCGAGCGCAACGATCCACATCCACGACGCGGCCAGTTCGCTGTAGATCCGGCCGGGTTCGCCCAGGTGCAGGTGGCGGTGGAATTCGCTGATCCAGGTTCGCAGCGGTAAGGAGCTGCTGCTTCCGTACACGACCGACTGACCGACGGACTCCCCCGTCACCGGGTCCACGAAGACCGCGAGGCGCTTCGATTCGCCGAGGGACGGGTCGGTGAACAGGACACGGCTGGTCTCACCGGGTTCCGAGGCCGGCCGCACTGCGGCGACGGTCAGGTCGGGTCGTTCCGACTCCGCGGCGCGGACCTGCGCGGCGACGGACTGGGTCGGGCCCGTCGACTCGGTGGTCAGCAGATCTCGGTACACGACGGATTCGATGGTGGGTGCGAGTGCGTAGAGGCCGCCGCTGAGTGCGGCGACGAGGATGAACGGTGCGATGAGGATGCCTGCGTAGAAGTGCAGCCTCATGACCAGAGAGGGCGCAGGTGGGGATGGGTCTTTCGTACGTTCTTCGGCCACGACTGTGGACATGGGTGTGCTCGATTCGCTCGTCGACGAGAGCCGTCGAAAAGTGGATGTGGCAAAGCACGGCGGATCCCCGTCAGGGTGAATTGCCGCCGCTGAAGTGAAAGCTCGAATCAAGCAGCGACGGGTGGCCCACGCGTCCCGACGCCGGAACACGCCAGCAATCGCAGGACGACGTCGGGACGGTATTCGGTACGGTCCCGAGGACGCTCGTCCTCGACGGGAAGCACCACGCACAGCACCGGAAGGATGCGGCGAAGAACGGACAGCGCGTGACCGTGACCGAGGACGGCAGCACGAATCAACAACGCACACACCATGGTTGCGACGGCGTGTGCGGCCAGCATCGACGGCGTCAGCGACGTTCCGTGATGGTGCTCGCTCGCGATCGTCAGGACGGTGTGCCCGCACACCTGTCCGAGCGCGAGGACGGCCACCATCGGCACTCGGCCGGCCAGTACCGCCACGACACCACCGACAGCCGCACTGACGATCACGAGAAGGACGAGCGCGGATTCCGAGGGCATCATCGTGCCGCCGCCGACGCCGTGTGCGGCGATGCTCAGCGTCCCGGACGTAGCGCCGACGAACACGCCGCGGATGCGCGCGCGACCGTCGGGCCGGGATGTCATGCGGACACCCTACCGACAGCCGAGTGTCAGGCTCGCGTGAACACCTCACCCATCGTCCGGTTGAGCGTCCCGAGCGAGCGAACCACACTACGCACCGACCCCGATGTCGTCGTCGACGCGAGCATCACGTCCAGAGCCGAGGTCTCGGTCAGCTTCTCCGGCGGCTCGACCTGCTCACCGGACAGCGCGCGTTTGACGTCGTCGATCAGTGCCTTGGTGACGTCGGCGGCCTCGCGGAGCGCCTTCGCCGTCGCCTCGGACGGGGCGCTGTCGCTCTGCGCGCGTGAGGCGCCGACGCCTGCGCGGGCGAGTGCATGCCCGGACCGGTTGCTGACCGTCATGATGCGCAGCAGACGCTTCGTGCCGCGCCTCGTCCGTGCCGTCGGACCCATCTCCAGCGGCTTCCCCGCAGTCACGAGTTCCTTGAGTGCGTTGTCGAGATTGCGCATGTCGGCGACGAGATCGGTGTCCCGCCCGGGTTCGACGACCGATTCGATGCTCGAATCGACGATCGAGGACATCTGGTCGAGGTAGGTGTCGATCTTCTCGGTCATCGTCGATCGAGTGCCGGTGGACAGGATGAAGTAGGCCGACGCGATTCCGACGAGTCCGCCCGCGGCGGTCTCGTAGATACGCAGTTCGAGCACGTCGACGCTGAACGTTCCGAGCAGGCCGTACAGCATCGCGAGCATCACCGTGACGAAGAACGACAGCAACGCGTAGGCGACGGTGACGAGGTAGAACGCGAAGAACACACACACGACGAGCATCGTCACCTGCAGCGGCTGGTTGTGGCCGACGAGCGCCGACAGGACGACGCCGGCGAGGACACCTGCAATGGTTCCGACGACGCGGTGGCCCGCGCGCGACAGGATCTCGCCACGCGTCGACGCGCCGGTGAACACGAGGAAGGCCGTCAGGACGGCCCAGTACCAACGGTCGGGCGAGATCAGCTCGCCGAGAATCGTCGCGGCGCTCGTCGCCACGGCCACCTGGATCGCAGCCTTGGTGCTCGGATTCATGCCGGTCTCGTCGTCGCGGCGCTCGTCGTCCTTCTTCGACGGTTCTGCCTCGGTCTTCAACGCGTTGCTGGTGATGTGGTGGATCGCGATGTGGGCTTGAACGGCGCGCATCGCGACGGTCGTCGCGACGCCGGCCTGGGTCGACGCGTCGGCCTTGTCCGCGGCAGACGCCGCAAGGCGTCGCGCAGCACGCAGCGCCTCCTCCGACGGATGGTTCTGCAGACACGAACCCAGCGCGGTGAGCGCTTGCCCCAGCTGTCTGGGCCATTGATTCTCGGGATCGAGCGCCCAGAATGCACTGACGAGTTGTTCGGTGGCGATCTGGGCGTCGAAGATACGCAGCGACAGATCGGCGTTGGTGACGCTGAGCAGTCGAGCGGCGTCGTTGCGATCCAACCAGTCGTCGATCATCAGGGCAGTGCTGCCGAGCCGGTCCAGCCTCTTGCGTAGCAGTTCGATGTTGCGGTCCTTCTTGTTCGACGCGACCTCGAGCACGTCGATGCACGACGCGCGCAGCGCCCGCACCAACCGCTGGAGCTCCACCCGCGGCCGGTCGGGCAGGATCACCGTGCGCACGACGAGTGACACCGCAACGCCGACGACGATCGACGCGGCGAGCATCGGTATCTGACCGGGCGTCGCGCGCAGGAACAGGGCGAAGAAATAGCAGATGAACGCGACCATTCCGAGCGCAGTGCCACGCGGTCCGTACCGACGAACCCACACGGCTGCGAACAGGACGACGATGAATCCGACGTCGGCTATCTTCCCGAACTGCGACAGCACCGCCGACAGCGTGACCGCACCGATCGCGGGAAAGACGAGCAGAAGCGTCGTGACGACGCGGCTGCGTTGGTCCTTGTCCTTCACCGCCGCCGACGATTGCATCGCGACGACGGTGCCGATCATGGCGACGGTGATCGGCTGGCCGAGTGCCGCCGAGCTGGGCAGGAGCACCAGCATCGCGAGGACGACGGTGACGGTCGTCGCGGTCGCCGACCGCAGACGCAACCGACCGGGATCCGAAACGGCGAAAAATCGCGTGAGTGCGCTGCGCGCCCGTGCGTGCATAGTTGGACCGGAGACCGACTATTCGCGCACGGGCGCAGAGCGCCTCACAGCCGGCGCCGTCGAGTGCGGCAGCAACCGGCTCATGTCGTCGGGAAGGAGCAGGTCGACGACGACGGAATCGTCGAACCGATACGGCTGAGTCAGCAGTACGCCCGCCAGATGCTTTCGTAGACGCGACATCTCGGCGCGGACGGTGATAGCTCTTCCGTCGTCGCCGAACAGGTCGGCGGCCATCTGCGCGGCAGTTCGCCCACCTCGGTACGTCGCGAGGAGGTACAGGATCTCCGCGTGCCGCGGCGTCGGCTCGTGTGTCCATTCGCCGACCTCGCTGCGAATCCGCACTCGGGTCTGCTGCGGCTGCCGTAGGTCGATCGTCACCGTCGTGGAATCGACAGTGTCGTCCCCCGAACCCGTCGGGCGTACGAGCCAGCCACCGGGAAGCGGTTCGAAGTCGCACACACCGAGCTGCGGCATCCAGAACCGTCCCGCGCCGAGGTCCTCGGGCAGGAGGATGCGATTGCGCAGTGCCACGGATTCGACCGCAGCCACCCAGCCGTTGGAGTCGACGGCGAGCGCCGGCGCCTGCAGTCGCGCCAGCATCGGCGCTGCCACCGAGCGGAGACGGTCGAGATGCTGCCGATGGTGTTCGCGCAGTTGCGATTCCGCGAGACGCGCAATGGCGTCGACGAGAGCCAGTGTCGTCGGATGTACCGTGCTCGCCGGACCGCTGACGTCGACGGCGCCGATGACGCGCCCGGTGCGCGGATCCTTGATCGGTGCACCCGCGCACGTCCACGGATGATGGCTGCGCACATAGTGTTCCGCCGAGAAGATCTGTACGGCACGCCTGGACACGAGGGCGGTACCGATCGCGTTGGTACCGACGGAATCCTCCGCCCAACTGGCGCCTTCGACGAATCCGAGACCGTCGGCACGACCGAGGACCGACGTGGATCCGCTGCGCCACAGGACGCGTCCGTGCCGATCGGCGACGACGAGAATGTTGTCGCCGTCCTGGACGACCGATTCGAGTCCTCGGCCGAGGTCGTCGAGGATGTCGAACAAACCCGATTCCCGACGGCTCAGCTCGAGATCGGACGTGTCGATCTGCGGCGACTGCACACTGACCTTCTCGGGGTCGATACCGAGTGTCCGTAGCCGCCGCCAGGAATCACCGATGACTTCCCGCGGGCGCGCGGGCGACTTGCCGCCGGTCATGGTCGCGTCGTACACCGCACTGAGAATCTGCGCGTAGCGGCGCGGATCCTCGCCGGCCGCCAGCGCAGGTTCGGGGCCTGTCGACTGTGTCATCACCGGCAATTGTGCGCCAGCTCACAAACCGATGTAAAGCCAGGGCCGTCGAATGCACACCTCATCGATAGACGAGACCGCCGTCGATCAGCGGTGCCTGCCCGGTCATGTAGTCTGAATCCGGGCCCGCCAGGTAGGACACGAATGCCGCGACGTCGTCGGGCGTCTGCGCGCGTCCGAGCGCGATGCCGCCGACGAACTTGTCGTAGGTCTCACCTTCTTTCGCACCGGTCAGCTCGGCGAAACGCTTGTCGATGGTCACCCACATGTCGGTGCCGACGACGCCGGGGCAATAGGCATTGACGGTGATCCCGTCCGACGCGTATTCCTTCGCCGCGGCCTGGGTCAGCGCGCGCACCGCGAATTTCGTTGCGCTGTAGACGCCCAGCATCGCGAATCCGTCGTGTCCGGCGATCGACGACGCGTTGACGATCTTGCCCTTCTGCTTCAGCGTCCTGAATTTCGCTGCAGCGGCCTGAATTCCCCACAGAACACCGTCGACGTTGACGGCGAAGATGTTCTTCGTGTCCTCGGGGCGAACGTCGTCGAGCGGCGCGACCTGCGCGATACCCGCGTTGTTGACGATGACGTCGAATCCGCCGAGTTCCTCGTGCGCATGATCGACCGCCGCGAACACCTGATCGCGATCGGTCACGTCGGTGACGAAAGTCGTTGCATGACGCCCGATGTCACGAACCTCCTGCGCGACGGCGTCGATCTTGTCCGATGCCACGTCGACGAGCGCGATGTCGTGCCCGTCGCGGGCGAGGCGAAGTGCGATGCCGCGGCCGATTCCCTGACCGGCTCCGGTGACGAGTGCGACTGTCATTTCTCTCCTTCGGCTGGAGTTACCAGAACCTTCATCTTGTTACCCGCGTGCAGTGCCTCGAAACCGTCCTCGACCACGCCGTCGAGCGCGATCTTGTCCACCCATCCGGTCGTGTCGTACTGCCCGCGTGCCATCAGATCGATGACGGCGTCGTAGTCGGCCGAGGTGTAGCAGAGCGAACCTTGGATGCGAGATTCGTTCATGACGAGCTTCTGAAGCGTTGTGGTCAAGGGCTTTTCGTAGATCGCGACGCTGACCAGCGGCTTACGCGCACCGATGCAACTCAATGCCGTCTCGACGGCCGGTTGCACACCGGCTGCGTCGTAGATCGCGTCGGCGCCGCGACCGTCCGTGGTGTCGGCGATGAACTCAGGCACGTCGAGTGTCGTGGGATCGAGCGTCTTCGCGCCGAGCGCTTCGATCGATGCGCGACGCGTCGGCGACGGCTCGACCACGTACACGTCGTCGAGTCCTTTGCCGCGCAACGCAAACCACAGTCCGATACCGATCGGCCCTGCACCGAACACCATCGCGGTGTCGTCGGGCTTCGGGTCGCCGAGCGTTGCGGCATGGAATGCGACGGACATCGGCTCCACGAGCGCGCCCAGTTCGAGCGAAACATTGTCGGGCAGCTGGTGAATCATGTTCGACGGCACCACCGTGTATTCGGCCATCCCGCCGTCGGACATCAGTCCGTGGAATCCGATGTGCTGACAGATGTTGTAGTTGCCGGCTTTGCACGGACCGCAGTGGCCGCACCGGTAGAGCGGTTCGATGGCGACGCGGTCACCGATCTTCGCATCTCTGACTCCGGCGCCCACTTCTGTCACCGTTCCGGAGAACTCGTGCCCGAGCACAAGCGGCAGCTGCTGATGCGTCAGCGGGTGCGGTTCGGTAGGAACGAAGATCGGACCGGCATAGTACTCGTGCAGGTCGGTACCGCAGATGCCGTTGAACCCGACTCGAACCTTCACCTCACCTTCACGGGGCGACGGCTCGGGCACATCGGCGATCTCCACCTTGTTCGGACCGTAGTAGACGGCAGCGCGCATCGGTTCACTCCTCACCGGTTGATTCGATGAACACATGTCTATGTGACCTGACCCACAAGCGACAGGGTTGCAGCCCGTTGCAGTCCTTCGATCGCCCGGTCGGCGGATGGTGCTATGGTCGGCGTTGTTCTGACACGGGGTGCGTCCTACCTGAGGATGCTGAGATCACACCCGTCGAACCTGATGCAGTTAATGCTGACGAAGGGATGTCAAGGCGATGGTTACGCCTGTGCACTCGGCGGATTCGGTCCGCCACACGGACCGCATGTGGGACGCAACGGGCTCGTTGCGCACCGCTATCGACGGGCTCGAGTTCCTCGAGCAGCTCGGACACGGAACGTTGCCGCTCGACGCGTTCCGCTTCTACATCGAGCAGGACCGGCTCTACCTGGCCGGATACACCAAGGCGCTGGCCATTCTCGCATCGCGGGCGCCCGACGCGACCACGGCCGCGTTCTGGGCGACATCGGCGGCCAGCGCTGTCGACGAGGCATCTCTGCACGAACAACTGTTGTCCGGCAGTGCGCTCCCTCCGTCGGACGCGCGCGTCGAGCATTCACCGACGTGCCTCGGCTACACCTCCTACCTGATCGCCACTGCAGCCACCGAGCCGTATCCGGTCGCGGCCGCAGCAATTCTGCCGTGCTTCTGGATCTACGCCGATGTGGCGGCGCGGTTGGCGGGTGCAGCACAGGACGTGCTGGCACGGGATCCCGAGCACCCGTACGCCCGATGGGTGTCGACGTACGATTCCGACGAGTTCCGCGACATCGTCTCCGCCGCAAGAACCCTCGTCGACGAGGCGGCCGATGGAGCGACCGAGGCACAGCGCGAGGCGATGGTCGACGCGTTCGTGATCGCCACTCGATACGAGCTGTCGTTCTGGGACACAGCCTTGCATCCGACGCCGTGGTCGCACTCGCGATCGGCGGTGGCGTTGTGAAAAAGCTTCTTGCACTCGCCGTGTCGGCCGTGTCGATCGCGGGACTCACCGCGTGCGCACAGTCGAACGATTCCGACACGATCCGATTCGCACTCGACTGGACACCGAACACCAACCACACCGGACTGTACGTTGCGCTGCAGGAAGGCTACTTCGCCGACGCCGGTCTCGACGTCGAGGTGCTGCCCTACAACAACACCTCGCCCGACACGCTCGTCGATTCGGGCAACGCCGAATTCGGTATCAGCACGCAGAGTTCGACGGCATTCGCGAAAGCAGCAGGTGCACAGATCGTCTCGGTGCTCGCACCGCTGCAGCACTGGGCGACGGGCATCGGAGTCAAGGCCGATCGCGACGACATCCCGAGCCCGAAGGCGTTGGACGGAAAGACGTACGCGGGCTTCGGTGACACCGGCGAGCAGGCGACGCTGAGGCAGGTCGTGCGGAACGACGGCGGCGCGGGCGACTACGAGACGGTCGTGCTCGGCACATCCGCCTACGAAGCCGTCTACTCCGGCACCGCCGACTTCACCGTGTCCTACTTCGCGTGGGAAGGCATCGAGGCCGAGCACAGCGGCACGCCGATGAAATACTTCGACTACACCGACTACGGATTTCCCGACGCGTACGCGATCACCATCAGCGGCAACGAGAACTGGCTGGCCGACAACCCCGACGAGGCGAGAAAGTTCGTCCAGGCGTTGCAGCGCGGCTACCAACTCGCAGCCGACGATCCGCACCGCGCCGCACAGGACGTCATCGACGCCAACCCCGGCGCGTTCACCGACGAGGACCTCGTGTTCGAGAGCCAGCAGATGCTCGCCGACAGTTACATGAAGGACGCGTCGGGAACCGTGGGTACGCAGAACCTCGAGAAGTGGGCGGCCTACTCGAAGTTCCTCTACGACAACGGTGTTCTCGTCGACGAGTCCGGCGCGCCGCTGACGTCCGAACCCGACTGGTCGACGTACTTCACCGATGACTACCTCGCCGATCAGTAGCACAGCCGAGTCGTCGTCACCCCGTGCCCGACGGGTCCTGACGCTCGTTCGGTGGGCGCTGCCGTCGGCGACGATCGTCGTCGTGCTGGTCGCCGCATGGCAGATCTACGTCTCGGTCTCCGGCATCAGGCCGCAGGTGCTGCCGTCGCCGACACGCATCGTGACGCAGGGCTGGGCACATCGCGACGCGATCGCCACGAACGCCGCGGCCACGCTGCAGGTCACGATCGTCGGATTCGCGGTGTCGCTCGTCGTGGCCTGGGTTCTGGCTGTGGCCGTCGACTTCTCGCCGTGGCTGCGCCGGGCCGTCGTCCCGCTGTTCGTGGTATCGCAGACGTTGCCGATCATCGCCATCGCGCCGCTGCTCATCATCTGGTTCGGATTCGGACTGCTCCCGAAGATACTCGTCATCGCGCTGGCAACGTTCTTCCCGATGGCCATCGGTTTGATCGAAGGCTTCGCCGCCACCGACCGCGACGCTCGCTCACTGCTGGCCAGTATGGGCGCGAGTCGGTGGCAGCAGTTCCGGTACGTGCGACTGCCGTCGGCGATGCCCCGGTTCTTCACAGCACTGCGTATCGGCATCACGTATGCGGTCGTCGGTGCGATCTTCGCCGAATATGCCGGCGCAAGTGCAGGACTCGGCATCTACATGGCCCAGCAGAAGAACTCGTTCCGCACCGATCTCGTATTGGCCGCAGTGGTCGTGACGGCCGTCATCAGCGTCGCACTGTTCCTGCTCACGTACGCCGTCGAACGCGTCGTCGCGCCGTGGGCGCTGGATCGGAGGACGTCATGACGCATGTGCACCTGTCCGGTCTGACGAAGTCCTTCGGCGACCGCACCGTTCTCGACGGCGTCGATTTCGATGTGGCACAGGGAGAATTCGTGTCGGTCATCGGCCCGAGCGGATCCGGTAAGAGCACGATCTTCAACGTCATCGCCGGGCTGGATACGCCGGACTCGGGAATCGTCGACGCGCCGACCTGCGCGTACATGCCACAGAAGGACCTGCTGTTCCCGTGGCGGTCGGCGCTGGAGAACACCACCCTCGGCCTCGAAGTCCAAGGCGTCGACAAGAAAGCCGCTCGCCGACGCGCACGCGAGCTGTTCCCGATCTTCGGACTGGGTGGGTACGAGAACGCCCGTCCCGCCGAGATGTCCGGTGGCATGCGGCAACGCGCAGCCCTGCTGCGGACCGTCGTGCAGGGACGTGAGGTTCTCCTGTTGGACGAACCGTTCGGCGCACTCGACTCGTTGACGCGGACATCGATGCAGGGCTGGCTGCAGAACGTCTGGCTGCAGTACCAGTGGACCGTACTGATGATCACACACGACATTCGCGAAGCGGTCTACCTCTCGGATCGCGTGATCGTGTTGTCGGACAAGCCTACTCGTGTGCGCCGCCAGGTAGAGGTGCCGCTCGCCAGACCGCGCGCGCTCGACGTCGTCACGTCGCCGGAGTTCGCGAAGGTCGAGTCCGAGCTGATGGACGTATTGATCAGTTCGTACTGATCAGTCGACGCACGGGATGTTGCCGTCCACCTGCACGCCGACGGCAGGCGGGTCGTCGACCTCGGTCGTCGGAACCGCGTCGGGCGCAGGGGTTTCGGCTGTGGCGGCAGGTTGCTCGGGTGCGGGATCGAGAATTCGCGCGGTCTCCGAGCGCAAGCGATCGACGTCGACGATGTTCACGTCCTGGCCGTCGATCGTCTCGTAGCCTTCGACGGGAAGTGTGAAGAAGTCGATCTCCCCGTCGACGATGCTGCCGGCCTGCGAGACGAGTGAGACCGGATCGAGGTCTTTGTCGATGACGATGTCCTGCTTCGTCCCAGCGACGAGAGCACGCAGTTCCCCGAGATTGCCGAGAATGCCGGATTCCTTCAGTTTCGACATGACTCCGGCGACGAACGCCTGCTGACGGCGAGTGCGGTCCAGGTCGCCGTCGACCAGGCCATGGCGTTGCCGCACGAACGACAATGCTTGCGACGCATCGAGAGTCTGGGTGCCTGCCGGGAAGCGTGCACCCGAATACTCGTCGTCGACGGCGTCGTTGAGGCACACCGGGATCGGACCGACGGCGTTGGCGATGTCGTAGAAGCCGAGCAGGTTGACTTCCGCGAAGTGATCGATCGGGACCTGCAACAAGCGCTGTACTGCCTGGAGCGTGGAGCGACGGCCCTCCTCGCGCGCCTGCCGTTCACGAGACGCCGGATCGGTCACACCCTCGTCGAACAGCGCGGAGTCGGCGTCTGCCTTCGCCAACCCGTAGGCCTCCTTGATCTTTCGCTTACCGTAGCCGGGTACGTCGACGTAGTCGTCCCGTGGGATCGAGATCGCCTTCGCCCGACCACCGTCGCCCGGGAGATGCAGGAGGAGAAGCGTATTGGTGTTGTAGCCGCCGACGTCGCTGTCTCCGGCGTGAAGCTCATCGGTGACGAACGACGGCGGAAGGTCGTTGCCGTCCATGTCTTTTCGACTGTCGAGTCCGATGAGCAGGATGTTGGTGTCTTCGCCGTTCAGGCTCGGATCGTTGTCCGGGAGCTCCGCCAGAGCGTTCGACGTCGTCAGTCCCGTCGTCGCTTCTCGATACACTGCCCACCCGACACCGCTGACGACCAGTGACGACACCGCGGCCAGGCCTACCAACCCACGACTGGCGTGAACGAGCAAGCGCCGTGTATGGGTCGCACGATGGCGGCCGGCCGACACTCGATGTCGCCCAGCTTTTCGAGAACGGCCGGTCCCATCGAGAAGCACTCGACGAGGTTAACCGAGACCGCGCCCCAGGGTGGCCGCGAGGTCAGCGACGGCCGCCCTGGCCGAGGCAAGCGAGTCCTGTGCCTGCGGAATCAACGAACTCATCGCCGGCACCCGGGCCGCGAGTGTGAGGTCGACGAGTACGACGTGCACCTGCATCCCGAGCGCTGTGCCCAGCACCTGCTGCAGCTGCGGAACGGTGTGGTCGGCACCTTCGTCCGGAGTGCCCGGGCCGTATTGGTTCCCACGGCTCGACACGACGACGACATGCTTGCCTTCGAGCGGCCGCGTGGGTGCGTCGAACGGAACGGTGATCCCGGGAACGTGGATGTAGTCGATCCACGCCTTGAGAGTCGACGGCACCGACCAGTTGTACATCGGTGCCCCGATGACGACGACGTCCGCCGAGACCACCTCGTCGATCAATTCCTTCTGCAGCGCTTCGGCTTCGGGTGGCGCTACTTCCTCGGCCGTGCGCAGATGCGGTGCCCAGTGCAAGGCGGACGTCGGAAGATGCGGCAGTGCATCGCGATGCAGGTCGCGGTAGATGACCGAATGGTCGGCACCGAGGGAATGCCATACGTCCGAGAAATGAGCGGTGACCGCCCGGCTCACCGAATGACTCAGGTCGGCAGACGAATCGAGATGCAGCAACTGCGGCACGGACGGCTCCTTGATCCGGGGGTAGGTAACTACAGACTATGCCCAGTAGTCTTCCCGCTTATGGATCACCGGTACATCGCGAGCGCACTGTCCGTCGAGGATTCACGCGCAGTCGACGCCGTGGTCGCCGGACTGGACGGTCGAACCCCCGACATCGCTGTCGACGGTGTCTCACTCGACATCGACGAGCCTGCGCGACGCGCCGTCCTCGAACTGCTCCGGCAGCTCGCGTCGGGAACCGCGGTCACCATCGGACCCGTCGGCGAATTGCTGACGACGTCTCAGGCCGCCGAGATCCTGGGTGTCTCGGACACGTACGTGCGCAGGCTGGCCGACGCAGGCGACCTCGCCATCGAAATGCGCGGCACACACCGCAGATTCAAGCTCGAGGACCTCGTACGGCTGCGTGAGAAGTTCAAACGCGACCGCTAGCCCGCCTCCCGCCCGAGCAACCCGGATTGCAGGGCCAGGAGGTCACGGAATGCCTCGCCCGACGCCCGCCACAGCTGTTCACCGTCGATGTAATCGACCCCCAACAGGTTGACGTCGCCTCGAAATGCGCCGACGTCGACCGACAGTTTGCGCACGATGGCCGACACGTCGCGATCCAGGTAGCCGGAATCCGAACGTTCGAGTTCACGGAACCGCGCTGAGAAGTGGTCTGCAGAGATGCGCCGGTCGACGAACTGAGCCACCAGGATCACGAATCGCGACGCATGCAACGACGGAGAACGAAACGATTGCTCCACGACACCGCCTTCCCCGGTCGACGACCCCATTCATCGCCGCCATCGAATCTCGTCGGTTCGAATCGAGGACAAGGGGCGTGCACAGACCGCGACGACGTCGTCGGTTCGCGGTGATCGAGGGGTGTCGACGATTCGGTTCTTTCGTTATTCGGAACTTCGCCCACGATAACGACGTCAAACCGACCCGAAGACCGTTATCGAGGATCCTATGACCGATCACAACACACTGCGCGCGACAGTTGTGAGGGGCCGTCACGATGGCAATTAATTCGGTGGCGCGCGGTGGCGCGTCTGTCGCATGATGGTCAGCGTCACGAACCGAGGCGGCCGCGAAAGGAGTGGGACTATGACGGTATCTGCCAACGATGTTGTCGTTCCGCGTATTTCGCGTGGCGACGCGCCCGTTCTCTTCATCTAGCGAATTCGATTCCGCTTTCTTTTCACCGCCTGCAGTGATGCTCGTCGAGCTCTGCAGCGTGCGGTCATGCTGTCATGCAAGGAGTTCACATGTACGTGTACGAAAACTTGGTTCGTGAACACGAACTGAGAGTTGCGAAGTCACTCGAACGATACGAGCTCAGGAAACACGGGCGGTCCAGAACGTCGTCCGACGGCCTGGCGCTCTTCGCCGCTGCCCGACGGCTCGTCGCCAGTAGCGGCCGGCCGCCCTCGGCATCGATGGTCCGTGGCAGCGGGTAGACGGGGTGGGTGGTTCATTCATGCCGTTCGCCGGCCTGGGTGTTCGCGTGAATGGTGCGTTCATACGATCTGTCAGCGTGGATGGTTCATCGATACGGACACTCCGCCGCCGCCGCGGCCGGTGAGGGCATGGATGGTCCGTGGCAGCGGGTAGACGGGGTGGATGGTTCATTCATGCCGTTCGCCGGCCGGGGTGACTGTGTGGGTGTGGAATGCAGAACACCCCGCAACC
>NZ_QGNK01000018.1:0-112019 GCF_003336925.1 Rhodococcus sp. Eu-32 | reverse complement strand
TCTGGTGTGGATGCAGGCGGAGTACGCGCTGACCGATTCCGATGTCGTCGTTCAGAAGACGCCGGTGACGTTCGATGTGTCGGTGTGGGAGTTGTTCTGGCCGTTGCAGGTCGGTGCGCGGTTGGTGATCGCGCGGCCGGATGGTCATCGGGATCCGGTGTATTTGGCGTCGTTGATGCGGGATGAGCGGGTGTCGGTGGCGCATTTCGTGCCGTCGATGTTGGCGGTGTTCGCGGGGGAGCCGTCGGCAGCCGAGGCGTCGGGTCTGCGGTGGGTGTTCGCCTCGGGTGAGGCGTTGCCGGTGGCGACGGCGCGGTCGTTCGCGGCGGTGCTTCCGTCGGCTCGGTTGGTGAATTTGTATGGTCCGACCGAGGCTGCGGTGGATGTGACGTTCCACGAGTACACGGCGTCGGATTCGGCTGTGGTGCCGATCGGGCGGCCGGTGTTCAACACGCGGGTGCATGTGCTCGATGGCCGGCTGCGTGCGGTGTCGGTGGGCATGGTGGGTGAGCTCTACCTCGCGGGTGTGCAGTTGGCGCGCGGGTATTACGGTCGTCCGGATTTGTCGGCGGATCGGTTCGTGGCGGATCCGTTCGATGTCGGTGGTCGGTTGTATCGGACCGGCGACCTGGTGCGCTGGAACGCTTCCGGCGAACTCGAGTACATCGGTCGTAGTGATTTCCAGGTGAAGTTGCGTGGTCTGCGTATCGAGCTGGGGGAGATCGAGTCGGCGTTGTTGGTCGACGATTCGGTCGCGCAGGCCGTCGTCCAGGTCCGCGGCGATCGGTTGGTCGGGTATGTCGTTGCAGCAGTGGATCGTTCGATCGACGTCGATGCGCTGCGCGCGTCGGCGGGCCGGTCGGTACCGGAGTACATGGTCCCCGCGGTGATCCTGGTGCTCGACGAGTTGCCGCTCGGGCCGTCGGGCAAGCTCGACCGAAAGGCGTTGCCGAATCCCGTGTTCGAGGTCCGGCAATTCCGCGAACCGACGACGGACACCGAGGTCGCGGTCGCTCGCGTGTTCGAGGAGATACTCGGTGTACCGCGCGTGGGTCTGGACGACGACTTCTTCGCGCTCGGCGGCAATTCGTTGGTCGCGACGCAGGTGGTGTCCCGGCTCGGTGCTGCCCTCGATGCCCAGGTGCCGGTCAGAGCCATCTTCGACGTCTCCACGGTCGAGGGCCTGGCGGCACTCCTGCATGGCAGCGTCGGAAGCGGCGGTCGAGTGCCGCTTCGTGCCGGTCGACGACCGCGTCGCGTTCCGTTGTCCCTTGCGCAGCAACGCATGTGGTTCCTCGACAGGTTCGATCCGAACTCCGCGGCCTACAACATTCCCATCGTCGTCAGGCTCCGCGGTGGAATCGATGCGGATGCACTCGGGTCGGCGATCGACGACGTGCGCGGACGCCACGAGTCGTTGCGCACCGTCTATCCCGACGTCGACGGCGTCGGTCATCAGGTGGTGCTTCCGCTGTCGTCGTCGGAGTTCACGCTCGGCGTGGCCGAGTGCACCGAAGCGGATGCGCTGCAGGACATCCGGCTGCTCGTCGTCCGCGGGTTCGACCTGGCGAACGAACCGCCGTTCCGTGCCCACCTGTACCGGATGAGCGAGACCGAGGACATTCTCGCTGTTGTCGTGCATCACATCGCCGCCGACGGCTTCTCGATGGGACCGTTGATGCGGGACATCGTGACGGCCTATGCCGCGCGCATCGGTGATCGAGCGCCGCAGTGGCAGAACCTGTCGGTCCAGTATGCGGATTACGCTGTGTGGCAACGAGACATGCTCGGTGACGAATCGGATCCGAACTCCATCATGAGTACGCAGATCGCGTTCTGGAAGCGGGCTCTCGACGGGATCCCCGAACAGCTCGACCTACCGACCGATCGCCCACGTCCGGTCACTCTGACCGAGCATGGAGGCATCCACGCCTTCGGCATCGACGCGGCGCTGCACAGATCGATCGTCGCCCTCGGGCTCGAGGTCGGATGCACGCCTTTCATGATCGTGCACGCTGCGTTCGCGATCACGCTGGCGCGGTTGTCGGGAAGTGACGACATCGCGATCGGCACTCCCATCGCCGGACGCGGTGAGCGGGCGCTGGACGACGTGATCGGCATGTTCGTCAACACGCTCGTGCTGCGCACCGCCGTGCCGTCGGGCATGGCGATCTCCGACCTGTTGAGTTCCGTCCGCGACGTCGATCTCGACGCCTTCGCACACGCCGACATTCCGTTCGAGAGGCTGGTCGAGATTCTGGACCCACCTCGATCGACGGCGCGCCAACCGCTGTTCCAGGTGATGCTCGCATTCCAGAACCTCGAGCGCACCACCGTCGAACTTCCCGGCCTCAGTGCGGCAGGCGTCGAACTCGAGACGGGACTCGCCAAATTCGATCTGTACCTGACGATGTCGGAGGAGTTCGACGCGTCGGGTGAGCCGATCGGCATGCTGGCACAGTTCCTGTACCTCACCGACCTGTTCGACGAACCGACAGTGGTGCGCATGGCACGGCGGTTCCTGCAAATTCTTAGGACCATCGTGAACGACCCGTCGACGATCGTCGGTGACATCGACGTCGTCGACGACCACGAGCAGCAGTTGGTCCTGCGGGAATGGAACGCCACCGACGTGGCGTCGGCCGACGAATTGCTCCTCGACCGGTTCTCCGAGCGGGTGCAGGCGACGCCGGACGCCGTGGCGCTCACCTGTTCGGGCGAGTCGATCAGTTACGCGCAGTTCGGTTCTCGGGTGAACCAGCTCGCCCGCGTTCTGATCGGAGAGGGCGTCGGACCGGAATCCGCTGTCGCAGTGACTCTTCCGCGTTCGATCGACATGCTGGTCGCGATCTACGCAGTGGTGACGGCGGGAGGTGCGTACGTTCCCGTGGATTCGACCCAGCCGGCCGATCGAGTCGACTACGTACTGGGCGCCGCGAGCGTGTCCGTGGTGTTGGGGGCCTCGAACGACGTCGTCCCGTCCGGGATCCGGCGCGTCGACGTCGATACCGTCGACCTGAGCGGCATGTCCGGTGCACCGGTGACGGACGAGGAACGGACTGCGCCGCTGCGACCGCGCCATCCCGCCTACGTCTTGTTCACGTCCGGATCGACCGGGCGACCGAAGGGCGTCGTCGTCGACCATCGTGCGATCGTGAATCGATTGTCCTGGATGCAGGCCGAGTACCGGCTTCGCGTCGACGATGTCGTGGTGCAGAAGACGCCGGTGACATTCGACGTGTCGGTGTGGGAATTGTTCTGGCCGCTGCAGATCGGAGCCGAACTCGTCGTCGCGAGGCCCGACGGCCATCGCGACCCGGCCTACCTGGCTGGATTGTTCGCCGAAGAGTCGGTCACCGTCGCGCATTTCGTTCCGTCGATGCTTGCGGTGTTCCTCGCCGGACCTGCCGTCGACGCCGTCACGTCGCTACGCTGGGTGTTCGCATCCGGTGAGGCGCTTCCGGCGGCCACGGCGGGAACCGCACGGGAGCTACTGCCGTCGACTCGTGTGGTCAATCTGTACGGCCCGACGGAGACCGCGGTCGACGTGACGTATCACGAGTTCGTGCCGTCCGACGTCGTGGCCGTGCCCATCGGACGGCCCGTGTCGAACACCCGATGCTTCGTGCTCGACGGTCGATTGCACCCGGTGCCACCGGGAGTGGTCGGCGAACTGTACGTCGCCGGAGTGCAGTTGGCGCGAGGCTACGTCGGACGCCCGGAGCTCAGCGCCGATCGATTCGTCGCCGATCCGTTCTCCGCCAAGGGTTCTCGGATGTACCGCACCGGCGATCATGCACGGTGGAATCCGCACGGCGAACTCGAATACTTTGGCCGAGCCGATTTCCAGGTCAAGCTCCGTGGCCAGCGCATCGAACTGGGCGAGATCGAAGCGGCGGTGCTCGCGCACGACGGCGTCGGCCAAGCCGTCGTGGTACTGCGCACGGACGCCACGGTCGGTGACATCCTCGTCGCGTACGTCGTCCCGAATCCAGGACGTGTCGTGGACCCGGTCGAGGTGCGTCGTACGGCGACCCGCGGGGTGCCCGACTACATGGTGCCCACGTCGGTGATGGTCGTCGAGACGCTGCCGGTCGGTCCGACCGGCAAACTGGATCGACGTGCGCTTCCGCGACCGATCTTCGAGGTCAAGGCCTTCCGACCGCCGTCCACGCCGATCGAGGAAGTCGTCGCGGCGACGTTCGCCGACCTGCTCGGCGCCGAGCAGGTGGGTCTGGACGACGACTTCTTCTCGCTGGGCGGCAATTCGCTGACGGCGACGCGCGTCGTCGCGCGGTTGTCCTCGGCGCTGAACGCGGACGTCTCGCTCAGATCGGTCTTCGAATCTCCCGGCGTCGAAGCTCTCGCCGCGCGCATCGAAATGCACACCGAACCGGCGCACCGCGTACCCGTTCACGTGCGACGAGACGTACACGCACCCGTCCCGTTGTCGCTTGCGCAGCAACGCATGTGGTTTCTGGGTCGACTCGACCCCGAGTCCGCCGCCCACAACGTACCGGTGACGATTCGGCTCGCCGGAGAACTCGACGTCGACGCGTTCACCTCGGCGTTCCACGACGTGACCGCTCGGCACGACATACTGCGCACGGTGTACCCCGACATCGCCGGGGTCGGGTACCAGGTCATCGAGCCGGTGTCGGGCAGTTCCGTCGTGCTGCACATGGAGGACATCGATTCCGCGACGGTCTCCGCTCGGGTCCTCGAGCTGGTCGGCGCACCGTTCGACATCACTGCGGCCGTTCCCGTCCGAGCGACGCTCTTCCGCGAATCGCCGACGATGCATGTGCTCGTCGTCGTCGCCCACCACATCTCGGTGGACGGCTATTCGATCGGGCCCCTGACCCGGGATCTCGTGCGCGCCTACGCGGCACGGGTGATCGGGCAGGATCCCGGGTGGGAACGTCCGGCGATCCAGTACGCCGACTACGCATTGTGGCAACGCGAAGTGCTCGGCTCGGAAGACGACCCGTCGTCGATCACGTCGACCCAGATCGATTACTGGACACGCCAACTCGCCGACCTTTCCGACGAGATCGAACTCCCGGCCGATCGCCCGCGCCCCACGACGGAATCGCACACGGGCGCAGTGGTGACGGTGTCGATCGACGCCGAGGTACGTCGCCGAGTCACCGACGTCGCGCATGCTGCAGGCGCGACGCCGTTCATGGTCGTGCATTCCGCGCTCGCCGTGCTGCTGGCACGGTTGTCCGCGTCGGACGACATTGCCGTCGGCACACCGGTCGCCGGACGCGGCGAGTCCGAACTCGACGACATGATCGGCATGTTCGTCAACACACTCGTCCTGCGGACCCGCGTCGACACGGGCGCATCCTTCGAGGACGTGCTCGACGAGGTGCGCGAGAACGACCTGTCGGCATTCGCTCACGCGGACATACCGTTCGAGAAGCTCGTCGAAGTTCTCGATCCGAATCGTTCGCGCGGACGGCACCCGCTGTTCCAGGTGATGCTGACGTTCCAGAATCTGGCGACCACTCGGCTGGAGTTGCCGAATCTGACCGTCAGCGGCATGGAGTTCGATGCCATCGCAGCCAAGTTCGACCTGCAGGTGACCGTTGCCGACGCGTATGGTTCGGGCGGCGACGTCGACGGATGGGCGGTCGAATTCACCTATGCGACGGACCTGTTCGACGACGTGACGGTTCAGGGCTGGGCCTCGACCTTCGTGCGGCTGCTCACCGCATTCGTCGAGAAGCCGGACACGGTGGTCGGTGACGTCGACCTCACCCCGCCCGACGAGCTCGACATCGTCGTGAACCGTTGGAGCACTTCGGGATCGGAGGAGCTACCGGTGTCGGCGACGCTGGCCGAGGCGTTCGAGACGGCCGCGACGCGCTGTCCGGACCGCGTTGCGGTTCGTCACGGGGACGAATCCTGCTCGTACGCCGAACTTCTCCACCGGGTGCATGTACTCGCACGTCGTCTGACGGCTGAGGGCGCACGACCGGAAACACTGGTGGCAGTGGCACTTCCACGATCGATCGATCTGGTCGTCGCGCTTCTCGCCGTCGTGACGTCGGGAGCGGGATACCTCCCGGTCGACCCGTCGTACCCGAGGGAACGCATCGATTTCATGCTCGACGACGCCCGGCCCGTCGCCGTCGTCGCATCCGGTGACGATCTCGACTTCGGAACGTTGCCGGTGATCGATCCGTCGGAATCGACACCGGAGACCGACGGAGCCGTCCGGGGCGAGGTGCGGGTGCCGGTGTCGTCGGGCAACACCGCCTACGTCATCTACACGTCGGGTTCCACGGGACGACCGAAAGGCGTCGTCGTCACGCACGACAACGTGCTGCGGCTGTTCGCCGGGACATCCGCGGCGTTCCGGTTCGACGAGAACGACGTGTGGACCATGTTCCATTCCTACGCGTTCGACTTCTCCGTGTGGGAGATGTGGGGACCGTTGCTGCACGGCGGCACGCTCGTCGTCGTCGACTACTTCACGTCCCGTTCCCCGGAAGCCTTCCGAAAGCTGCTGGCCACCGAGAAGGTCACCGTCCTGAATCAGACGCCGTCCGCGTTCCACCAACTCGCCGAGGTCGATCGGGTCCTGCCCGCGGTCCCACTTGCACTGCGCTACATCGTGTTCGGCGGCGAGGCGCTCGAACCGCGTCGTCTGCAGAACTGGATCGAGCGCCACGGAGACGGCACCGAGGACGCCGACGGACGCGTCGGGCCCGCGCTGATCAACATGTACGGCATCACCGAGACCACGGTGCACGTGTCGATCCGCCGGATCACCGCGCACGACACGAGGTCGGCGTCGATGATCGGGGTGCCGATTCCCGGGCTGCGCATGTACGTCCTGGACCGACGGTTGCGTCCGGTGCCGATCGGAGTCGCGGGCGAGCTCTACGTCTCGGGTGGGCAGGCCGCACGTGGGTACGTCGGGCGGTCCGGGCTGACGGCGACGCGCTTCGTCGCGGACCCGTTCGACGGTGACGGCGGAGTGCTCTACCGAACCGGTGACCGGGCTCGATGGCGTCGGGCGGAGTCGACCGGCGAGCTGGAGTATCTCGGACGTACCGACGATCAGGTCAAGGTGCGCGGATTCCGAATCGAGATCGGCGAGGTCGAAGCGGCGGTCGCGGCGCAGCCGTCGGTGGCGTCGGTGGCCGTCGTCCTGCGTGAGGATTCACCGGCCGGTGTGCAGCTCGTCGCCTACGTCGTGCTCGGCGAGAACGAGGAGCTGGAACCGGAGAATCTTCGTCGAGGCGTCGGCACCTGGGTGCCGGACTACATGGTGCCGTCGGCGTTCGTCGCGGTGGAATCGATACCACTGACAGTCAACGGAAAGCTGGATCGGTCGGCGCTGCCCGCGCCGGTTCTCGTCGAAACCGCCTTCCGGGCACCGTCGAATCCGATCGAGGAAGTCGTGGCCGATGTCTTCGCGGACGTCCTCGGGCGGCAGCGCGTCGGAGCCGACGACGATTTCTTCGCCCTGGGCGGCAACTCGCTGATCGCGACCCGCGTCGTGTCGAGGCTCGGTGCGGCGCTGGACTCACGCGTCGACGTGCGCACCCTGTTCGAGGCGTCCACGGTCGCCGAGCTCGCGGCCAGACTCGAGTCGGCCGTCGGCGACGACGATCGGCCAGCGCTCGGTGTACGCACGCGACCGGACACCATCCCGTTGTCGCTCGCGCAGCGTCGAATGTGGCTGGCCAACAGACTGGATCCGACGTCGGCCGCCTACAACATCTCCCTGGCACTTCGGTTGAGCGGAGATCTCGACGTCGACGCGCTGATGTCTGCGATCACCGACGTCATCGCTCGTCACGAAACGTTGCGGACGCGGTACCCGGACGTCGACGGCATCGGCACTCAGGAAGTACTGCCCGTCGCGGACGTCCTGTCGCTCGTCGGGCGCGAACATGTCGACGCCGATGACGCGGCGGATCGTGTGCGACAGCTGGTGGATCAGCCGTTCGACGTCGCATCGTCGGTGCCGATGCTCGTGCGTGTGCTCGAGATGTCCGGCAGCGAGCGCATCCTGGTACTCGTCGTCCATCACATCGCGGCCGACGGGTTCTCGATGGGGCCACTCACACGCGACCTCATGGCTGCGTACGCGGCACGTGCGGTAGGGCGCGTACCCGAATGGGCGCCTCTCACCGTGCAATACGCCGACTACGTGCTGTGGCATCGGGACGTTCTCGGCGACGCCGACGACCCGGCGTCGATCGTGGCGACCCAGGAATCGTTCTGGCGCAGCGCGTTGGCCGGCCTTGCCGAGCAGGACGGTCCGACGCCGGACCGGGTGCGTGTGGGGGCACCGACGGGTATCGGTGCCACCCATGAGTTCGCGATCGACAAGGCCTTGCTGACCGCGCTCGACGAGGTGGTGCGCAGCCACAACGCGACGTTGTTCATGGCATTGCACACTGCCGTCGCGGTACTGCTCGCACGGCTGTCGGGGAACGACGACATCGCGGTGGGCACCCCGGTGGCCGGGCGCGGCGAATCGGCACTCGACGACGTGGTCGGCATGTTCGTGAACACGCTCGTGCTGCGTACGGACGTCGCGGCCGACGCCACGGTGTCGGACGTCCTGACGGGCGCACGGGAGGTCGATCTCGACGCCTTCGCCCACGCGGACGTGCCGTTCGAGCGCATCGTCGAACTGCTCGACCCACCGCGCTCGGAATCGAGGACACCGTTCTTCCAGGTCGTCGTCGCACTGCAGAATCACGGAACCTCGTGGCTCGATCTGCCGGGGCTGTCGATCTCGGGCCTCGCCTCGGGCACCCAGACGGCCAATTACGACCTGCAGTTCGTGTTCTCCGACGGCGTAGGGGAGGACGGCACCAGCGCTCTCACCTGCTCGATCGTCTACGCCACGGACGTCTACGACCACGTCACCGTTCGTAGCCTCGCGGAACGGCTGACGCGGGTACTGCGCGTCCTGACCGAGTCACCGGACACCGTCGTCGGCGACATCGACGTGCGCACCGAGGCCGAGCGGACAGAGCCGGCCGTCGACGCACCCGCCGTCGCGCCGCGTCGGAACGTCCGTCTGCTCCCGCAGACGATCGAGGCTGCCGTCGATTCCGAACCCGACGCTCCCGCCGTCGTCACCCACGACACCGAGGTGAGCTACGCCGAGATCGCCGCAGGCGCAGCCCGTCTGGCGCGATACCTCGTCGCGCGCGGAATCGGGCCGGGAGACCGCGTCGCCGTCGACCTGCCGATGTCGATCGCTTCCGTCACCGCGGCGTGGGCGGTGTGGTCCGCGGGCGCTGCGCTCGTCGTAGGGCCTGCCGACTCGGCGGACACGCTCGTCGTTCACGCAGGCGCCGACACCCGACGCGGCTCGATTGCTCTCGAGGATCCGGTCACCGCCGACTCGATCGCCGGGCAGTCGAGCAGGCCGGTCGATTACGCGTCACGAACTCGCACGCTGCTGGCCGACGACGCGGCGATGATCGTCGTCGACGAGCTGGGCGAGACCGTACTGACCCACGGCGACGTTGCGACACGAGCGCTCGCGGCGGTGGATACCTGGAAACTGACGTACGAGTCTCGAATCCTCGTCGTGGACGAGTCCGCCGCCGCGCGTGCGTGGGACGCATTCGCTGTTCTCGCCGCGTCCGTAACGGGCGCCTCGATCGCTGTCGGGGTGCCGGGCGGTAGCGTCGCGGACACCGTCGAGCAGCTGTGGGTGACGCATCTGTTCGCGCCGTCGGCGACGGAATTGGACCCCGACATTCTCGACCTGGATGCGGTGATCGAGACCGACGCCGCCCGTCCCTGGGCTACTCAGCGGGCGCCGCACACACCAGCGGGTGTGTCTCGGCGTAACTGGGGTCAAGGGCAGTGCTGATCATGTGGGCGACGTCGGGATCACGCGTCAGTCCCATGTGCGACGCCTGGTTCGCCGGGCAGACGTCCTGAACCCATTCGTTGGTGACCTGCCCGCTACCGCCGTCGTCGAGGAACGTGCGCTCGGGAGGAGTCACGACGGCGTCGTGGCGCGTGGCGATGACGGTGTATTCGACACCCGGCATGACCTCGCTGCCCGCGTTGAGCTGCTTGAGGAGCGGCGAACCGATGAGCTGCTGAGTGCCTGCCACACCGAAGATGAGCTGCGACGTCACGTCACGCGGTAGCCCGAGGGAAACGCCGACGAGGTAGAGCTGCTGCAGACCGGCGAAATTGGTGCCGTGATTCGTGGCGCCGAGGGTGATGACGCGATGCACCTTGTTCCGAGCCGGGTCGGCCGCGTCGGCGCCGCCGTTGAACTTCAGGTACTGGCGCGCAAGAGTTCCGCCCTGCGAGTGACCGATGAGATCGACCTGGGATGCGCCGGTGCTGGTCAGAACCGAATCGACGAACCGGTCGAGCTCCGCGGCGGACTTCGTGATGTCGTCGATGCCCCAGACGAGTCTGCTGTGGTCCCACATGACCGGCATCGCGCCGTAGTTGAGCGCGAAGACGCAGTAGCCCTGCGATGCCAGCTCGGGAGACAGCGTCGGCCAGCTCTCCTGCATGTCGGTGTCGGTGCCGTGAATCAGAACCACCGGACGAGGGTGCTCAGGTGACGGTGTGCACGACCAATCGTTCGATCCCGCAGGAGGCACACCCATCTGGTCGACGAACGGTGGAGGACTTGCGGCCGCGCTCGGCGCGGTGACCAGTGCTCCGGCGCCGAGGAGAAGCAGCAACGATGCGAGTAGCGAGTAGGTCCTGCGAAAACGGGCCGTACCGCGAAAACTCAACAGTTTCTCCTTTGCGTTCCCTGTGTTGCCCTTGTGGGGATTCGTCGGGGTCGCCCACCAGGATTGCGGCAAACGTTGGAGAAATCAACTTGCTACCACCCGAATGTGCGGTACCTTATTCCGCCGCGCACTTCGCCCGTGTGCGCGGCGACCGCTCTGACCCACTGGCCTCGCGAGACGCGTACGACGAACCTCGGAACCAGCGGATTGCCCAACAGCAGCAACGTCCACCAATACAGAACCCGCCTGACCTTCACCGGCGGGCAGCCTCGGTCGCGGTAGTCACCTTGTAGCTTCGCGAAGCCGTAACCGAGTCGGTACGACTGGCGGATCAGCGGCTTGAACTCGTCGCGGAGGCGATAGGCGACCAGTTGCTCGTTGCTGAAACCCAGCGAGTACCCGGCCAGCTGCGCTCGCCAGCTGAACTCGACGTCCTGGCTGGTCGAATAGCGGTTGTCCATACCGCCCAGATCGCGGTAGACGGACGTCCAACAGCCGAGGCTCGCGCCGATGGCGAAGGGTAGGAACGGGGATTTGCCCTGACGCTCCGGCCGAGTGGTCGGTGTCCAGGACAGGGCACGCGCTGAATTCAGGCTGGTCGTCTCGACGGCGGTACCCACGAGATCGTGCTGCTGCGCCAGGGTCACCAATTCACCGAGCCATGTGGGGTGTACGACGTCGTCCGCGTCGCAGAACGCCAGGAAGTCGCCCGTCGCGGCCTCGACGCCTCGGTTACGGGCATGGGCCGCCCCGGAACTGTCGGACGAATCCACGTAGGTCAGCGTCAACGCATCTTTCAGCGGATGGCTCGAGACGTGGTCGGCCATGTCCGCGCTGCCTCCGTTGTCCGAGACCACGACGTCGAAGGCTCCCGGATAATTCTGCTTCGCGAGTCCGTTCAACTGCTCGTCGAGCAATTGGATGGGGTTCCTCGTAGGGATGACGACGGTTACGTGCGGGGTAAGGGATCGACCCTCGGACATGGCACTCCTGCAGTCAGCCCCTCGATGGGAGCGGGTCCGAGTCCGAACTGTAGCCCACACAACCGTTCGGTACGACTCGTACGGCGCCGCTCTCTATTGTCAGGCCGACGACGAAGCGCGTCGGTATCCGCGAATCGCCGGGACGAGGAACACCGCCACCAGACCGAACGACCACGCCAGCGTCTGCAGTACCGGGACGAGGGTGGGACCGCCCAACGCCAGAGCTCTCATCGCGTCGACCGCACACGACATCGGCTGCGCCGCGACGACAGGCTGTAGCCACGTGGGATACGCCGCAACGGGTACGAAGCCCGAATTGAAGAACAGCAGCAGCGTGCACAGCATCGACACCAGTTCGACGAGCGGAGCGTCTCCGGCGGCCGTCGCGAGGAACGTCACCATCACCGCGAAGCCGAGACCGAACACGATCGGCAGCAGAATCAACCCGATTCCAGCCAGAAGGCCGTTGTTGAATCGGAACCCGAGAACGAAGCCCATCGCAACGATGACGATCGTCGTGACCAGAACTCGCACGGCCTCGGCCATCATGCGTCCGAGCAGACCAGCGGCCCGATGCGTCGGCAGCGTGTAGAAGCGAGACAACAGACCGCTGTTCCGCTCGCCCTTGAGCCCGACGGCACTGACGATCGACCCGAACATCGCGCCGATCAGCGCAATGAGCGGAACCTGTCCGTACACGGCGGGCTGACCCGTGGCCAGCGTGATCGAGTTGCCGAGCACGACCCGGAACATCAGCAGCATCAGCGCCGGGTACAGGATCGCCTGAATCATGGTCGACGGGTCACGCGACCACCGGATCAGCAGGCGTTTGCACTGAATCAGGCTGTGCGTCCACAGTGCGCGGGGGGAAGACTCGGGCAGCGGATGTTCGACCTCGGGGAAATCCAGGGTCGACGTCGGTGTCGAACGGGCCGGGTGCAGGTCGGTCATGCTCACTCTCTCCGTCGCAGGCTCGCCCACAGAGCGAGCGGAATCAGCACGACACTCAATCCGATGATCCACAGCAGCGCCGGCAGAATGACCGAGAACGTGATGGCGCCTTCGGCCATGTCTCGCATCGCGGCCGAGAACTGTGAGATCGGCTGGTTGCGGACGAACGGTCGAATCCATTCGGGGAACCCGGTCTCCGGAACGAAGCCGGTCGACGCCATCCCGAGAATCAGTTGGGGGAGCGTAAGCGCCTGGCTCGTCGCCTCCGGACTCTTGGACAACGTGCCGATCGCGTCGGCGCCGAACGACAGCACCGTGCTGATGGCGAGGGCCGTCGCACCGAACATCATGGCCTGCAGTGGACCTGCGCTGAACCGGAAGCCGATGACGTGGCCGTAGATGAGCGCGGCGGTGAGCGTCACCGTGGATCTCAGGAACGCGCTGGTCATGCGGGCCATCAGCGGGGCCCCGATGACGACGGGCATCGTCTTGAGCCGCGTCGACAACCCCGTCAAGGCCTCGGTCGACGCGCGCTGCGCGGACGAGATTGCGGTGAACGCCATGGCCTGCAGGACGATGATCGGCATCAGGAACTGGGCGTAATCGATGCCCTGGAACTGCATGACGAACTTCAGCGGCAGATAGAAGCCGATGGTGAAGATCAGCGGTGCGATGACCGCGACCAGCAGTTCACCCTTCTTGACCATCGTGCGCACCGTCCGCGCAGTCAGGACACGCCATTGGACGAATCCCGACGGCTCGAACCGCCGTCGACGTGATCGGTCGTCGCCGGCCTCGCTCTCCGAGGATCGCGAATCTCTCTCGGCTGTGGTCACGGCGTCGGAACCGGGTTGGTGTGGCCGGTCAGAGTCAGGAACACGTCGTCGAGAGACGGCCGTCGCAACGCGATGTCGGCGAGGGGAATGCCCGCTTGGTCGATCCGTCGAAGAACCTCCGACAACGTGCCTGCGCCGTCCGGAGCCGGAATCGACAACCGGTCGACGCCGGGAGTCAGATCCTTGGCGACGGCCTCGGGGACGAGCTCGCCGAGAACCGTCACCACGGCGGGCAGCTGATCGGGATCCAACGGCACGACCTCGCAGAAGTTGCCGCCCGTCATCGCCTTCAACTCGTCCGACGTGCCTTCGGCGATGACGGTGCCTTTGTCGATGACGATGATGTTGTCGCTGAGCACGTCGGCCTCTTCGAGGTACTGCGTCGTCAACAACACGGTGATGCCCTGCGCCTTCAGTGCCTCGACCAGCGACCACACGCCCTGACGGGAGCGGGGATCGAGACCGGTCGTCGGCTCGTCGAGGAACACGACCTTGGGGCGAACGACAAGCCCGCACGCGATGTCGATACGGCGACGCATACCGCCCGAGTAGCCCCGCACAGGACGCTTTCCGGTGTGGACCAGGTCGAACTCCTCGAGGAGGGCCTGGGCGCGAGCCTTGGACGCCTTCTTGTCGAGCCCCATCAATCGGCCGAACAGCTCGATGTTCTCGCGCCCGGACAGCGTGTCGTCGAGTGCGGCGTACTGGCCGGTCATCATGATCGACCGCCGCACTGCCGGCGCCTCGGCGGACACGTCGTGTCCTGCGACGAGAGCGCGCCCTCGGTCGGGCTTGATCAACGTCGACAGAACCTTGACCGTCGTCGTCTTGCCTGCGCCGTTGGGGCCGAGGATTCCCAGAACCGAACCGCGAGGGGCCGAGAAGCTGATCCCGCGGAGAGCGTGGACGTCGTCGAAAGACTTGTGGACGTCCTCCACCAGTACAGCTGCGTCCTCGGACAAGGCCATCGATTCTCCGTACGGTCGGGGACAGTGAGGGTCGAGCAGTTCCGCCCTGAGATGTTACCTGCGGTCACAGCGAACCCGAGCGAACGCTCACGCCCAGTCGATACCGATTTCGTCCTCGACGTCGAGTTTTCGGCACAGCGCCCTGATGCCGCTGTAGTCCTGGATTAGCTGCCGCCTGCTCCCGTCGGACTCGACCTCGTTCAGCATTCGCTCGAAATCGGGGACCTCCTCCTGACGCAGAATGGCTCGCCACGTCGAGAAGTCCGTACTGGAGAAGGCGTCCATTCCGTCTTTCAGGCCGTCGAGAAAACTGCGTCGACCTCGGTCGTCGAGCTTCTCGAACACGATGCCCGCCAGATCGTCGGCGATCGACGCGTGGCAGTACTCGTCTCGGTTGTGCAGCTTGACGGTTGCCCGGTTCACCGGCTGGACCAGTTCGTTGTCCTCTATCAGGTCGAGGTAGGAGGTGATCGAGATCTCTGCCACCGTCGTGAACGCGAGGGCGCTGAGAGCTGCGCTCTCCGAGTCCGGTGCGGTGAGCTGTGCTTTCTGGCGTCGTCGAACCGTCGCGCTGAAGGGAAGGCTCTGCGTTCGAAGGGGCCAACCGCGCCTGCGACGCGTCAGGACGCTCGCGTTGAGGTGCATGAGGGTGTGGTACTGCTCGTCGACCATTGCCTGAGTGACGGCGACCGCGAGTGTGTCGCCGAGTCCGGTCTCGAAGGCATCCTGCGCCAGCAACGAGAAACCCGGATTGACGACCTGCTGCTCGACGTCCATGACGTTCTTGTTGTAGGCGATCCAGCCCCACGCTCGGAGCTTCTCGCGCCTGGCCTCGGGGAGTTCGCGGTAGGTGTCGTGCTCCGCGAACGGAATGAGAGCTTCGGGGAAATCGTGCTTGGCAGGATCGAAGAGGTCGTCGAGATCCGGTTCGGCCTTCTTGACGGTTGCCCGGTGCTCCCAGTTTCCGGCCAGACGCTTGACCACGGCGCTTTCGACGGGGTCGGTGGCGTCGTACTCGGGAAGCGAGGGGTGTTCGATCATTGCGTAGTCCTCTGTCACGTGGCGCTACCTCGAACCGTACCGAAAAGCTCGGTACACAACGCCGAATAGACGTCACCGTTCGGCACCGATGCGCCCGCACGTCGCATGAGTTCGGCGAAGTCCGGCTCGGTTCCGCACGCGACGGTCGCGTCGAGGTCACGAAGCCCGCGCGCCAACGCCGCGCGTGCCGCGGCCGCATGGGGATTGCCGGCCTGAACGTCCCAGTAGACCTCCGGTTGACCACCCGAGACCCGTGCGAGGAGGGCGAGGAGAGTCCGGGCCGGGGGAGGAGCGACGGCGTCGACCAGGGACGCGTCGACGCCCAGTTGGTCCAGCGCCGAACCGAAGGCCAGCACCGCCGCGTGCGTCAGCGCCTGCGTCGCGGCTGCCAACCTGTCGTGTGTGTCCGCGTCGAGTTCGATCACGCGCCCACCACAGCGTCGGACCCTGTCCAGGAACTCGGTCGCAGCTGTTCCGGGTCGGTGCGTGACGGCGGCTACCGGGCGGCCCTGCATACCGAGCGCGGGCGCGAACATCGGGTTGATGCCGATGACCGGGCCCGCGATGTCGCCCACGGACGACGCGAATCCCGACTTCACCGACAGCGTTTCGACAAGCAGGGCGGTCGGAGCACGCCATCGCGAAACGGCTTGCAGCGCAACGGATTCCGGAACAGCGAGCACGACGACGCCGGCTGTGCTCAGGTGTGACGCCAACTGTTCGTCGGGGTCCGTGATGTCACCGACGACGTGGTCGATGCTCGCGTCCCGGTCGTGTGGAGCGACACGGTCGACTGTCAGGACCGTCGACCCGTCATCCGCCAGAAGGTGGGCGAGCAGGGTGCCGACGGCACCGCTGCCGCCCGCGACCACGGCGTCGTAAGTCTTCATGCGACCAGTATGTAGTGCAGCGGTTCACCGATCGTACGTGCGCGCGGCGCGCGAGACCCAGATCGTGATGTCGGCATGCACGACCTCGGTCCCGGCCTTGTCGGTGATCCGTACGGGAACGACGAGATCCATGCCGTCGTCGCTCGTGTCGAAGTCGGGTATTTCGATCTCCGCGACAGCGTGGAGCGACGTCGTCGCCTTGGTCAGGTACTGCACCCTCATCTCCTTGGGGATCCAGCGGTGCGTCGTCGGGACCGTCGCCTCCGCGAGCATCCCCATCGCGACCTCGGCGAGATTGCACGCGGCGATGGCGTGGAAGGTCCCGAGGTGATTGCGGATGCCCCACCACTTCGGCGCTGTCACCTCGCATCGGCCTGGTTCGAGCGATCGGACGTGGGGGAGAATGGTGCCGAAGTACGGCACGCGCACGCACATTCCCAGAGAGAACAGTGCTTCTCCCACGACAGTGCGTGGCAGGCGCTGCCAGGTGCGGTACGTAGGTCCGACGGCGTTCACAGTGGCGGTCATGTCCGCACCTTACCGCCGAGTAAGTTCGGGCGACAGCGGCATGCGCTGGGCAATCGGGGCGGATTTGTACTCACGGCCGGTGTACGGCATACTGGTCGGGTTGCCTGGGCAGGGACGCGCTTCTGTGCGGCCTCGAACAGGTAAGGAAAGCAGAACGGACCAGCACTCTTACGTGAGTGCGTCCGGTTCGCCAGCTCGGAGATGCACCGACGGCCTCGCGCCATGGAGCTTCGGAGAAGAGCAAGCGGTCGAAGTATGAGTAGAAATACGACACGCCCGACCGCGTGGACCGGAGAACCATGACAGATGAACAGCGGCAACGGATCGGGTACCCGCCTGATCGCCAACGTTCGGTCTGTCGTGCGAGCACGAAGGCAGTTCGAGTCCTATTCGGTGAAACCGAACGACTCGGGGACTGTGCATACGAGGTGGAGCAGGCCGAGTGGCCGGTTCTACGACAAGCGGCAAGAAAAGGACACTAAGCGTGGCGGGACAAAAGATCCGCATCAGGCTCAAGGCCTACGACCATGAGGCGATCGATGCGTCAGCGCGCAAGATCGTCGAGACGGTCACCCGTACGGGTGCCCGCGTCGTCGGACCGGTGCCGTTGCCGACCGAAAAGAACGTGTACTGCGTCATCCGTTCGCCCCACAAGTACAAGGATTCGCGCGAACACTTCGAGATGCGTACTCACAAGCGGCTCATTGACATCCTCGACCCGACGCCGAAGACGGTCGACGCGCTCATGCGCATCGATCTGCCTGCCAGTGTCGACGTCAACATCCAGTGAGCGCGGAGACAACGATGACTGATAACAAGAATCGGCCTGCGACAGGAATTCTGGGCACGAAGCTCGGAATGACCCAGGTCTTCGACGAGAACAACCGCGTCGTTCCCGTGACCGTGATCAAGGCAGGCCCGAACGTGGTCACCCAGATCCGCACGCAGGAGCGCGACGGCTACAGCGCAGTCCAGGTCGCCTTCGGTGCGATCGACCCGCGCAAGGTGAACAAGCCGACCACCGGCCAGTTCGAGAAGGCAGGTGTCACGCCCCGCCGCCACGTCGTGGAGATCCGTGTCGCCGACGCCTCGCAGTTCGAGGTCGGCCAGGAGCTCACCGCCGCTGTGTTCGAGGACGGCGCATTCGTCGACGTCACCGGCACCAGCAAGGGCAAGGGCTTCGCCGGAACCATGAAGCGCCACGGCTTCGCCGGCCAGGGTGCAAGCCACGGTGCGCAGGCAGTCCACCGTCGTCCCGGATCCATCGGTGGTTGTGCAACCCCCGGTCGCGTCTTCAAGGGAATGCGCATGTCCGGACGCATGGGTGGCGACCGCGTCACCACGCAGAACCTCTCGGTCCACAAGGTGGACAGCGAGAACGGTCTGCTCTTGATCAAGGGAGCGATCCCCGGCCGTCGCGGCAACGTCGTGATCGTCAAGTCCGCATTGAAGGGTGGTGCACGGGCATGACCAGCCTCGAGAAGAAGACCAATCTGACGCTGGACGTCAAGGAAGCCGGTGGCAAGACCAACGGCACCGTCGATCTCCCCGCCGAGATCTTCGACGCTCCTGCGAACGTCGCGCTGATGCATCAGGTCGTCGTCGCACAGCTCGCTGCTGCTCGTCAGGGAACGCACTCCACGAAGACTCGTGGCGACGTTCGCGGTGGCGGCAAGAAGCCGTACCGCCAGAAGGGCACCGGCCGCGCTCGTCAGGGCTCGACCCGCGCTCCGCAGTTCGTCGGCGGTGGAACCGTTCACGGACCACAGCCGCGTGACTACAGCCAGCGGACGCCGAAGAAGATGAAGGCCGCCGCTCTGCGCGGAGCCCTCTCCGACCGGACCCGCAACGAGCGTCTGCACGTGATCACCGAACTGGTGGCCGGACAGACCCCGTCGACCAAGGTTGCCAAGTCGTTCCTCGCCGAGATCTCGGACCGCAAGAAGGTCCTTCTGGTCGTCGGCCGCGAAGACATCGCAGCGTGGAAGAGCGTCCAGAACCTGGACGGCGTGCACCCCATCGCACCCGACCAGCTCAACACGTACGACGTGCTCGAAGCCGATGACGTCGTATTCAGCGTGGAAGCGCTGAACACGTTCATCGCAGGGCCTGCGAAGAACGAGGAGGGAAGCAAGTGACCACCATCGCCGATCCCCGCGACATCTTGCTGGCGCCGGTCATCTCCGAGAAGTCCTACGGACTGATCGAGGAAGGCACCTACACCTTCCTGGTGCACCCGGATTCGAACAAGACGCAGATCAAGATTGCCGTCGAGAAGATCTTCGACGTCACCGTGACCAGCGTCAACACGCAGAACCGTCAGGGCAAGCGCAAGCGGACCCGGTTCGGTTACGGCAAGCGCAAGGACACCAAGCGCGCGCTCGTGACGCTCTCCGCCGACAGCAAGCCCATCGAGATCTTCGGAGGTCCGGTCGCGTAAGCGGCTGGGATTCTTCGGAACTAGAGGACGAGAAGACTCATGGCAATCCGTAAGTACAAGCCGACCACTCCGGGCCGCCGCGGCTCCAGTGTCTCCGATTTCGCGGAGATCACTCGCAGCACGCCCGAGAAGTCGCTGATTCGCCCCCTGCACGGTCGCGGTGGACGTAACGCACACGGTCGTATCACCACCCGGCACAAGGGTGGCGGTCACAAGCGCGCGTACCGTCTGATCGATTTCCGTCGCAACGACAAGGACGGCGTGCCGGCCAAGGTCGCTCACATCGAGTACGACCCCAACCGCACCGCCAACATCGCACTGCTGCACTACGCGGACGGCGAGAAGCGCTACATCGTCGCACCTAAGGGCATCAGCCAGGGATCCCCGATCGAGTCCGGCGCAGGCGCCGACATCAAGCCGGGTAACAACCTGCCGCTGCGCAACATCCCCACGGGTACGACCATCCACGCTGTGGAGCTTCGTCCCGGTGGCGGCGCCAAGATGGCCCGCTCCGCCGGATCGAGCATCCAGCTCCTCGGCAAGGAAGGCACCTACGCCACCCTGCGTATGCCCTCCGGCGAGATCCGTCGCGTCGACGTGCGCTGCCGCGCAACCGTCGGCGAGGTCGGCAACGCCGAGCAGTCGAACATCAACTGGGGCAAGGCCGGCCGTATGCGCTGGAAGGGCAAGCGCCCGACCGTCCGTGGTGTCGTCATGAACCCGGTCGACCACCCGCACGGTGGTGGTGAGGGCAAGACCTCCGGTGGTCGCCACCCGGTCAGCCCCTGGGGACAGCCTGAAGGCCGTACCCGCAAGAACAAGGCGAGCGACAAGCTCATCGTCCGTCGTCGCCGTACCGGCAAGAACAAGCGCTAGGAGGGAGTTCAGAATGCCACGCAGCCTGAAGAAAGGCCCGTTCGTAGACGATCACCTCCTCGCGAAGGTCGACGTCCAGAACGACAAGGGAACCAAGCAGGTCATCAAGACCTGGTCCCGTCGCTCGACAATTCTCCCCGACTTCATCGGTCACACCTTCGCCGTCCACGACGGCCGTAAGCACGTGCCGGTGTTCGTGTCCGACTCGATGGTCGGCCACAAGCTCGGAGAGTTCGCACCGACCCGCACGTTCAAGGGTCACATCAAGGACGACCGGAAGGCGAAGAGGCGATGAGCAAGACCGAAACCGCCAACCCGACTGCAAAGGCCGTCGCGAAGCACGTACGCGTCACGCCCATGAAGGCACGCCGCGTCGTCGATCTGGTTCGCGGGCGCTCCGTCGAGGACGCGCTCAACATCCTGAAGTTCGCGCCGCAGGCAGCCAGCGAGCCGGTCGCCAAGGTGATCGCGTCCGCAGCGGCCAACGCCGAGAACAACCTGGATCTCGACCCCAGCACGCTGGTCGTCGCGACTGCATTCGTGGACGAGGGCGCAACCCTCAAGCGTTTCCAGCCGCGTGCTCAGGGCCGGGCATTCCGGATCCGCAAGCGCACGAGCCACATCACGGTGATCGTCGAGAGCCTGCCCAAGACCGGTGGAACCAGCCGTAACCGCCGCAAGGGTCAGGCGTCCAAGGAAGGGGCTCAGTAGTGGGTCAGAAAATCAACCCGCACGGCTTCCGCTTGGGTATCACCACTGACTGGAAGTCGCGTTGGTACGCAGACAAGCAGTACTCGGAGTACGTCAAGGAAGACGTCGCGATCCGCAAGCTTCTCGCCACCGGCATGGAGCGCGCGGGTATCGCGAAGGTCGAGATCGAGCGCACCCGTGACCGTGTTCGCGTGGACATCCACACGGCACGCCCGGGCATCGTCATCGGTCGCCGTGGCGCCGAAGCCGACCGCATCCGCGGAGCACTCGAGAAGCTGACCGGCAAGCAGGTTCAGCTCAACATCCTCGAGGTCAAGAACGCCGAGTCCGAGGCTCAGCTCGTGGCCCAGGGTGTTGCCGAGCAGCTCAGCAACCGCGTCGCATTCCGTCGCGCGATGCGTAAGGCCATTCAGTCGGCCATGCGTCAGCCGAACGTCAAGGGAATTCGTGTCCAGTGCTCCGGCCGTCTCGGCGGCGCCGAGATGTCCCGCTCGGAGTTCTACCGCGAAGGCCGTGTGCCGCTGCACACGCTTCGTGCGGACATCGACTACGGACTGTACGAAGCCAAGACCACCTTCGGCCGCATCGGCGTGAAGGTCTGGATCTACAAGGGCGACATCGTCGGTGGCCGTCGTGAGCTGGCCGCTGCTGCACCTGCTGCAGGCAACGACCGCCCGCGTCGTGAGCGTCCCTCGCGTCCGCGTCGTTCCGGTGCTTCGGGCACCACGGCGACCAGCACCGAGGCCGGTCGCGCGGCATCCGCAGAGGCTCCGGCCTCGACCGAGTCGAATCAGGAGGGCTGACGATGTTGATCCCACGCCGGGTCAAGCACCGGAAGCAGCACCACCCGAAGCGATCGGGTGCGTCCAAGGGCGGCAACCACGTGACGTTCGGTGACTACGGCATCCAGGCTCTCGAGCCCGCCTACATCACCAACCGTCAGATCGAGGCTTCCCGAATCGCGATCACTCGCCACATCAAGCGTGGCGGCAAGGTCTGGATCAACATCTTCCCGGACCGCCCGCTCACCAAGAAGCCTGCCGAGACCCGAATGGGTTCCGGTAAGGGTTCGCCCGAGTGGTGGGTCGCGAACGTCAAGCCGGGTCGGGTGCTCTTCGAGCTCTCGTTCCCCGACGAAGCAACCGCGCGTGCAGCACTGACTCGCGCAATCCACAAGCTGCCGATGAAGGCACGCATCATCACCAGGGAGGAGCAGTTCTGATGGCTACCGGAACCCCAGCCGCAGAGCTTCGCGAGCTCACCGGTGAAGAGCTGGTCACCAAGCTGCGCGAGTCGAAGGAAGAGCTGTTCAACCTTCGTTTCCAGATGGCTACCGGCCAGCTGGACAACAACCGTCGACTGCGCACCGTTCGTCACGAGATCGCGCGCATCTACACCGTCCTGCGTGAGCGTGAGCTCGGTCTGGCCACCGGCCCTGCCGACGACACTGCAGGTGACGCGGCATGAGCGAGGAAAAGACTGTGACTGAAGGACGCAACAACCGCAAGACCCGCATCGGATACGTCGTATCCGACAAGATGCAGAAGACGATCGTGGTCGAGCTGGAAGACCGGGTCAAGCACCCGCTCTACAGCAAGGTCATCCGTCGCACGACCAAGGTGAAGGCCCACGACGAGAACGGAGTCGCCGGAATCGGTGACCGCGTTCAGCTCATGGAGACCCGCCCGCTGTCCGCCACGAAGCACTGGCGACTGGTCGAGGTCCTCGAGAAGGCCAAGTAGGACTCCCGTCCTTACTGCGAACGAAGCCCGCTCCCGAATGGGAGCGGGCTTTTTCGTATGTTCCGGCGAGGCTCTCAGCGTCCGAGGAGCCCACCGAGCGCGCCACCGACACCCGCCTGTTCGCCGCTTCCACTACCGCCGATCATGCCGGCAGGCGGCAGCTCCGACGGTTGGACGACGACGAATCCCTGACCCGCGAACTCCAGTGTGAAGCGCTCGCCGGTCGATCGACCCATCAACGTCCCCAGGCCGAACGAGTCGTTCTTCTTCACTCGCGTAGACAGGCTGGACGACCATGCGACCGCCGCCTGCGGATCGGCGAACGTCGGCTGATCCACGTTCAGCACGACGGGAACGCCGTCGGTCGTGATCGCGATACGGCCTCGTCCGGTGAACACGCAGTTGAAGAACCCGGCATTCCCGCCCGATGCCGCGCCCTGGACGCGTTTGACGTCGTAGCTCAGCGACGAATCGAACGCCAGTACGTTCGCACCGTTGATCGTCAGACCGTCGGACCCGTCGAGATCGATCAGGTGAACGTCCTGGGCGGCGTTCGCGAGGAACAGATCCCCGCGCCCGGAAACCTTCATGAGCGGCACGCCCTCACCGGACAGCGCCTGACGGACGGCTCTGCCGAAGCCACCCGAGCCCTTTGCTTCGAAGCTCAGATCGCCCTGGTAGGCGACCATCGAGCCGGCGCGTGCCATGACGTCGCCGTTCATGCCGACCCGGCACATCTTGCTGCCTTGCTTCTGAATACCCGCGCCGGGGACCTCGGAATGCGCGGGCGCGAACAGGTCACTCTTCATGGGCTGATGCCCTCCTGACGTAGGAGCCGGCGATGTGGGAGCGGCCGCCGGGGTGGGTGGGGGAGTGCTCGTGGGCGACGCGACCGACGCGTGGGTTGGCTCTTCGTCGTCGATGGTGATGCCGAAAGCTGTTGCCAGCCCGGCCAATCCGTCGGCATAGCCTTGGCCCACCGCGCGGAGCTTCCAGTCCGAGCCGCGGCGGTAGATCTCGAGACAGACCAGGGCGGACTCGTCAGCTCCGGCATCGGCTCGGTAGCTCACGACGGCGCTTCCCGACGCGTCGCCCACTGTCGTCGCGACAGGACCGGCGGCCGCGAAGGTCGTCGGGCCTGTGCCATCCAGCGATGCCGTGATCGCGACTGTGTCGATGTCGGACGGAATGTGGGCGGTGTCGACGACGATACGGTGACGGCTGCCCTCGTGGCGGTACTCGACGCCGGGACCGACGGGTTGGTTGTAGAAGATCAGGTCCGCATCCGAACGAACACGGCCGTCCGCGGCGAGCAACAACGCCGACACGTCCAGCGGATACGCGCTCTCGACGTGGATCGTCATGGTGGACGACGGGGCCGGACAATTCTCCCCAGGGGCGAGTGTCTTCACGAGATCCAGTGTGCCCGACGTCGGCAGAACCGGGGGATCGGCCGCAGAATCGAACGGAAATGGCGAAATTATTATTTCGGCGGTTTCAAGTCGATCAATCGACCGACAACAACTTCGTTCCACCTGTTACGAGATGCACAGGACGGTCCGAATGGATTAGTGTCGAATCGCTGTACGTCTCTTCATGTTTTCCGGCTGCCGACGCGAGCGGGGTTTCGATGACCGAACTGCAGGTTTCCGAGAAATCGGAATCCAAACGCCATCACGACGAGATCCTGGTCTCCGTCGTCATTCCCGCAAAGAATTCGCTGCCGGATCTCGACGACCAGCTGGACAGTCTCGCCAAGCAGAGCTACCCGGGCCCGGTCGAGGTCGTGATCGCCGACAACGGGTCGGACGACGGCCTCGACCAACATGTGCGCGAATACGCCCGCAAGGGACTGCTCGACGTGCGCTACGTGGACGCGTCGGGGAAGGCGGGACCGTCGTATGCACGCAACCAGGGCGCGAACGTTGCCCGTGGTGAGTTCCTTGCCTTCTGCGACGCGGACGACGTCGTGCACGCAGACTGGCTTGCCACGTTGGTCGATCTGGCGCAGGAGAGCGACGTCGTCGGCACCGCTGTCGAGACCGACTCGATCAATACGGCCAAGGCGCTCGACTGGACGCCGACGAGTCCGCCTGAGACGCAAGGGAAGACCACATTTCTGCCTTTCGCGATCGGTGCGAGTTTCGGTTGCTGGGCTTCGGTATATCGCGCACTCGGAGGAATGTCGTCCGAATTGAAAGCAAGCGAGGATGTCGAATTCTGCTGGCGCGCGCAATTGACGGGGTACACCCTTGCTTTCGCGCAAAAACAACTGGTCGGATATCGACTCCGCGACAGGCTTGTGCCGTTGATCAGACAGTCCTACAAATTGGGCTACGGGTTCGCCCAGGTGCAAGGGCTCTATCGCGCCCAGGGCTGCCCGCCGGTCCATCTACGACGGGCCATGCGATGGTGGGGGCTGTTGCTTCTCGGCAACCCGCTCGTGCCGCGATTCGTCACGCGAGTCTCGCGTGGACAATGGTTGCGCGCCGTAGCTGCCCACGTCGGTGAGGTACGCGGGGGATTGAAGTACCACACGTTCGTCTGGTGACCAGCCTCGATTTGGTTTCGGCTCGGTAGTTCCCTACACTTGACCAGTTGCCTGTGGCAGCGGTGTGCCCTCGTGCGCCCGTGTTGCGGCAGCCGACCGCGCGTGTCGGGACGGAAATCCGGCACGTAAGCACATCCAGGTCTAGGAGAAGTTTGTGATTCAGCAGGAGTCGCGCGTACGCGTTGCTGATAACACGGGCGCGAAGGAAATCCTTTGCATCCGCGTTCTCGGTGGCTCGTCACGTCGCTACGCCGGAATCGGCGACGTCATCGTGGCAACGGTGAAGGACGCCATTCCCGGCGGCAACATCAAGAAGGGTGAGGTCGTCAAGGCCGTCATCGTGCGTACCGTCAAGGAGCGCCGTCGTCCGGATGGCTCGTACATCCGTTTCGACGAGAACGCTGCGGTGCTCATCAAGGCCGACAACGATCCCCGTGGAACTCGCATCTTCGGCCCGGTCGGCCGCGAGCTCCGCGAGAAGAAGTTCATGAAGATCGTCTCGCTCGCCCCGGAGGTGCTGTAAATGAAGGTGCACAAGGGCGACACCGTTCTCGTGATCGCAGGCAAGGACAAGGGCGCCAAGGGCAAGGTCATCCAGGCCTACCCGGCTGATTCCAAGGTCCTCGTCGAGGGCGTGAACCGCATCAAGAAGCACACCGCGGTTTCCGCGAACCAGCGTGGCGCCTCCTCGGGCGGCATCGTCACGCAGGAAGCCCCGATCCACGTTTCGAACGTCGCGGTCATCGACTCGGACGGCAACCCCACCCGCGTGGGCTACCGGACCGACGAAGAGACCGGCAAGCGCGTTCGTATTTCCCGGAAGAACGGGAAGGACATCTGAGATGACTACCACTGAGAACACGCAGCCTCGGCTGAAGGCGCGCTACCGCGCCGAGATCCGCGACGCTCTCAACTCCGAGTTCGCATACGACAACGTCATGCAGATCCCGGGTGTTGTGAAGGTCGTCGTCAACATGGGTGTCGGCGACGCCGCCCGCGACGCGAAGCTGATCAACGGTGCAGTTGCCGACCTCGCTGCGATCACCGGTCAGAAGCCGGAGATCCGCAAGGCGCGCAAGTCCATCGCACAGTTCAAGCTCCGCGAAGGAATGCCCATCGGTGCGCGCGTCACGCTGCGCGGCGACCGCATGTGGGAGTTCCTGGACCGCCTGACCTCCATTGCCCTTCCCCGAATCAGGGACTTCCGTGGCCTCTCCGGCACGCAGTTCGACGGCAACGGCAACTACACGTTCGGCCTCAACGAGCAGTCGATGTTCCACGAGATCGACGTGGACAAGATCGATCGTCCGCGCGGCATGGACATCACTGTGGTGACCACCGCAACCAACAACGAAGAAGGCCGCGCGCTGCTCAAGCACCTCGGCTTCCCGTTCAAGGAGAACTGAGTCCATGGCTAAGAAGGCATTGGTCAACAAGGCCAACAAGAAGCCGAAGTTCGCTGTGCGCGCCTACACGCGTTGCAACCGCTGCGGCCGTCCCCACTCGGTGTTCCGCAAGTTCGGCTTGTGCCGTATCTGCGTTCGCGAGATGGCGCACCGCGGTGAGCTTCCTGGCGTTCACAAGAGCTCCTGGTGATCTGAGGCCCTCGGGCCTCGCACCACGCTGACGGGCGTGGGTTCCGAATGGAACCCACGCCCGTTTTTGCGCTTAACGGACGATTTGGAGATCAGCGGCCCATTGCCTACACTTGTGCGGTTGCCCGGGCTTCGTCGTGCCTGCACACGAGTCCTTGCAATGACAGACGCAACCTCGAGTCTTCCACGTTGAAACTCGTAACACCTGGCAGTGCAGCGATGCATTGCCAGGAGCGCAACCCCTGACCGGCAACAGTCGGTCAGGACATGTTCACTTCGCTGTAGGCCCACGATGTGACGAGCCAGGCCAAGGGTTTTCTTTCGCCCGGTGGCACCAGTTCGCGCGTGCTGCATGGGAACCGCTGCGAGAAAGGTGCACAGGTCACACCATGACGATGACCGATCCAATCGCAGACTTCTTGACTCGTCTGCGCAACGCCAACTCGGCGTACCACGACCAGGTGAAGCTTCCTCACTCGAAGCTGAAGGCGAACATCGCCGACATCTTGAAGCGCGAGGGCTACATCGCTGATTACCGTACCGAGGACGCAGAGGTGGGCAAGACCCTCGTCGTCGACCTCAAGTACGGACCCAGCCGTGAGCGCAGCCTCGCCGGCGTGCGTCGCATCTCGAAGCCCGGCCTTCGTGTGTACGCGAAATCCACCAATCTGCCCAAGGTTCTCGGCGGACTGGGCGTGGCGATCATCTCCACGTCCACCGGTCTGCTCACGGAGCGTCAGGCGGCCAAGCAGGGTGTGGGCGGAGAAGTCCTCGCCTACGTCTGGTAGGGGAGGCCACCACCATGTCACGTATTGGAAAATTGCCGGTCGCGGTTCCCGCGGGCGTCGACATCACCATCGACGGCCAGAACGTCGCGGTCAAGGGCCCCAAGGGTTCCCTCGAGCTGACGATCGCCGAGCCCATCCAGATCGCCCGCGCCGAGGACGGCAGCATCGCTGTCACCCGTCCGGACGACGAGCGTCGTAGCCGCTCGCTGCATGGCCTCTCGCGCACCCTCGTCGCCAACCTCATCACCGGTGTCACCAACGGTTACACCACCAAGATGGAGATTCACGGCGTCGGTTACCGCGTTGTCCTCAAGGGCAAGGACCTCGAGTTCGCTCTCGGGTACAGCCACCCCGTGCTGATCGAGGCACCGGAAGGCATCACGTTCACGGTGGAGTCGCCCACGCGATTCACCATCAGCGGCATCGACAAGCAGGCAGTCGGCCAGATCGCTGCCAACATTCGTCGTCTGCGGCGTCCGGACCCGTACAAGGGCAAGGGCATCCGCTACGAGGGTGAAGTCATCCGCCGCAAGGTCGGAAAGACGGGTAAGTGATATGAGCCAGACAACAGACAAGGCGAAGGTCGACCGCACTCCTCGCGGAACCGACGTCTCGACGAAGCGCCGCCTCTCCAAGGCACGTCGCCACTTCCGCCTGCGCAAGAAGATCTCCGGAACGCCCGAGCGTCCCCGGTTGGTCGTCAACCGCTCCTCACGCCACATCCATGTCCAGCTCGTGGACGACCTCGCAGGCCACACGTTGGCCAGCGCGTCGACCATCGAGGCGGACGTGCGCGCGTTGGACGGCGACAAGAAGGCGCAGAGCGCCAAGGTCGGCGAGCTCATCGCCAGCCGCGCCAAGGCAGCTGGAATCGACGCGGTCGTCTTCGACCGCGGCGGCAACACCTACAGCGGCCGCATCGCGGCTCTGGCAGATGCTGCCCGCGAAGGCGGGTTGGCATTCTGATGATGACCACGAACAACGGAAGGACAGCCTGATGCCGGGACGTCAACGGCGTGACGGCGGAAACGGCCCCGCCGGACAGAACAGTGGACCGAACAGCGGCGACAACCGCGGTGACAACCGTGGTGGACGCGATCGTCGCGACAACTCGCGTGGCGGAAACGCTGCCGAGAAGTCGAACTTCATCGAGCGCGTAGTCGCGATCAACCGCGTCTCCAAGGTCGTCAAGGGTGGTCGTCGCTTCAGCTTCACCGCCCTCGTCATCGTCGGCGACGGCAACGGCTTGGTCGGCGTCGGCTACGGCAAGGCCAAGGAAGTTCCCGCGGCGATCCAGAAGGGCGTCGAAGAGGCACGCAAGGGCTTCTTCCGCGTTCCGATGATCGGCGGCACCATTACGCACCCCGTCCAGGGTGAAGCTGCAGCAGGCATCGTCATGCTCCGTCCGGCCAGCGCCGGTACCGGTGTCATCGCCGGTGGTGCTGTCCGCGCCGTGCTGGAGTGCGCCGGAATCCACGACGTGCTGTCGAAGTCGCTCGGAAGCGACAACGCCATCAACGTCGTCCACGCCACCGTGCAGGCTCTGAAGGAACTGCAGCGTCCCGAGGAAGTCGCGGCTCGCCGCGGCCTGACCCTCGAAGAGGTTGCTCCCGCAGGCATGCTCCGTGCGCGCGCACAGGCAGGAGCGGTGAAGTAATGGCACAGCTGAAGGTCACTCAGATCAAGAGCACCATCGGCCAGAAGTCGAACCAGCGGGACAGCCTGCGGACACTCGGACTGAAGGGCATCCGCCAGTCCGTCGTTCGCGAGGACACGCCGCAGACTCGCGGACTGGTCAACGTGGTGCGCCACCTCGTCACAGTTGAGGAGGTCTAACCATGACCATCAAACTGCACCACCTGCGCCCCGCTCCCGGATCCAAGTCGGCGAAGATTCGCGTCGGCCGCGGTGAAGGCGGCAAGCGCGGCAAGACCGCTGGTCGCGGTACCAAGGGAACCGGCGCACGCAAGAACGTGCCGTCGCGTTTCGAGGGCGGCCAGATGCCCCTGCAGATGCGTCTGCCGAAGCTCAAGGGCTTCACCAACCCGAACCGGGTCGAGTTCCAGGTCGTGAACCTTCGCGACATCGAGCGGCTCTTCCCCCAGGGCGGCGAGATCAGCATTGCCGATCTCATCGCGAAGGGTGCGGTTCGCAAGAACCAGCCCGTCAAGGTTCTGGGCGACGGAAAGCTGACCGTCAAGGTCGACATCTCCGTCAACAAGTTCACCGGCTCTGCCAAGGAAAAGATCGCCGCTGCCGGCGGTTCTGCAACCGAGGTCTAGCCTGCTCCGGCACCCGCCGTGCTTGCGGGTGCCGGTAGGTACATCGCGCGATGGCCGCAGTGCACTTCCTCACGGAGGCGTGCACTGCGGCCATCGGTGCCTCACCGGGCGTTCGTGGGTTCCACCCGGATGGCGAAGACGGTGCCCGATCGGGTAGCACGGCAACTGACCGTCAGCCCGCACGGCGCACACTGTTAGAGTTCTAGAGTTCACTTTCATTGCTCGAATGCGGGCGACGAACATCGTCTGCAGTCCACGGTCGAAGCTCGGCCGGACCGATCACGGTCCGACGGATCTCGACGCCAACGCGCCTTGTGCCAGGAGGATCTTTGCTTTCCGCCTTCGTGTCGGCCCTCAGGACTCCTGACCTGAGACGGAAGATCCTCTTCACCCTCGGGTTGGTTGCCCTCTATCGGTTCGGTGCAACCCTGCCGTCTCCCGGCGTCGACTACGCCAACGTCCGAGCATGTATCGACCAGGTCTCCGGTGGCGACCAGGCGGGCATCTACTCGTTGATCAACCTGTTCTCCGGCGGCGCACTTCTGCAACTGTCGGTCTTCGCGATCGGCATCATGCCGTACATCACGGCCAGCATCATCGTTCAGCTGTTGACGGTCGTCATCCCGAAGTTCGAAGAACTTCGCAAGGAAGGCCAGTCCGGCCAGGCGAAGATGACCCAGTACACCCGGTATCTGTCGATCGCTCTCGCGATCCTGCAGGCAACGGGTCTGGTTGCACTCGCGTCGCGCGGTCAGCTGCTGCAGGGCTGCCAACAGGACATCATCGCGGACACGAGCATCTTCGGTCTGATCATCATCGTGCTCGTCATGACTGCCGGTGCGGCGCTCGTGATGTGGTTCGGCGAGGTCATCACCGAACGCGGCGTCGGCAACGGTATGTCGCTGCTGATCTTCGCCGGCATCGCGTCGCGCATCCCGTCCGAGGGCAAGTCGATTCTGGACAGCCGTGGAGGCCTGGTCTTCGGCCTGGTCTGCGTCGCGGCGCTACTGATCATCGCCGGCGTCGTCTTCGTCGAGCAGGGCCAGCGTCGTATCCCGGTGCAGTACGCCAAGCGCATGGTCGGGCGCAAGATGTACGGCGGTTCGTCGACGTACCTGCCTTTGAAGGTCAACCAGGCAGGCGTCATCCCCGTGATCTTCGCGTCGTCGCTTCTGTACCTCCCCAACTTGATCGCCCAGCTGACGTCCGCGAGTACCGCGACGGACCCGAGCTGGTGGCAGCGAATCATCAACGAGTACTTGGTGAACCCGGCGAACCCGGTCTACATCGCCATCTACTTCGGACTCATCGTCTTCTTCACCTACTTCTACGTCGCCATCACCTTCAACCCGGAGGAACGCGCCGACGAGATGAAGAAGTTCGGTGGATTCATCCCGGGCATCCGCCCGGGCAGGCCGACCGCCGACTACTTGAACTACGTGCTCAGCCGCATCACACTGCCGGGCGCGATCTACCTGGGCACCATCGCCGTGCTGCCCAACCTGTTCCTCGACATCGGTAGCTCGGGCGGCGCGCAGAACTTGCCGTTCGGCGGTACTGCCGTGCTCATCATGGTCAGCGTCGGCCTCGACACCGTGAAACAGATCGAAAGCCAGCTGATGCAGCGTAACTACGAAGGGTTCCTCAAGTGAGACTTGTTCTTCTTGGTCCTCCCGGTGCCGGTAAGGGCACCCAGGCAACGATCCTGTCGGAGAAGCTGGGTGTACCCCACATCTCCACCGGAGATCTGTTCCGCGCGAACATCAGCGAGCAGACCGCACTCGGTATCGAGGCGAAGAAGTACCTCGACGCGGGCGACCTCGTCCCGAGCGAACTCACCGTCGACATGGTGCGCAGCCGCCTCGCCGAGCCGGACGCCGTCAACGGCTTCCTCCTCGACGGCTTCCCGCGTTCGGTCAACCAGGCTGAGGCGCTCGTCGGAATTCTCGCCGACATGGGCGCGAAGCTCGACGCGGTCCTGTCCTTCGTCGTCGACGAGGACGTCGTCGTCGAGCGCATGCTGGCCCGCGGCCGCGCGGACGACAAGGAAGACGTGATTCGTAACCGACTCAACGTCTACCGCGACGAGACCGCACCGTTGCTCGACTACTACTCGGACTCGATCGTCACGGTCGACGCGATCGGTGAAGTCGACGAAGTCAGCGCACGCGCTCTGAAAGCTATCGAGGGTTTCGACAAGTAATGGCGTTCGGTCGTAAGCGCAAAGTAGTGCCGTTCCGCAGTCCTGGAGAGCTCGACGCCATGGCTGCGGCCGGCGCTGTCGTCGGCGCCGCATTGGTAGCCGTCCGTGACGCGGCCAAACCGGGAGTATCGACCCTGGAATTGGACCGGGTCGCGGAGGCCGTCATCCGGGATGCAGGTGCTGTCCCGTCGTTCCTCGGTTACCACGGCTTCACCGGCAGCATCTGCTCGTCGGTGAACGACCGTGTCGTGCACGGCATTCCGTCCGCCGACGACGTTCTCGCCGACGGCGACCTGATCTCGATCGACTGCGGCGCCATTCTCGACGGATGGCACGGAGATTCCGCCTGGACCTTCGGTGTCGGCCAGATCATCGAAGCCGACGAGTTGCTCAGCGAAGCAACGCGGTTGTCGATGGAAGCGGGCATCGCGGCCATGATCGCGGGCAACCGTCTGACGGATGTCTCGCATGCCATCGAGACAGGCACGCACGCGGCCGAGAAGGCACACGGCCGCAAGTACGGCATCGTCGACGGGTACGGCGGCCACGGCATCGGTCGCGAAATGCACATGGAGCCGTTCCTCGCGAACGAAGGCGCACCTGGCAAGGGCCCCGAGCTCGTAGTCGGTTCGACCCTCGCGATCGAACCGATGCTCACCCTCGGCACCTACGAGACCGAGGTTCTGGGTGACGACTGGACCGTCGTCACCACCGACGGTTCCCGAGCAGCGCATTGGGAACACACCGTCGCCGTCACCGAGGACGGTCCGCGCATCCTGACGCTGCGGCCCGAATAGATAGTCCGGGCGTCGCGATCCGTTGCCGCGCTCCGTCCCCGCTCCGACCGAAGGTGACATTCGGTCACTCCGAGTGACCGAGGGACGCCCTCGGTGCGGGCGGGGTGAGCGAGGGACGCATTCGGTCACTCCGAGTGACCGAGGGACGCCCTCGGTGCGAGCGGGGGGGTGAGCGAGGGACGCATTCGGTCCGTCAGAGCTCGACCGAAATGGTCACCGGACCGTCGTTGACGAGCGCCACCTTCATGTGAGCCCCGAACGTCCCGGTCTCGACGATGGCTCCGAGTTTGCGAAGGCGATCGACCACCCGTTGGACGAGTGGTTCGGCGACTGTCCCGGGCGCGGCCTGGTTCCATGACGGTCGCCGGCCCTTGGCAGTGTTGGCGTACAGCGTGAACTGACTGATCACCAGTAGGGGAGCACCGACGTCCGAGGCCGATTTCTCGTCGTCGAGAATTCGCATTTTCCAGATCTTCTCGGCGAGAGCGTCGCTCGACTCCACGGTGTCGGTGTGTGTTGCTCCGACGAGCACGACCAACCCCTGCCTGCCGTCGGCGAGGTCCAAGGTGCCGACTACAGAGCCGTCTACCTGGACCGATGCGGATGTCACCCGTTGAATCAGCGCGCGCATCCCCGTAGCTTGCCATCCCCGCTGGAGGCTCATTTGGCCTGGTGGGAGTTTGCCGGTAGCATAGGTCGGCGGTGCGCTCTGCGTACCGGTTGTCCGCATGCCTGCGTGAGCCGGCGCTCGTGCGACCGGGCAGTGAGCATCACGGTAACGGAAACAGATGCAATCAACCAGGCGTGAAGCCAGGGACGCGGAGGATATGGCTAAGAAAGACGGTGCCATCGAGGTCGAGGGCCGGGTCGTCGAACCCCTGCCCAATGCGATGTTTCGCATTGAGCTGGAGAACGGCCACAAGGTGCTCGCACACATCAGCGGAAAGATGCGCCAGCACTACATTCGCATCCTCCCCGAGGATCGCGTCGTAGTGGAGCTCTCTCCGTACGACCTCACGCGTGGGCGCATCGTTTACCGCTACAAGTAAAAAGCTTCTTCGGCCAGATCCGGTCGGAGAGAACCATGCTCGCGGCGGTGCCGTGCAATTCGGCGCGCGTGGGCAGAACACAGGAGATCAGCGACGTGAAGGTTCAGCCGAGCGTCAAGAAGATCTGCGAGAAGTGCAAGGTGATTCGTCGTAACGGGCGAGTCATGGTCATCTGCGACAACCTGCGTCACAAGCAGCGTCAGGGATAACCACCGAGCATTCGCGTTTCTGCTTGGCACATAGCTAGAAGAAGACCTCCCAGCACCAACCGCGACATACGCGTCACGGCATACCCCCGGCACGGAGGCCGGGGCCCCACTGAGTTCGAGGGAATTTCGGTTCCCAGCAGTACAGAGGCACAGGGGACGGACTGGGAGCAGACCTCCGGAACAAGATAAGGATTGCCACATGGCACGTCTCGCAGGTGTGGATCTGCCGCGCGAAAAGCGCATGGAGATCGCACTGACCTACATCTACGGCATCGGCCGTACCCGCTCGAAGGAGATCCTCGACGCAACCGGCATCAGCCCGGACCTGCGCAGCAAGGATCTGTCCGACGAAGATCTGACGAAGCTCCGCGAGTACATCGAGGAGTCCCTCAAGGTCGAGGGCGACCTGCGCCGCGAGGTTCAGGCCGACATCCGTCGCAAGATCGAAATCGGCTGCTACCAGGGCCTTCGCCACCGTCGTGGTCTGCCCGTCCGTGGACAGCGCACCAAGACCAATGCGCGCACCCGTAAGGGACCGAAGCGCACCATTGCCGGCAAGAAGAAGGCGAAGTAATGCCCCCCAAAGCACGCGGTACCGGTCCGAAGAAGACGCAGAAGGCGCGTCGCAGGGACAAGAAGAACGTCCCGCACGGATCTGCACACATCAAGAGCACGTTCAACAACACGATCGTGTCGATCACCGACCCGTCGGGCAACGTCATCTCGTGGGCGTCGTCGGGCCACGTGGGCTTCAAGGGCTCGCGTAAGTCGACTCCGTTCGCTGCTCAGCTCGCGGCCGAGAACGCTGCGCGCAAGGCACAGGAGCACGGCGTCAAGAAGGTCGACGTGTTCGTCAAGGGTCCCGGCTCCGGCCGTGAGACCGCGATCCGCTCGCTTCAGGCTGCTGGCCTCGAGGTCGGCACCATCTCCGATGTCACCCCCCAGCCGCACAACGGCTGCCGTCCGCCGAAGCGGCGTCGGGTCTAGCGGGAAGGAAAGGTTTAGAAAATGGCACGTTATACCGGTCCCGCTACCCGCAAGTCGCGTCGTCTGCGCGTCGACCTCGTTGGAGGCGACCAGGCGTTCGAGCGTCGTCCTTACCCGCCCGGCCAGCACGGCCGCGCGCGGATCAAGGAGAGCGAGTACCTGCTCCAGCTGCAGGAGAAGCAGAAGGCTCGCTTCACCTACGGCGTCATGGAGAAGCAGTTCCGTCTCTACTACAAGGAAGCCAACAAGCGTCCCGGCAAGACCGGTGAGAACTTGTTGACGATCCTCGAGACGCGTCTCGACAACGTCGTCTACCGCGCCGGACTCGCACGCACGCGTCGTCAGGCACGTCAGCTGGTCACCCACGGGCACTTCCTCGTGAACAACCAGCGAGTGGACATTCCCAGCTACCGCGTCTCGCAGTACGACATCATCGATGTCCGCGAGAAGTCGCTGTCCACGCTTCCGTTCCAGGTCGCCCGTGAGACGGTCGGCGAGCGTCCCGTTGCCTCGTGGCTGCAGGTCGTCCCGAACCGCCTGCGGATCCTGGTTCACCGGGTACCGGAGCGCGCACAGATCGATGTGCCGCTCCAGGAGCAGCTCATCGTCGAGTACTACTCGAAGTAAGGCGCAGCACGCCTGCGGGTGTCGTATTCATCCGCAGGCGTTCTCGCCTCCACACGTGGGCGTCAAATAGCGGACGTCCGTACAGGAGGAAGAAACAATGCTCATTTCACAGCGCCCGACGTTGACCGAAGAGGTCATCGCCGACAACCGCTCGAAGTTCGTCATCGAGCCGCTCGAGCCTGGCTTCGGTTACACCCTCGGCAACTCGCTCCGCCGTACCCTGCTGTCGTCGATCCCCGGCGCTGCTGTCACCAGCATCCGTATCGACGGCGTTCTCCACGAGTTCACCACCGTTCCCGGAGTCAAGGAAGACGTCACCGACATCATCCTGAACCTCAAGGGACTCGTCGTGAGCTCCGAAGAGGACGAGCCGGTCACCATGTACGTCCGCAAGCAGGGCCCCGGCGCTGTTACCGCAGGCGACATCGTTCCCCCGGCCGGCGTCACGGTGAACAACCCGGATCTGCACATCGCGACCCTGAACGACAAGGGCAAGCTGGAGATCGAGCTCGTCGTCGAGCGCGGTCGCGGCTACGTCCCTGCCGTTCAGAACAAGGCGTCCGGCGCAGAGATCGGCCGTATCCCGGTCGACTCGATCTACTCGCCGGTCCTCAAGGTCACCTACAAGGTGGAGGCCACCCGCGTCGAACAGCGCACCGACTTCGATCGGCTCGTTCTCGACGTGGAGACCAAGAACTCCATCACCGCGCGGGACGCGCTCGCTTCGGCGGGCAAGACCCTGGTTGAGCTCTTCGGCCTTGCCCGTGAGCTGAACGTCGAAGCAGAAGGAATCGAGATCGGACCCTCGCCCGCCGAGGCCGATCACATCGCTTCCTTCGGACTCCCCATCGAGGATCTGGACCTGACGGTCCGTTCCTACAACTGCCTCAAGCGCGAGGGTGTTCACACCGTCGGCGAGTTGGTTGGTCGTACCGAGTCCGATCTGCTGGACATCCGTAACTTCGGACAGAAGTCCATCGACGAGGTCAAGGTCAAGCTGCATTCGCTGGGCCTCTCCCTCAAGGACAGCCCCGCGTCCTTCGATCCGACCACCGTGCCCGGATACGACGCCACCACGGGAACGTGGAGCGACACCGACGCCGGTTCCTTCTCGGACACCGAGGGAACCGAGCAGGACTACGCCGAGACAGAACAGCTGTAATCAGCTCTCGCGGGAGCTCTTACTAGGAGATTCATCATGCCCAAGCCCACCAAGGGCCGCCGTCTCGGCGGGTCGGCGTCGCACCAGAAGGCCATCCTGGCCAACCTGGCGACGGCACTCTTCGAGCACGGACGCATCACCACGACCGAGTCGAAGGCCAAGCGCCTTCGTCCCCACGCCGAGAAGCTGGTGACCCACGCCAAGAAGGGTGACCTGGCGCATCGTCGCGAGGTCCTCAAGGTCATCAACAACAAAGATGTCGTGCACAAGCTCTTCGCCGAGATCGGTCCGTTCTTCGCCGATCGCGACGGTGGCTACACGCGCATCATCAAGACCGTCCCCCGCAAGGGCGACAACTCGCCGATGGCCATCATCGAGCTCGTCAACGAGCAGACGGTGTCCAACGAAGCCGATCGCGCTCGCCGCGTGAAGGCATCGCAGGCTGCACCGGCCGCTGCCGAGGCTCCCGCCGAGGAGAACGTCGTCGAGGCTGTCGAAGCCGACGCGACCGACGCCCAGGTAGAGAACGCCGACGCAGTCGTCGACGGCATCGAGGACAAGGACGCTCACGCAGCGGACGCGTCCGAGGCAGAAGACGCCAAGAAGGACTAGTCCTCTTGGTTTCGGAGCAAGACCGAAGCGGACCCGTCGTTCCCACAGGGGACGGCGGGTCCGCTTTTTCGGTTCCCCACAGGTATCGGCTCGACGTCTCGTACGACGGCACCGACTTCTCGGGCTGGGCACGTCAACCCGGAATCCGCACGGTGTGCGGCGTTCTCGAAGAAGCCTTCTCGACCGTGCTGCGGCAGACGATCGAGCTGACTGTCGCGGGGCGCACCGACGCCGGCGTGCATGCGAGCGGGCAGGTTGCCCACTTCGACTCCACCGCCGTCATCGACGAGCCTGATCGTCTCGTACGACGGATGGCCAGATTCCTGCCGACGGACGTTCGTGTGACCGCAGTGACCGCTGTGTCCTCCGACTTCGACGCTCGCTTCTCGGCTCTGCGACGCCACTACGAATACCGTTTCAGCACAGCGCGATACGGCGTCGATCCGCTGGACGTGCGCGGCGTCGTGTCCTGGCCGCGCGACATCGATCTCGACGCCGTGCGCGACGCGTCGTCCCGCCTGCTCGGCTTGCACGACTTCGCGGCGTTCTGCAAGCGTCGCGACGGCGCGACGACCGTGCGTGAACTGCAACGGTTCGACTGGGAACGCGTCGGAGACCGGGTGACCGCCTACGTGAGCGCCGACGCCTTCTGCTGGTCGATGGTCCGAAGCCTGGTCGGTGCGATGCAGGCGGTCGGAGAGGGCCGTCGGACACCGGAATGGACGGCTGGATTGCTGGAGACGCGCGACCGGTCGAGTGCGGTGACCGTGGCGCCCGCGCACGGATTGTCGCTCGTGCGTGTGGATTACCCTGCGGCCGCGGACCTGGCGGCACGGAACGTGGCGACGCGCGAGGTTCGCGGGGACATACCGCCGAACGTGACAGGGTGCTGCTGACAGCGGCCTAAGCTGATGGGCGTGGTGACGAACGAGGATCCGGTGAAGTTGGCGGTCATCGTGGCCAGTGTCCGGCCCGAACGGGTGGGTCCGGTGGTTGCGGACTGGTTCCTCGGTCGCGTCGCCGAAACGCCCGGATTCGCTGCCACGACACTGGATCTGCGCGACTTCGACCTGCCGGTCGATCTGCGTTCATCGGCGGCAGGTGAGAAATTCGCCGCAGCGATCGATGCTGCCGATGCGTTCGTGGTGGTGACGCCCGAATACAACCATGGCTACCCGGCGTCTCTGAAAACTGCTCTGGACAGCGTCAAGTACGAGTGGCGTGGCAAGCCGATCGGTTTCGTGTCCTACGGCGGGATGGCCGGAGGACTGCGGGCCACCGAACAGTTGCGACAGGTCGTGGCCGAACTGCACATGGTGTCGGTGCGGACGAGTGTCGGATTTCATCGGGTCAAGAAGGCGTTCGACGCGCACGGCCGTACGACGGACGCGGTGGCGTTGGATGCGTCGGCGACCATGCTCGAGCAAGTGCGTTGGTGGGCAACGGCGGCGAGGGCGATACGCGTCGAGCATCCTTATCCGGGCTGACCCACCGGGGTCGGTCGGACGGTGCGCGGTCGACCGATGAACGCGGTTTCCTGCGAGATCGTGACCAGGATCAGTTCGGTCTCGGAGGTACCGGTCCGCACGAACAGTCGGTCGCCTGCCGCGCCTGGTTGCACGATGCTCAGGTCGGGGTCGGGCATCGGTGTGCGCGGGAGGTGTTCGGTGAGGACCATCGTCGTCGCCCCGTCGGAACGTCGGCCGCTGGGGAACACGGCATCGGCGTGATCGTGCAGTACGACGTCGAAACGTGTGTCGGCGCGAAGCGTCCCACTCTCGACGTGCAGGCGATCGGGCGACGCCACCGAGTCGACCAGCGGCGCCCACGCGTGCGCCCGGTCCGTTCGGATGAGGACCCGTGCGCCGGTGGCGACCGCGCGAAAGACCAACTGCTGTGCCAGATACAGCTCTCCGGCGACCAGAACCGTCGCGAGATCGGGTCCGTGCAGACGCATCGCCAACCCATGTCCCGACGCATTCGACCCCAACAGCTGACCGCATCCGCTGATGGGCATGCGCAACGTCGCGATCCGGGCAACGGCCATTTCTCGGACGGGTTCCGCGTGACCGGGCGCGGCGATGCCGAGCGGTAACGACGTCGACAACGCTTCGCGATGACGGCCGTTCATGGACACGGCACCCGGGATTCTCGGCGCGGGTCGAGTCCCTCGCGACACGAAGCGACATTCGCCGTCGACACGCACCAGGCCGGGCGACGATCCAGGTGTCAGTCGAAGTGCGACGGCCGTGCCGAGCGAGGGAGTTGCCCAGACGTCGGCCAGAACTGTCGAGTCGAGACGGCGACAGTCGAATCCGAATCCTGTGTTCGACACGCCGGGAAGTGGTGCGCTCGACCAGCTCTCGGTCAGTTCGTCGGCGTGGACGCCGCGCAGGAGCGTCGACGCGACGGTCGTGATGTCGGTACCGGTCAGCGTCCGCGAGGCGGTCCCGCCGGCGGCGAGTGCACGTGCGACGCGTTCTGTGGCAATCCCGACCGTCCGCGCGATCCCCGTTCGACCTCCACCGCGCGCGTCGATCGCACGTCGATTCGACGCGATGTCCAGCGATACGGCCACCCAGACGCGTCGCGATGCAACTGCGGGAAGCGGGCCGATGAGATGCTCGTACACGTCGGCGGCAGGTGTTCCAGACGCAGTCCGCATCCCGTGCGCCACGATGTCGATGCCGCTGAGTGAGATGTCGTGTTGGCGTAGACATTCGGCGAGGGCGGCGAGGTCGACGAAGGATTCGGTGTGGGCCTCGGATCGTCCGAGCCTCGTGACAGCACCGCGGGGCGGGAGCAACTCCAGCACCGACGTCACTCGTCCGCCGTGCCAGTGCACACCGAAGGATCGGCCGTCGGCCTCGGTGCGGTCGGTGACGACCCCGAGCTCCGGCTTGCGTCCCGTCGCGTACCGCCCGACGGTCCACAGCCAGTCGAACACGCCGCGACCGGCCACCGCGACGAACGGGAGGACGGCGACGACGGCAGCACCCGAGATCACGACGATGAGCGACGTGCCGAGGCAGACAGCTCCGAGCGCGGCGAACGCCAGAACCGATTCGGTCCACACCACGCGGGCGAGCCCCGGCATCCGAAGTGCGGTCACCTGGTCGACCGACGCCGTGCGTCGACGTGGAGACGTGGACATCACAGACCGAATCCTCCCCCCGAAGGCTCTGCTGACGAGAAGGACATCGCCGACTCGTTCCTGGGACTGTACTGTGTCGGCCGGGGAACGGCTCGGGGGGTCGGGTCGGACACGGCGCAGGGGAGGGCTCGTGGCGGCGACGCCGACAACGAAATGGCAGGTGGGCGGATACCGCTTTCTCGTCCGGCGGATGGAACACGCGCTGGTCCGCCGAGATGTTCGTATGTTGCACGATCCGATGCGGTCTCAGTCGCGCGCGCTGTCGGTCGGATCGGTCATCGCCTGTATCGGTCTCGCGGGATGCGCGGCCTTGGCGTTGCTTCGCCCGCAGGACAAGATCGGCGACGCGTCCGTTGTGGTGGCGAAGGATTCGGGCGCCATGTTCGTGCGGGTCGACGACGTGTTCCATCCGGTGCTGAATCTGGCGTCGGCGCGACTGATCGTCGGGCGCCCCGAGACGCCGACGATCGTGAAAGAATCCGAACTCGCTGGTAGACCCCGTGGTTCGCTCGTCGGTATCCCGGGTGCGCCGTCGGCGCTTCCGCAGGACGACGCGGCCGTGGGTGCGTGGACGGTGTGTGACACGCTCGGCGCTACCGGAAGCGTCTCGGAAACGACGGTCGTGGTCGGGGACCCGGTGTACGGCAACGACATCGAGCCTGTAGGAGACGATGAGGCTCTTCTGTGGTCGACGCTCGACGGCACGTACCTCGTGTACGGCGGCGGTCGCGCCCGCATCGATCTCGGAGACCGAGCCGTGGTTCGCGCGCTGGGACTGGACGACGCTGTCGCGTCGCCGGTCAGTCCTGGTGTGGCCGATGCGGTTCCGGTCGTTCCCGCGATCACGCCACCGTTCATTCCTCGTGCAGGGGAGTTGCCCGACTATCCGATGGCAGGCAAGACGATCGGGTCGGTCGTCAAGGTCACCGGGGTGAATGTCGCCTACTATGTGGTGCTGGAGAACGGAATTCAGGCGATCTCGGAGGCGACAGCGCAGCTGATCGTGTTCGTCGATTCTCAAGGCAACCAACAAATCGACGCAGTCCTGCCGGACGTGCTGTTCGACGCCCCGACTGTGACCGACCTTGCCGTCCAGACCTTTCCGGCCGCAGCGCCCACTCTCGTCGATACCTCGTCCGCGCCGGTCGGGTGCGTGACGTGGAGTCCCCTGACCGCCGCCGACGGTGGACCCACGGCACGTATCGTCGCGTCGTCCGGTAGTGCGTTGCCGCTCGACGCTCGGGCCGCGCCGGTCCGACTCGCTCAGGCGGACAGCGGCGGACCCGCGGCCGACGCCGTCTTTCTGACTCCTGGTAGCGGTCGCTTCGTGCGAACGACGGGAATCGGCGCGAACAGCACACGCCAGGACTCGTCGTTCTTCGTGGCCGACACCGGTGTCAGATTCGGGGTGCCGGATGCGGAGTCCGCGAAGGCTCTCGGTCTCGACGAACCGGTCCCGGCACCGTGGCAGATGGTCGAACTTCTCGGACCCGGGCCGGCGTTGAGTCGCGCGGCAGCTCTCACGGCCCACGACGGCGTCGATCCGCCACCGAATGCCGCTGCGTTGCCGTCGAATTGACGGGCCGTCGCTGTGCCCGGAGGGGGACCGCGACACCGAGGCCGAGCGCGAGCAGCACGCCCACGGCAGCGGTTCCCCACAGCGCCGCGGACCGCGGATGTGGATCGGGTGGGACGGGCACGACCGGTGCGGGAACGGGCACCGGCGCGGCCGCCGAGATAGCGGGCATTCCGTCGACCTGCCCCGTGACAGCCGCAACAGGATCGACGACGCCGTTGCCCACCAACGGGTTCCACCCCTCGGCCGGCTGATGGGCGGTCGCCTCGATACGTTCGATCACCTGTGCGGCCGAAAGATCGGGTCGATGTGCGCGGACGAGGGCGGCAACGGCGGCGACCAAGGGAGCCGCGAAGCTGGTGCCCTGGATCGGACGCGCGTTCCCCTGGTTGTCGACGGTGCCGTCGGTCAGACCGTTTCCGCTCGGTGACAGCGACGTCATACCGGTGCCCGGTGCCGCGACGTCGACCCACGGTCCGGCCAGTGTGAAGCCCGAGGGGTATCCGTCGGGGCCGACCGAGCCGACGGTGAGCACCTGATCGTCGAACCATGCCGGTGTCGCGATCGTCGCCGTTCGATTCCATTGATCCGCATAGGGATCCGTGGGGTCGGGCAGCGGATTCTGTGCGCTGCACCGTCCCTCGCCGCCGCCCCCGATGTTGCCCGCCGCCGCCACGATCACGACGTTCTTGATTCGTGCCGCATAGTCGATCGCCGCGCCCAGCGGACCGTCGGCAATACCGCCCGAGGCCGGTACGCAGGCGACTTCCGAGATGTTGATGACCGTCGCACCGAGGTCTGCTGCGGTTCGCACCGCTCGTGCCATCGTCATCACGTTGCCGTACCCGGCAGCATTCTCCACCGGCGACTGCTCTTCCTCCTCCGGCGTTCGCTCCTTCTGAAAGGCATTGCTGGACTGCCGTATCGAGACGATCTGGGCGTCGGGTGCCCCGCCGGCGAATCCGCTGCCCGGGACGGTCTGCGCGGCGATGAGGCCGGCGACGAGGGTGCCGTGAGCGTCGCAGTCGGACAGGCCGTCACCGGTGTGGACGTAATCGCCTCCGGGACGCAGACCGGGCAGTCTGGGGTGCGGTGTGACGCCGGTGTCGATGACGGCCACCAGTTGTCCGGCGCCACGGGTGATCGGCCAGACTGCACCGAAGTCGAGGGCGCGCTGCGCGTCGGGAACTGCGGGTCCGTCGACTACCGACGTGACCGGGACGCAGGCGTTGCGTTGCTCGGTCGGGTCCGGCGGCACCGGCGGTGCGGGCTCAGGAAGAAGCGACGCGTCGACGACGGGTCTCTCGGCGCCCGAGACGCCGACACCGGGACCCGCTGCAGTCAGGACCACGACGGCGCCGATCAGGCATCCGACGCGGAGAAGCTGCGTCGTCACAGCGCGCGCATGGCCGAGTACAGCCCGCACACCCAGCATGCGACCGGCACGATTCCGGCGATCGCCGCGTACTCGATCAACTCGGCGGTGCGGCGCAGGACGGGTGAGTACTCGCGCGTCGGGACGATCGAGCCGAACACAAGCGCGACGACCGCCACGGCGGTCGCAGCCGACAAGGTGACCAACGACGACGACGGTAGTCGCACGATGACGGCGCCGAACAAGCCGAGGACGATAATTGCCCCGGCCGCGACGAGCGGCACCGCCTGATTCAGTTCCGCGAAGGTGCGACCGCGTAGGACGAGTACCAACGCCGTCAGCAGCGCCAGAGTGATTCCCGGCCAATAGGTGTCGGATCCGCCCGCGACTGCGGCGACGAGGACTCCGACTGCGGTCGTCGCGGCGCCCGCGCACACGAGACCCGTCAGGTAGCTGCGCGCGTCGGCGGCTGCGGTGTCCAGGTTGTCGTACGAGGGAGAGTCGTCCTCGTCGTGTGCGTCGAGCGGAGCGCCCGCGGTGGGTACCGGCGGAAGCGGGATCCGAGCTTGCATCATCGACAGACGTGGAGCGAATGTCAGACCGGCCAGGGCGAGAACGCCGGTACCGCCTCCGACGGTAGTGACGGGTAGCTCGGTGAACTCCGTAACCGCGGCCGCCGCTGCGGCAGCACACGACGTCACCGCCGTGCCCGTGAACAGCGCCGAGTCCTGCCCACCGAGGCGGAGCGCGAGAATTGCGACGACTCCGACGGCGGAGGCGCTCAGCAGTAGGTGTGGAGCGCCGAGGGGCAGCGGTACGAACAGGATGCCTGCAGTCCCGGCCAGCAACGCCGAACACGCCGACACGAACACGCCCGTGCGTGAATCCGGTCCGATGCGGCTCCAGACCGAGCCCGCCACGAGAAAGACGAACGCGGTGGTCGCGGCGGCGAACGCGCCGGCCGGTGTGTCCGAGGTGCTCTCGCGGAGCGCGTCCGAGACCACGCCTACGCATCCGAGCAGCAGTGCGACGGCACTCACCGCGAATCCGACGGTCCGTGCCGTGCGCGGTGTCCAGAGCGACCCGGGGTCCGTGCCCGTCGTCGCGACCGCATACATCAAATCGTCGAACAGCGGTGCCGGAGCGGGCGATTCGGCGTCACAGAGAACGAGAAGCTCGCCGTCGCGGACGCCGGACTCGTGGAGAGTGCGCGTGCCGGGTAGCGGCGGACTGCCCACGCGCCCGAGCACCAACGGCGTCTGCCGAGCGGCCGCGGGACCGTCCGCCTGCCCACCGAGCAGGTCCACGATGCCCGGAAGAAGCAGCGCGAGCGGCACATCCGTCGGCAACGCCATGTCCACCTGCGTCGACTCCGCGACGACGGTGAGTCTGCACAGATCCATCGCCGCGTGCGTCGCGCCGTCACCGTCGACGGACCGCGCGAGATCCCCCGTCATCCAATCCCCCCGGAATGGTCGTCGTGCCGACACCGGCGTGTCTGGCAGCGTCAGACTCTACGACATCGGTCCGACAACGGGGAGGGTGTCAGACGGACGCGAGATTGCTGACGTCGGCCAGCAGTTCGTAGGACCGAAGCCACGACTCGCGCTCGACGACTCCGGACGCCACGATGAGTTCGTCGGCGTCGGCGTGCTCGGCGAACTTCTCCAGGTAGTCCTTGACGACGTCGGGCGTGCCGACTGCGGAGTACTTGGTCATCTGCATGATCTGCCTGCCCTGGGGCGCGTCGAGGAGCATGTCGGCTTCCTCGTCGGTGAAGTTACGTCCGCGTCCCAGCAGCAAACTGACGCGGCTGCGCTTGGTGGCGAGGAACTGCCGTTGAGCGTCGTCGTTCGTGTCGGCCGCGATGACGTTGACGCCCGCGATGACGTACGGCGCGTCGAGCTGCTCGGACGGTCGGAACTCGCGACGGTAGATCTCGACGGCCTGCTCGAGCGCGTCGGGAGCGAAGTGCGACGCGAATGCGTACGGCAGGCCGAGGAGCGCCGCGAGCTGTGCGCCGAACAGGGACGATCCGAGCATGTACAGCGGCACGTGCGTACCCGCACCCGGCGTCGCGCGAACGCCTGCGACGCGAGACTCGTCGGACAGGTAGCCCTGGAGTTCCTGCACGTCCTGGGGGAATCGATCGGCCGATGCGGGATCACGACGCATCGCGCGCATCGTCACCTGGTCGCTGCCGGGTGCGCGACCGAGTCCGAGGTCGATGCGGCCTGGGTGAAGCGTGGCAAGAGTTCCGAACTGTTCGGCGATGGTCAACGGTGCGTGATTGGGGAGCATGATGCCTCCCGAGCCGAGCCGAATTCGACTGGTGTTCGCGGCGACGTGTCCGATCAGAACGCTCGTGGCGGACGAGGCGATCGAGCTCATGTTGTGGTGCTCGGCGTACCAGATTCGACGGTAACCCCAGTCCTCGGCGCGTTGCGCGAGCGTGACACTCGCGTCGAAGCTGTCCTTGACGCTCTCGCCGGTTCCGATGTGGGCCAGGTCGAGGATGGAGAGTGGTACTGACATCGGGTGACGCCAACCTTTCGTTCGCTTCGGTGCTCGTCGTCTCCGATTCTCAACCCCTGTGTACGTGCAACTATTCCGAGCTCGTCTCTCGCGGAGAACGTGCCCATGGGCTAGTCTGTCGCGGAAACAGACCGCTCGCCTGGGAACGAGCAGTCTGCGGTAACGGGGGACACCGAACGGTGGGGGGCGTTGTTCAGCGTGAGTAGTAGTACGTGAGCACGATTCGTTTCGTGCGCGGGCAGCGTCGGCCGGTTCCGCGCACCCCTGGCGGCGAAGTGACGCTGCAGGCGCCGCCGGAAATTCCGCGCGTCGTCCCGGGCAGTCTGATGACCAAGCTGATGCCGGTCGTCATGGTCGCGGCCATGGTCGGGATGGTCGCGTTGATGTTCACCTCCGGCATGGCGGCGAACCCGATGATGTTGATGTTCCCGGCGATGATGCTGGTGTCGATGCTCGGAATGGTCGCCGGTGGCGGTCGCGGCAGCGGTGCACGAACGGCGGAGGCGAACGAGGACCGCAAGGACTATCTGCGCTATCTGGACGGGCTGCGGCGCGACGTCGCCGCGACCGCGGAAAGCCAACGCGCAGCACTGGAGTGGTCGCATCCGGCTCCGGAGGTCTTATGGACCTACTCGGGAACCGCTCGCATGTGGGAGCGACGCACGTCGGACCCGGATTTCTGCCACGTGCGCCTCGGCACCGGCGACCAACGGCTCGCGACGCGCCTCGTCCCACCCGAGACGGGCCCGGTGGAGGAGTTGGAACCGGTGTCGGCGGTGTCGCTGCGGAGATTCGTGAGGGCGCACTCGGTGGTATCGACGCTGCCGACGGCCGTGTCGCTGCGCGGGTTCGCGGCCATCTCGGTAGCCGGTGACCGGGATGCCGGGCGCGCTTTGGTGCGCGCGATGCTCGCGTCGCTCTGTACTTTTCACGATCCCGACCAGGTACGCCTCGCCGTCGTCTGCGGGCCGGACACCGTGACGTACTGGGATTGGACCAAGTGGCTGCCGCACGCCCAACACGACACTGCGCGCGACGACGTCGGAACCGCGAGAACGATCTACGGATCGTTCCTTGAGCTCGAATCGTCTCTCGTGGAGCATCTTTCGTTGCGTACCCGCTTCGCGCGCGGTTCCGCGCCGTCACCCGGGGTGCCTCAGCTCGTGATCGTCGTCGACGGCGGGTTGCTCGACAATTCCGGTACCGACGTCGTCCGCACCGGACTCGATGCCGTCACCGTCGTCGACCTGTCCGACTTCGCCTCGGGTCTCGCAGCCGGTAGAGGGCTGCGGTTGGTGACCGAGAACGGGACGATCGGGGCGGTCAGCGGCAACCGCATCGAACTCTTCGGTGCGGTGGACGGACTGAGCGTCGCCCAGGCCGAGACCGTTGCCCGACGCCTCTCTCCCTACCGCACCGCGGCCGCGCACGCGGCTACCGACGACGGGTCGGACGACACGGGATCGATGTCGGAGTGGCATCGGTTGTTGGGCATCCCCGACGTCGGTGTGCTCGACACCGACCGCACGTGGATTCCGCGCCGCGGTCGTGACCGATTGCGAGTTCCGATCGGCGTCGCACCCGATGGCAGCCCCGTCGAGATCGACCTGAAGGAATCCGCCGAGAACGGCATGGGTCCGCACGGATTGTGCATCGGCGCAACAGGATCGGGAAAATCGGAGTTTCTGCGCACACTGGTGCTGGGCATGGTCGCCCGACACGGCCCGGATCAGCTCAACGTGGTGCTCGTCGACTTCAAGGGTGGTGCGACGTTCGCCGGGTTGGAGGACGCGCCGCACGTGGCCGCGGTGATCACCAATCTCGCGGACGATCTGGCGCTCGTCGACCGGATGCGCGATGCGATCGCCGGTGAGATGAATCGGCGTCAGGAATTGCTGCGGGACGCAGGCAATTACGCGAACGTGTCGGACTACGAGAAAGCCCGTGCTGCGGGCGCGCCGCTCGCGCCGCTGCCTGCGTTGTTCATCGTCGTCGACGAGTTCTCCGAATTGATCGGCCAGCAGCCGGAATTCGCCGAACTGTTCGTCGCTGTCGGGCGTCTAGGGCGGTCGCTGCACATGCATCTGTTGCTGGCGAGTCAGCGGCTCGAAGAGGGCAAACTGCGAGGTCTCGACAGCCATCTGTCGTACCGAATCGGGTTGAAGACGTTCTCCGCCAACGAGTCTCGTTCGGTCCTCGGTGTTCCCGACGCCTACCACCTGCCTGCGCAGCCCGGCGTCGGCTATCTGAAGTGCGATTCCTCGGAGATCGTGCGTTTCGCGGCGGCGTACGTGTCGGGGCCCTACGTCCGACCGCGGGGTGCCGAACGAGCTGCCGGGCGGGCAGCGATCGACATCCGCCCGCGCGTGTTCGGCGCATTCCCGGTTCGGATCCGGAACGAGGAGGTGGTGCCAGTACGGCCTGCCGCCACATCTGCTGCCGTGCAGACGCCCGAGCCCGGGGTGAACGGACGGACGGTTCTCGACGTCGTCGTGGATCGGATACGCGGTAGAGGATCGGCTGCGCACGAGGTGTGGTTGCCACCGCTCGACCTCCCGCCGACCCTCGATCGGTTGATATCTGACTCGGTGCTGACGGGCCCGGCCCCGGCGTCGGCGTCGCTCCGGGCGCCGATCGGCATCGTCGACCGTCCGTACGACCAGCGCCGCGACCTTCTGACGGTCGACTTGTCCGCGGCACAGGGACACATGGCCGTCGTCGGCGGCCCGCAGTCGGGCAAATCGACGGTTCTTCGAACGCTGATCATGTCGCTCGCTCTGACGCACACGCCCGAGCAGGTGCAGTTCTACTGCCTCGACTTCGGCGGCGGCACACTCGGAGCTCTGCAGGCTCTTCCACACGTCGGCTCGGTTGCAGGCAGGACGGACGTCGACCGTGTCAGACGCACCGTGGCCGAGGTGACCGCGGTGATCGCTCGTCGCGAAAATCATTTCCGTTCGGCGGGAATCGATTCGATGGTCGATTTCCGTCGCCGACGCGCCGGGGGTCCGGTCGATACCGACGACGGTTTCGGCGATGTGTTCCTGGTGGTCGACGGGTGGGCGAGCATCAGGTCCGATTTCGAATCGCTCGAACCTGCCCTTGCGGCGTTGACGGCGCAGGGGCTGTCGTACGGTGTGCACCTTGTTCTCAGTGCCTCTCGATGGGCCGAGGTGCGCCCCGCGACGAAGGATCTGGTCGGTACTCGGATCGAGTTGAAACTCGGTGACGCATCGGACTCCGAGTTCGGGCGTGCCAAGGCTGCTCGTGTCCCCGAGAACCGTCCCGGGCGTGGAATCACGAAGGACGGTTTGCACCTGTTGACCGCGCTGCCTCGGATCGACGACACATCGTCGACGGTCGATCTCGGTGCCGGTATCCAGGCCGCGGTCACGGCGACAGCGCGTGTCTTCACCGGCATGTCGGCGCCCGGTGTTCGCATGCTGCCCGAGAACCTCTCGCGCGCTGCGCTTCTCGACATGATGACTGGACGCTGGCCGAGACAGGGGGGTGGTCGTCCCGAGATCACCGTGCCGATCGGCGTCGACGAGGCCGAGTTGAAGCCTGTCGCAGTCGATTTCGGGGAGCAACCGCACTTTCTCATGTTCGGTGACACCGAGTGCGGCAAGACTGCTTTGCTCCGCTCGATGTGTGCATCGCTCGTCGAAGCGAACACATCGGCACAGGTCAAGGTCATTCTCGTCGACTATCGGCGCACGATGCTCGGCACCGTGACCGGCGATCACCTCGCCGGATACGCTGCGTCGCACTCGGTTCTGACGACGATGATGGGAGAGTTGGCCGTCAAGCTGGCTGCCCGCATGCCCGGTCCTGACGTGACGCAGCGTGAGCTGCGTGAACGGTCGTGGTGGACCGGGCCCGAGATCTTCGTGGTCGTCGACGACTACGACCTGGTGGCGACGCCGTCGGGAAATCCGTTGTCGGTGATCGTCGAATACCTTCCGCACGCGCGAGACATCGGCTTCCATCTCGTCGTGGCGAGACGGTCCGGGGGAGCGTCGAGATCGCTGTACGACCAGGTGGTGTCGCGGTTGCGTGACCTCGTCTCGGCCGGTCTCGTCATGAGTGGAAGCCGTGACGAGGGCGCTCTGATCGGGTCGGTCAAGCCGACTCCGCTGCCCCCGGGACGTGGAACGCTCGTCGACCGCCGTGGGCAATCGTTGGTCCAGCTGGCCTGGATACCCGAGTGAGGGGCGAACGCAGTTACGCCGCAGTGCATCTCGGCGACGGTGTGATGTCGGTGCTCCACGCGCGCGGTGACGAGGTGATCGAGACCCGTCATACGACGTCGGCAGTGATGCGCGACGGGGTTCTGTCGTTCCCTGTCGATCTCGACGACCCGGACACCGTGTGTCACCTGTCGCGCACGATCGACGACCCCGTGACGATCGTCGGGGTCACACCCGTCGCGACCGCGGACGTCCTGACAGGCACGCTGAAGGCCGCCTTGCACAGCGCAGGTGCGTCGGACGGCGTCGACGTGCTGGAGATATCGTGTCCCGCGACGTGGGGCCACCACCGGCGGCGGACGGTTCGGCTCGCCGCTCAGCCCGTCGCGCGCGAGGTGCTGCTCGTCGACACCGCCGTCGCGGCCGTGCACAGCGTGGGAGAGCGGGCGCCCGAATTCGCGGTCGTCGTCGAGATGGCGCTTCTCGACTCCGCGGTGAGTGCAGTGACTCTCGACGCAGACGGGTCGGCGACCGTTTCCGGAGACTGGATCACCACCGGAGCGATGGATCTCGTGGCCGACGGCTCGGGCCGGCGACGGGTCGAGGAGCGCGTCACCGCCGCCATCACCTCGCGACCGAGCCGAGATCCGGTGCACGTCTTCGTCGTCGATTCCGCTCGGGCGCAGCCGGATCCGCCCTCTGTTACGGTGCCGCACGTTCTCCGTCGACTCGACGGCAGTGACGTCGTGCGTGCCGTGGCGGGTCGAGCGGGTATTTCCCCTGAGGGGCGAGCGCCGGAAATCGACGTGGCGGAGTACATCTCGGACATTCCGTTGCCGGTGCGGTCGGCTGCCTGGTTGAGTGAAGTGACGGCGGAGTCGGACGAGGTTCGTCGACGCGGTGGTGCGATCCCGGCAACGTTGATCGCGGTCGCCGTGGTGATTCTCGTGGCGTTCGTCGTCGTTCTGATGCGCGGCGCGCCTGCGCCGACCCAACCCGCTGCGGCTCGGCATCTCTCGACGCCTCGTCCGCCGCCGACGACGTCGGTCGTGGCCTCGACGGCGGACCGAGCACCGCCTGTCGTCCCGGCGACGACCTCGCCGTCCCCACCTGCGGTGACCGGCTTCGAGGTAGGACGTGTCCGGCTCGAACTGCCGTCGACGTGGTCGGCGCGCGAGGAACCCGACCGGCTGGTGTTGGTCCCCGACGACCTACCGGACCGCCGGATCGTGGTGGCGACGACCCCGTTGACACCTGGTGCGACGTTCGACGACGTCGCCGACGACCTGTTCGCCGAGGCCGATCGGCGAGGGGGTGACACGTCTCTCGGAAACCTCACGCGTGCAACGGATGTCGGTGGGCGAGTGGCGCTGTCGTACACCGAGTCGCCGGACGACGAGTCGATCGTGAGGTGGCGCGTCTTCGTCGAGGACGATCTTCAGATCGCCATCGGTTGCCAGTCGACGCTCGGGGAGGAGGCCGTCCTCGAGGACGACTGCGCACGCGCCACCACGTCGTTGACGGTTCGACCGAACTGAGTCCGAGAACAAGTGGGAGATGGCGGAACCGATCACGTGCGTCGGTGCGTCCAAGCAGATGTAGGACATACCGGCAGCTTCGTCCCGCACGTCCATCGCTGCGGCGGACCACCGCGAGAACCCATCATCGAAGAATCAGGAGTTGACATGGCAGATGCAAATATCGACACCATGCTCGCCGTCGCCGCGAAGGTCGACGGGCTGCGAGATCAGATCGCGGGGCAGTTGAGAGCGCTTCGGGGCGATGTCGACCTGGCCGCGTCGGGAATCTGGAAGGGTGCGGCGTCGACGACGTTCGCCCAGGTCATGACCAACTGGGATGCCAGCGCCTTCAAGCTGGAGAACGCTCTGGCCGGTATCAGCCAGGCCATCAAGACTTCCGGTGTCGAGTACGACCAGTCCGAGCAGGACAACGTCTCGTCGATCAACTCGGTCGCAGGCACCCTCAATCTCTGACCGTCACCCCATCCACGCACCGAACCGAGAAAGAGGAACCGACACATGGACGGCGAAATCAGATACAACTTCGGCTCGATCGCCGATCTGGCAAGCGGCATGACGGTCAAGTGGCAGTCGCTGAACGAGAAGCTCGACGAGATCAAGTCCTCGATCCAGCCGCTCGTCGCCACGTGGCAGGGCGCCGACGCCGATGCGTACCAGGTCCGCCAGGGCGAGTGGAACGCCGCTCAAGCCGAACTCAACACGGTCCTGCAGAGCCTCATCGGCGCCGTCTCCGCGGGCAACCAGAAGATGATCGAGCAGGAAGCGATCAACCGGGCTCGCTTCGCCTGATCGGCGACACCTGCACGGGCCGGGCCGACGTCATGACGATGTCGGGCCCGGCCTTCGTGGTGTTCACTGGTGTCATGGACCCCGACGTCGCCCGGCATCGCATCGACGAGGTGCGCGCCGCCACTGCCGCGCGCCTGGTTTCTCTGCGTGAGCAGTTCGCCGCGATCGTCGCAGGGTCGGAATTCAGCACTGCCGACGACGAGCACGACCCCGAAGGCTCCACCATCGCCTTCGAGCGCGCGAAGATCTCAGGCCTCGCGCGCGACGCCGAAGACGAATTGCGAGAGCTCGACGCAGCCGCCGTCAGGCTCGACGCCGGAACCTACGGTCGCTGCGAACGGTGTGGCTCGGCGATCTCGGACGCCCGGTTGGAGGCGCTGGTGACGGCTCGTCGCTGCATCGACTGCACCGGCCGTCGCTGACTCGGGGGTCGATGCCGAAGAGGCGTTTTGACCTGGGCCGGCCGAAGCCGGTATCGTCCTTCGTTGGCGTGTACGGGCTCGCCGCATGCATTCGTGCGCGGACGAGCTCTCGATCTCGGGTCTCAACTGGCCGCCGAGCTCATCAACACGCCGTGGCCAGCAGCGACATCATGAAGACAGGACTCTTACGTGTCTACATACAGCCCGAAGGCCGGGGACACCACCCGGGCGTGGCATGTGATCGACGCGACGGACGTCGTGCTGGGACGCCTTGCCGTCCAGGCCGCGACTCTGCTTCGCGGCAAGCACAAGCCGACGTACGCACCCAACGTCGACGGTGGCGACTTCGTCGTCATCATCAACGCCGAGAAGGTTGCCATCAGCGGTAACAAGCTCGACGACAAGTTCCACCACCACCACTCCGGCCACCCGGGCGGTCTGAAGTCGCGCTCGACGCGTCAGGTGTTGGAGAACAACCCCGATCGTCTCGTGGAGAAGGCCGTCAAGGGCATGATCCCGAAGAACAAGCTCGGTAATGCCATTGCGAGCAAGCTGAAGGTGTACGCGGGACCGAACCACCCGCACGCAGCGCAGCAGCCCGTTCCGTTCGAGATCAAGCAGGTGTCCCAGTGACGGCGCCGGAGGGAAATGACGTGACGTCGCAGGAAAACCCGGCAGAGGTCGAGGTCAACGAGGCCGAGATCGCTGCGGACGAGTTCGTGTCCGTGGAAGAGCCCGAGGTCACCGCCGAGATCGAAGCCGCTGCAGCAGCGCCTGCTCCGATCGTGTTCGACCGCCCGGTCCAGACCGTCGGTCGTCGTAAGGAAGCTGTCGCTCGTGTCCGGTTCGCGCCGGGTGCCGGTGGCTTCACGCTTAACGGCCGCAGCCTCGAGGACTACTTCCCGAACAAGGTCCACCAGCAGCTCATCAAGGCTCCGCTGGTTCTCGTCGACCGCACCGAGTCGTTCGACATCATCGCTCTGCTGCACGGTGGCGGCCCGTCGGGACAGGCAGGCGCACTGCGTCTGGCCATCTCGCGTGCACTCATCGAGGTCACCCCGGAGGATCGCCCCGCTCTCAAGAGCGCAGGCTTCCTGACGCGTGACGCGCGTGCCGTCGAGCGCAAGAAGTACGGCCTGAAGAAGGCCCGCAAGGCGTCGCAGTACTCCAAGCGCTGACGCGTCTTACAGTTCCACCTGCGAGGGCAGGCGCCCGGCAACGACCGGATGCCTGCCCTCGTGGCTTTTCACCGATGGATCACTTTCGTTTTGCGGCAAGGGGGACGGGTGCGTATGACTCGACTGTTCGGTACCGATGGCGTTCGAGGGTTGGCCAACGCGTTGCTGACTCCGGAGTTGGCGGTGAAGGTCGCCCGGGCAGCGGCCACGGTGTTGGCGCCACGCAACGGGTCGCGTCCGGTTGCGGTCGTGGGCCGCGATCCTCGTGCGAGCGGCGAGATGCTGTCCGCCGCCGTGATCGCCGGTCTGACCGCGTCGGGTGTGGACGTTGTCGACGTCGGCGTGCTCCCGACGCCCGCAGTGGCGTACCTGACGGCCTCGTACGACGCGGCCCTCGGCGTCATGATCTCGGCGTCGCACAACCCGATGCCCGACAACGGCATCAAGATCTTCGCCTCCGGCGGACACAAGCTCGAGGACGACGTCGAGAACCGCATCGAATCGCTCATCGCGGGTGACGGCGAGTTGCCCGCACCGACCGGTGCTGCGATCGGCCGCGTTCGCGTCGACGCCGATGCAGGCGAGAAGTACGTCGAACATCTGCGCACCGCTGTTGGCCACGACCTCGCCGGACTGACCGTCGTCGTCGATTGCGCGAACGGCGCCGCGTCGTCGGTTGCTCCTGCGGTGTACTCGGCAGCGGGCGCGACGGTCGTCGCCATTCATGCCGATCCCGACGGTCTCAACATCAACGACGAGTGCGGATCCACCCACCTCGAGGATCTGCAGAACGCCGTCGTGAAGCACGGAGCCGACATCGGCATCGGCCACGACGGCGACGCCGACCGTTGCCTTGCCGTCGACGCGTCGGGTGCCGTCGTCGACGGCGACGCGATCATGGCGGTGCTGGCGATCGCGATGAAGGAGTCCGGCGAGCTCGCCGAGGACACGCTCGTCGCCACGGTCATGAGCAACCTCGGATTGCACATCGCGATGCGTCAGGCCGGGATCGCCCTGCGTACCGCCGCGGTCGGTGATCGCTACGTTCTCGAAGAGCTACGCGCGGGAAACTTCTCGCTCGGCGGCGAGCAGAGCGGGCACGTCGTGATTCCAGCGCTCGGCACCACCGGCGACGGCATTCTGACCGCGCTGCGGTTGATGGCACGGGTGGCGCAGACCGGACGCACGCTGGCCGATCTGGCGTCGGTGATGCAGACCCTGCCGCAGGTGTTGATCAACGTGAAGGTGTCCGACAAGGCCGCCGTCGCGTCGTCGAAGATCGTCGTCGACGGCGTCGCCGAGGTGGAACGGCAGCTGGGGGACAACGGTCGGGTGCTGTTGCGTCCCAGCGGAACCGAGCAGCTGGTGCGTGTGATGGTCGAAGCCTCCGAGCCCGACCTGGCCCGCCGGCTCGCGCAGGATCTCGCGGACCGGGTCGGGCAGGTCTGAGCCGGAGGGTCAGTCGGTCAGCTCGCGGAGCGCAGTCAGCTGCGCGACGCGGCCCGCGGTGTTCTCCGCGAGCGGCGCGACGTTGAGGGTCGTCACGCCTGCTTCGGCGAACGCCGCGACGCGCTCCTTCACGAAGCTCTCGGGACCGATGAGGTTGACCGCGCGCGCGAGTTCGTCCGGCACCGCCGCGGCGGCCTCTTCCTTCTTGCCTGCCAGGTAGAGATCCTGGATCGTCTCGGCTTCGGCCTCGTACCCGTAGCGCTGCGCGAGGTCGTTGTAGAAGTTCTTGCCCTTCGCGCCCATGCCGCCGATGTACAGCGCGAGGTGCGGCTTGACCCACGGCAGGTACTTGTCGGCGTCCTCACCGATGGCGAGCGTCGGGCTGGCGAAGATCTGCAGGTCACCGAGTGACTCGTCCCGCTTGGCTCGACCGGCTGCCAGCGCGTCTCCCCAGACCTGATCGGCTTTCTCGGGGAAGTAGAAGATCGGCTGCCACCCTTCGGCGATCTCGGCAGTCAGCTCGACGTTCTTCGGCCCCAGCGCTGCAATGACGACCGGAATGCGTTCGCGCACAGGGTGATTGATGAGCTTGAGTGGTTTGCCGAGACCGGTGCCCTTCTCGGCGGGCAGCGGAATCTGATAGTGCTTGCCCTGGTGCTCGACCTTCTCCCGACGCCACACTTGGCGGCAGATCTCGACGACCTCGCGCGTGCGAGCGATCGGGGCGTCGTACTTGACGCCGTGGAATCCCTCGACCACCTGGGGTCCGGAGGCTCCGAGACCGAGCACGAAACGGCCGTCCGAGACGTAGTCGAGGCCTGCTGCCGTCATGGCAGTCAGCGACGGGGTCCTTGTGTAGATCTGAAAGATGCCCGACGCGATCTTGATCGTCGACGTCTTCGCCGCCAGGAAGCCCAGCTGGCTCACGGCGTCGAACGAGTAAGCCTCGGGGACGAAGATGATGTCCAGCCCGGCCTTCTCGAGTTCTGCAACCTCGGCGACGGTTTCGGTGAAACCGCCCGAGTAATTGAGCATCGTTCCGATGTGCATGGGACTCCTCGCAGGTGTGAGCGTTATCTGTGACCCGAGTTTCTCTTGTCGGACGTTAGCCGACTGGGTGGAACCTGTGTCACCGGGGATGCGTCCAACCTCACAGAGACGGTGAGCGAGAGGGTGGGTCCAGTGGGGCACGGCATGGAACTCGATGTGGACGCGGTGACCGAGGTGGCGACCACGGTCGAGGGCACGGCGCGGTCGGTGTCGGCTCTGGCGGACTCGGTAGCCGGGTTCGCCTTCGGCCGCGCGGCGGCGGGGCGCGGCTACGGTGATGTGGCCGACCGCATCGTCGCGGGATACGAGCAGGTCGCGTCGTCGTTTCGCCGATGGGGTGAGGCGCTGGACGACAACGCTGGACGGCTACGGGTGAGCGTCGACGCGTATCGCGCCGCGGATATCGAGAGTGCGGCATCGATCGGCGCACCGCGGTGAGTTTTCCGGTGCAGGGCATGTCGGTCGATCACCTTCTCGACGCAGGCGCGCACGGTCTGCAGTACTTCGAGCGGAACCTGCCCGTGCTCGAGATGCTCGGCCAGGAGACCGACTGGACCTACACGGAGTTGTGCGCCCGCTACGACCAGCAGCGAGGGCTGGACCTCACGAGGCTGCAGGCCGATGCGGATGCGCTCGGTCGCATGGTCGTGGAGGCCCGGCACCACGTCGACGAATCGGAACGCCTCGCATCGGCACTCGAGCAGTCGTGGATCGGTGAGGGCGGCGTCGCTGCGGTCGAGGATGCCCGCCAGGATGCGCGCGACGCCGCCGATCGCGTCGACGCGGCGGGGCAATTGTCGGTCGCGATGCACGGCGCTGCCGACGTGATCGCCGCAAGCGTTCGAGACAAGGCGGATACCTGCGGACGGATCGACGACGCGCAGATCGACGGAGTTCCCGCGTCGGCCGTGGCCGCGATCGTGAAGTACGGGACGACGACGATCGGATCAGGCGCGAACATCGGCATCGTCGCCAATCTGGACGTACCGATCCTGGCGCGGTGGCTCCCGGCGGTCGCCGACTACGTCGGGGAACAGGATCGACTCGACGACGCCGCACTTCGGCAGGTGCAGAAACTGTGCCGCGACTGGCTCCGATCCGCGTTCGCGACCTGTGTGATCGAGACGTGTGCCGCGTTCGTCGACCTCTGCGCGGACACGGACACCGCGGTGCGCGACGCGTTGGCGGTCGTCGCGCAGGCCGCCGAAGCGGTGGACGCATCGGCTTTCCCCGCGGCACCGGATGCGCAGTTCGCGCCCGTGCGGCCTGCATCGGTGGAGCCTGCTCTGTCGTGCGAGAACAAAAGTGCTGTGCAGCCGCATGATTCGGCGCCCACGCCCGCGCCCGCTGCGACGCTGCCGTCTTCGGAGTCCAGGCCTTGGCCGTCCGGTTCGCAGATGCCCGACGTCCGTGCGCTCGAATCTCCGTCGCCCGAACGGATTCCGAGTCTCGCCGAGTTCGCTGCGGTGGTCGAGGCCGCCGTCGCGGCGGTCACCGACGACATCGGCGAACAGATACGAGCTGCATTGGACGACTTCCGGCAGCAACTCGAGCATGCCGCACCGTCGGAGTTCGCGGCTCCACTCGACGCCGACCGGCAGTCCGGCGATGCACCGCCCGCCGTCGAACGACCGGAGACATCACCTGAATCCGCCGATGATGAACCGTCGCAACATGATTCACTTCTCCAGCCGAACCCGCAGCCGGGCCCTCCGCCGCCTCCTGGGCCGCCCGGTGACGGCACCGAACGCGGACACCTCGACGCCGAGCTCGACGGCTACCACGCCCGCGTCGCATTGGCGCACGACGGCACGATGTCGTTGAATCTCGGCACACCCGACGGTGGGAGCAGGCGGTTCGAGTTGCGGATCGGTCCGATGGGTCTGCCCGTCGTCGTCGAAATGTTCGACGACGACGTCGCGCCGGTGGTGACTCCACCCGTACCGGAATCGGCACCTGGTCAGCAGCCGCCCGCGCCGGTCGTCGACCGGACGCCCGTCGCACCCCAGCCGAGCCCGCTGCCGGATCCGCCGCCGGCGCCGCAACTCGAGCCGGACCCCGAGCCCGAGCCAGCGGTCGCGCACTGCCCTCCGGAGCCTGCCGAGCCGGAGCCGGTGCCGGCCGAATCGATCACAGGATCATCACCACCCGACAGCTCGTCGGGCGCACGACTCGTCGAGGCAGGTCCGCTGTGAACGAATGGCAGGCCAAACTCGACGTCGTTCGCGAAGCCCATCGACACGCGGTGGGCAGAGCGTCGACACGGCTGGAGAACGCATCGAGACGATCGCCGCGGGGCCAGCCGCCGTCTACCGAACCGGCCTACGAATCGGAGTCATCGTTCCTGCTCCCGGCGAACCTGGACACCCGCCGGGTCGCTCCCCGGCCCGCGGCCGACGAACCGTCGACAGGGTGGTTGGTCTGATCAGCGACCGATGAGGGCGCGTGCAGCCGACAGGGGACTGGGCTTGGGCTGCTCTTCGATGGGCGCGTGCGGGTCGATGACGCGGCTGCCCTTCAGTTCCACGCTTCCCGCCAACTCCTCGTACTTCTTCTCGCCTGCGATGTGGAAGAGGAGGAACGCGGTCAGGAGCGAACGCACGCTCTTGACCGTCGACTTCTCGGTGCCGCCGACGCCGATGGGCGCGAGAAGTCGCCTGCCTTCGACGATGCCGTCGGACGACGCCTTGCCGATCCGGCGCAGCACGGACGGTCCGCCCCAGGCGCCCGCGAGCGCGAGCGTGTTGTCGTCGAGCGAGTCGGTGAAGGCGGCGTCGCCCAGCACGAGACCGGGAACGGTCAGTCCGGCAGCGGCTTCTTCCGCACTGGGGGTGCTCGGTGCCGGGAAGAGCGAGGCGACGGCCTTGACGTCCGATCGTGCTGCAGCCGCGAGGACGGCGACGCTGGCACCCATGCCGTGTCCGGCGACGGCCAACTTCTCCGGGTGCACGCTGATGTCTCCGGTGCCCAGGCGCACCCCGGTCATGATGTCGAGGACGGTGCCGAGGTCGGCTGCCAGCCCGCGGTGCGACGGCATCGGACCGCGCTCGGTGTCCGGTGCCGCGGCGACGATCCCCCAGGACGCGAGGTGTTTCAACGTGTCCGAGTAGCGGGACGCACCGAGCATCCAGCCGTGGCCGAACGCGACGGCAGGGAGGTTGTAGCCCTCGGCGGGGGTGTAGACGACACCGGGTTGTCCGGCGAGCGCGAGATCGCCGCGGAGCACCTTGTGCGGGCCGCGCTTGGTCAACTGTGCTGCGAGCTTGCTGGATGTCGCCACGGAAGTAGACGCTATCGGATAGCCGGAAGTGTGGGGGTGAGCGCCGCCGACGAGTGGCGAGAAAGTGACCCACGACGAACGGATTCGGGTTGACGGTTCCGGCGCGGGTAGCCTGAACCACCATGTGCGGAATCGTGGGATACGTCGGCCATCGCCCCGCTCTCGGGGTCGTGGTCGAGGCGCTTCGGCGTATGGAATACCGGGGGTACGACTCCGCAGGCATTGCGATCCTCGACGGTCAGGGCAACACCGCCATCGAGCGCAAGGCGGGCCGACTCGCCAATCTGGAGGCCGAGCTCGACGAGGTCGGAACCGAGAAGTTCGTCGGGACGACGGGTATGGGCCACACTCGGTGGGCGACGCACGGTCGTCCTACCGATCGCAACGCTCACCCGCACCGGGACGTCTCCGGCTCGGTGGCGGTCGTCCACAACGGCATCATCGAGAACTTCGGTCCGCTTCGGGCCGAGCTCGAAGCCGAGGGCGTCGAGTTCAAGAGCGACACCGACACCGAGGTGGCCGTTCACCTCGTGTCGCTGGCGTATGCGAGCGGTCCGACGGCCGGTGACTTCGTCGCGAGCGCCAAGGCGGTGATGCGCCGACTCGAAGGCGCGTTCACGCTGGTGTTCACGCATTCCGATCACGCGGACACGATCGTCGCGGCACGTCGTTCGACGCCGCTGGTCGTCGGCGTCGGTGACGGCGAGACGTTCATCGGATCGGACGTCGCGGCGTTCATCGAGCACACGCGCGACGCGGTCGAGCTCGGGCAGGACCAGGTCGTCGTCATCACTTCGGACGGCTACGAGATCTCCGATTTCGACGGCAACTTCGCGTCGGGACGCCCGTTCCACATCGATTGGGACCTCGCGGCCGCGGAGAAGGGCGGCTACGACTACTTCATGCTGAAGGAGATCCAGGAGCAGCCCGCTGCGGTCGGCGACACACTGCTCGGCCACTTCGAGAACCGGCGCATCGTGCTCGACGAGCAGCGGTTGTCGGAACAGGAGCTCCGCGACGTCGACAAGGTCTTCGTCGTCGCGTGCGGCAGCTCGTACCACTCGGGCCTGCTCGCCAAGTACGCGATCGAGCACTGGACGCGTCTTCCCGTCGAGGTCGAACTAGCCAGCGAGTTCCGCTACCGCGACCCGGTTCTGGACCGGTCGACTCTGGTCGTCGCGATCTCGCAGTCGGGTGAGACCGCGGACACTCTCGAAGCCGTTCGGCACGCGAAGGAACAGAACGCCCGCGTCCTCGCGGTCTGCAACACCAACGGCTCGCAGATTCCGCGTGAGGCCGACGCCGTCGTCTACACGCGGACCGGTCCGGAGATCGGCGTCGCGTCGACCAAGGCGTTCCTCGCCCAGGTGACCGCGAACTACGTCGTCGGACTCGCGTTGGCGCAGGCCCGCGGCACGAAGTATCCCGACGAGGTGGCTCGCGAGTACGCCGACCTCGAAGCGATGCCGAAGCTGGTGCAACGCGTGCTCGACACCGTCGAGCCGATCCGCGCTCTGGCCCGCGAGCTGGCACACACGTCGACCATCCTGTTCCTGGGACGGCACGTCGGGTACCCGGTCGCGTTGGAGGGCGCCTTGAAGCTCAAGGAACTCGCGTACATGCATGCGGAGGGATTCGCCGCAGGCGAGCTCAAGCACGGTCCGATCGCGCTGATCGAGGACGGCGTCCCGGTCATCGTCGTGATGCCGTCGCCCAAGGGCCGCGCGGTGTTGCATTCGAAGCTGCTGTCGAACATCCGCGAGGTCCAAGCCCGTGGCGCGCTGACCATCGTCATCGCGGAGGAAGGCGACGAGGCCGTGCGTCCGTTCGCCGACCACCTCATCGAGATCCCGGCGGCACCCACGCTGCTGCAGCCGTTGCTGTCGACCGTTCCGCTGCAGGCGTTCGCCGCCGAGGTGGCGCAGGCACGCGGGTACGACGTCGACAAGCCGCGCAACCTGGCGAAATCCGTCACTGTCGAGTGATGCGCAGCCGCCCGAAAGGACGACCATGCGGGGCTACTACACACCGGACCAGGTCCGCGACGCCGAACGACCGCTGCTCGAGGCGGGCCCGCCCGGGGCGCTGATGCGCCGCGCCGCATACGGCCTGACGAACGTCGTGGTCGGCGAACTGCTCGCCCGGACGGGCGGCGTCGTCGGCCGTGAGGTCTGCGTGCTCGTCGGATCGGGTGACAACGGCGGCGACGGTTTGTGGGCCGGTGCGATGCTGCGACAACGCGGCGTCGCAGTCGAAGCAGTTCTGTTGAAACCGGATCGCGCGCATGCCGAGGGCCTTGCCGCATTCCGGAGAGCGGGCGGCAAGGTCGTCGAGTCTCCTGGTGAGCCGGACCTCGTGGTCGACGCCATCGTCGGAATCTCCGGCAAGGGTCCGCTGCGTCCCGACGCCGACGCACTCGTGTCCGCCCTCGACGCACCGATCGTCGCCGCCGACATCCCGAGCGGCGTCGACCCGGAGACCGGCAGTGTCGACGGCCCGGCCGTGCGCGCGGCGGTCACGGTGGCGTTCGGCGCGCGCAAGCCCGCGCACGTGCTGGCCGTACCGTATTGCGGCAGAGTCGAACTCGTCGACATCGGCCTGGATCTGCCGGATCCGTATCTGTCCGCGTTCGAGCCCGCGGACGTCGGTGCCCTGTGGCCCATTCCGAGAGCGACGGACGACAAGTACACCCAGGGCGTCGTCGGAGTGTCGGCGGGTAGCGATCGCTATCCGGGCGCTGCATTGCTGTGCACCGGCGCGGCCGTCGCGGCGACGTCGGGCATGGTCCGATACGTGGGAAGTGCTGCGGCAGAGGTCGTGTCGCACTACCCGGAAGTCATCGCCGCGTCCGACCCGCAGAGCAGTGGCCGCGTGCAGGCCTGGGCGGTCGGGCCTGGCTTCGGCACCGACGACGTGTCGAAGCAGTGGCTGACCGACATTCTCGCGTCCGATCTCCCCGTCGTCGTCGATGCCGACGGTCTGACCGTCCTGGCGTCGAATCCCGGGCTCGTGAGGGACCGGACGGCGCCGACGCTGCTGACACCGCATGCAGGCGAGTTCGAGCGGCTCACGGGACAGGCGCCCGGTCCCGACCGCGTCGCCTCGGTTCGTGCGTTGGCTGCCGAATGGGGTGTGACCGTGCTGCTGAAGGGCAGGGCAACCGTCATCGCGGATCCCGACGGCACCACCTACGTCAACGACGCGGGTGGGTCGGCTGCGTCGACGGCCGGCTCGGGAGACGTGCTGTCCGGCATTCTGGGCGCGCTGCTGGCGTCGGGCATGACCCCGTCGACGGCCGCGGCATGTGGCGCGCGGGTGCATTCTCTCGCCGCGGCGACGGCCGCCCATGGGGTCGACGGCGAGTTCGCCGCCCCCATCTCGGCGAGTCCGCTGCTGTCGGCACTACCGGACGCGATCAGGATTGTGCGGTCCGTCACCACCGGCGAGTAACGAGAGAAGCAGCTCGTCGGGTCGAATGGGGCTTCGGCGGGGTCGAATGGCACTATCGAATGCTGTGCAGAGTGGAACGACGGAACCTATCGACCGGGATCGCGGTGATTCGGATGCCGTGTCCACGGTGTTCGTCGATCTCGACGCCATAGCGCACAACGTACGAATTCTGCGCGGCCACGCGGGTGGCGCCGGGGTCATGGTCGTCGTCAAGGCAGACGCCTACAACCACGGCGCTGTCGAGGTGGCTCGCACGGCTCTCGGAGCTGGGGCGCGGGAACTCGGCGTCACAACGGTCCACGAGGCTCTCGTTCTGCGCAACGCAGGCATCACCGCGCCGATCCTGGCGTGGCTGCACCACGTGGACACCGATTTCTCGCCTGCGATCGTCGCGGACGTCGAACTGGGGCTGTCGTCGACGATGCAGCTCGAGGCGGTCCTCACCGCCGCGCGATCGGTAGGCAGGACAGCCACGGTCACGCTGAAGATCGACACCGGACTGAACCGGAACGGAATCGACCCCGCGGACCTGGACGACGTGATCGACGTGCTCCGCGGCGCAGTGGCCGACGGTACGGCCCGGCTGCGCGGTGTGTTCTCCCATCTCGCGTGCGCCGATGTGCCCGATCATCCGGCCAACGACCAGCAAGCCGAGTCGTTACGCGCCGCGGTGGCGAGGCTTCGCGCGGCGGGCCTGCACCCCGAGGTCACTCACCTCGCGAATTCCGCGGCCACTCTGACGCGGCCGGATCTGCACTTCGACCTCGTGCGCCCCGGAATCGCTGCCTACGGTCTGTCGCCGATACCCGAACTCGGAGACTTCGGTCTGCGGCCGGCCATGACCGTGTCGACGAAGGTCGCGCTCGTGAAGAAGGTCCGTGCCGGGCAGGGAGTGTCCTACGGGCACACCTGGAGCGCGCCGGAGGACACCGTCGTCGCCCTGATTCCGATGGGTTACGCGGACGGCGTCCGACGCAACCTCAGCGGCCGCTTCGACGTCGGCATCGGTGGCCGTCGGTTCCCCGCCGTCGGACGCGTCTGCATGGATCAATTCGTCGTCGACCTCGGGCCCGACGGCGCAGGCGTCGCGGTCGGCGATACTGCAGTACTGTTCGGCTCCGGGGAGAACGGCGAGCCGGTCGCGCAGGACTGGGCCGACACGTTGGACACCATCCACTACGAGGTGGTCACCGGCATCGGCGGGCGAATCAAGCGCGAATTCGGGGGAGTCGGAGCGGGCAACACTGCAGCGGGGGAGGTGCAGGCGTGAAGTGGTCGTCCAATTTCGGCATCGTCAGCAGCGTCGGCATCGCCTTGCGCGAGACGGTTCTGAGGTCGAACAAGGATCCGCTGGCAGGTGAGAACCTGGACCTGATGGACGCCGATCGCGGGTCGATCGTGACGGCCGACGACGGGGTTTCGCTCGCCGTGCGAGAAGTAGGTCCCTCCGACGCGCCGATCACCGTGGTGTTCGTGCACGGATACTGCCTTCGCATGGCGTCGTGGCACTTTCAGCGGCAAGCCCTCGAACAAGAGTGGGGCTCGTCGATTCGGATGGTCTTCTACGACCAGCGCGGGCACGGACGCTCCGGTGTCCCGACGCCGGAGAGCTGCACCATCAAGCAACTCGGTCTCGATCTCGACGCCGTCATTCGTGCCGTTGCCCCGCGCGGACACCTGATGCTGATCGGCCACTCGATGGGCGGCATGTCCATTCTGTCGATGGTCCGTCAACGCCCGGAATCGGTGCGAGACAGGGTCGTCGGCGTCGGACTCATCTCGACGACGGCAGCAGGTCTCGCCGAGACGGGCCTCGGTCGCAGTCTCGACAACCCCGTCGTCGACGCGTTCCGGCTCGCCGTGCGGACGTCGCCTGGCGTGGTCCAGTTCGGGCGGGGCGCGGTGCGCGCCTTGATCGCTCCGGTGCTGCGGGCCGCGTCGTACGGCACGCGGGTCAGTCCACGCCTCGTCGAGTTCTCGCAGTCGATGATCGACGACACGTCCGTCGTGACCATCGTCAATTTCCTGAAGACGCTCGAACTCCACGACGAGAAGGACGCTCTGACCGAACTCGAGCGTATTCCCGTGTCGGTCATCTGCGGTGACGACGATTGGATCATTCCGTTCGCGAGCTCGCAGGCGCTCGCCGACGCGTTGCCGGAATCGGAGATGGTGCGCATCCGTCAGGCCGGGCACCTGGTTCAGCTGGAGTTCCCCGACAAGGTCAATGCTGCTCTGATCCGATTGGGTTCGCGCGCAACCGAATTGCGTAGTCGACGACGTGCGGGGCGGCGGGGCATTGGCTGAGCACGACGAGCTGTTCTTCGACGGTCGGGAGATCTTCCTGCCCGAGGCAGCGGACACCGAAGCGTTCGGGTACCGGCTCGCGCAGGAACTCGTTGCGGGTGACCTCGTGGTGCTCGACGGTCCGCTCGGCGCAGGCAAGACCGCGATGACGAGGGGTATCGCGGCGGGCCTCGGCGTGCGGGGCCGTGTCAGCTCGCCGACGTTCGTCATCGCGCGCGAGCATCGACCGGGAGTGCGCCCGAACGGGGATGCCCCGGTGGCTCTCGTGCATGTCGACGCGTACCGACTGGGCATGACGGGTCAGTCGGCTCTCGACGAACTCGACGCCCTGGATCTCGACACCGACCTCGATGGTGCGGTGGTCGTGGTCGAGTGGGGCGAGGGGCTGGTCGAGACGCTGAGCGACGGGCACGTGTCGGTGCGAATCCGGCGTGACCCCGAATCCGACGTTCGAACCGTGCAGCTGCGCCGTGTCGAATCGTCCGATGCGGCGTCGTAGGCGCACTGACGTGCGGGTACCCTGAACAACCGTGCTTGTTCTCGCCGTCGACACCTCCACGCCCGCCGTCACTGCCGGTGTGGTGCGGCTCACCGACGGAACCGTCGTTCCTGTCTCGCAGCGCGTGGTGGTCGACGCTCGCCTGCACGCCGAGATCCTGACCCCGAACATTCTCGAATGCCTGTCCGACGCCGGCCTGGCGCCCGGCGACCTGGGTGCCGTCGTCGTGGGCGTCGGACCGGGACCGTTCACCGGTCTTCGTGTCGGTATGGCCACCGCGGCCGCATTCGGGGACGCCTTGTCGATCCCCGTCCACGGCGTCTGCAGTCTCGACGGCATCGCGTCCGAACTCGCCGACGAGTCGGAGCTGCTCGTGATCACCGACGCTCGCCGACGCGAAATCTATTGGGCGCGTTATCGAGACGGTGTCCGCGTGTCAGGGCCGGACGTCTGCGCCCCCGGTGCGCTCGATGTCGCGGGTGCCACAGCGACCGCAGGCTCGCCGCCGCACACCGCGCTGTTCGATCTGCCCGCGCGCGACGTCACGTCGCCGAGCCCGACGGGACTCGTCCTGGCAGCACAGAATCTGCTGACGGACGGGATCGCCCCGGCTCCGCTCGTTCCGCTGTATCTGCGCAGGCCCGACGCCAAGACTCTCGACGAGCGCGCGGCCGAGAAGAAGGCGTCGTCGTGACCGTGACGCTGTCGCCGTTGACACCAGCCGACGCCGAGGCGTGCGCCGAGCTCGAGACGGTGTTGTTTCCCGGCGACGACCCGTGGACGGCACAGGCGTTTCTGTCGGAACTCGCTGCGCCGCACAATCATTACGTTGCGGCGCGCGAGAACGGCCTGTTGGTGGGGTATGCGGGTATCGCCCTGCTCGGGCGGGGTGAATCTGCGGAGTCCGAAGTGCACACCATCGGCGTCGACCCGTCGATGCACCGCCGCGGAGTCGGCGGCGCGATGATGAACGACCTTCTCGCTGCGGCAGATCGGCACGGCGGCCCGGTGTTCCTCGAAGTGCGCACCGACAACACCGCCGCCATCGAACTCTATGTGCGCGAAGGCTTCGTCGTCGTCGGCACCCGGCGCAACTATTATCAGCCGAGCGGCGCGGACGCGTACACGATGCGGCGTCCGGCAGCTGGAAGTGAAGGTGAACTGTCGTGATCGTCATGGGGATCGAAAGCTCGTGTGACGAAACGGGTGTCGGAGTCGTCCGGTGGCGCGAGCCCGGTGTGTGTGAGATGCTCGCCGACGAGGTCGCATCGAGCGTCGACGAACACGCGCGCTACGGCGGCGTCGTTCCCGAAGTCGCGTCGCGCGCGCATCTCGAGGCGATCGTCCCGACGATGCGTCGTGCACTCGCGGCCGCGGACATCGACCGTCCCGACGCCGTCGCAGTCACGATCGGTCCTGGTCTTGCCGGTGCCCTCCTGGTGGGAGTTGCTGCAGCCAAAGCATATTCGGCAGCATGGGGTGTTCCGTTCTATGCCGTCAACCATCTCGGCGGACACGTCGCCGTCGACACGATCGAGCACGGTCCGATGCCGTCGTGCGTCGCGCTGCTGGTGTCGGGTGGCCACACCCATCTATTGCACGTGAAGGATCTCGGCTCGCCGATCACCGAGCTCGGCACCACCGTCGACGACGCAGCGGGTGAAGCGTTCGACAAGGTGGCGCGGTTGCTGGGCCTCGGTTTCCCCGGTGGGCCCGCGCTCGATGCCGCTGCGCGCGAGGGCGATCCGCACGCCATCGCATTCCCGCGTGGCATGACCGGTCCGAGGGACGCCCGCTACGACTTCTCGTTCTCCGGTGTGAAGACGGCGGTGGCCCGATTCGTCGAAGCGCGGGGGCGTGCCGGTGACACCGTCCCCGTGGCGGACATCGCCGCGTCGTTCCAGGAGTCCGTCGCGGACGTCCTGACGATGAAGGCCGTGCGAGCGGCCGAGGACGTCGGGGTCGACACCCTGGTTCTGGGTGGCGGCGCAACCGCCAACTCACGAATTCGCTCGTTGGTCGAGTCACGCTGTGCGGCAGCAGGTTTGACGCTTCGCATTCCCAAGCCGCGTCTGTGCACCGACAACGGGGTCATGATCGCGTCGTTGGGTGCGCACCTCGTCGCAGGGGGAGCCGCGCCGTCGGACCTGCGTGCCGCGACCGATCCGGGACTCGAAGTGTCCACCTCGATCGTGTCGGGGCGTGACTAGTACCTACTCGCTCGACGTGGTGGTCGGGTTCGGTTGCGACGCCGTCGTGGGCGCAGGCTGCGCGGACGCGCTGGGCGTGGGTGCAGGCGGGGACCACACGGTGGGCGGCGGAGCCAATTCCGGTGACGTGGGTGAGTTGTCGACGACCGTGGTCGGTATGGACGGCACGGTCACGATGGCCGTCGGCTCCGTCGGCTCCGACGGCGAGTTCGACGGTGTGTCGGACGGGCTTTCTGTCGGTCCTCCCGGCGACGGCGTGGGACTCACGGGTTCGGTCGTGCTCTGGGGCGGAGGAGGCGTCGACGGTTCCGGCGTCCGGGTCACCGGCGGCGGCGACGGTTCGGTCGGCTGTGCCGGGTACGGGATGAGCGGCAGGTCCGGCGCCGGATGCAGTGTCGGCGTGCGGGTCGACGACGGTGCAGGCGTGGCCGGGACGGCGTCTGCCGCTGGCGACGTCGGCCGCTGCGAGTACGACGCATCGCTGTCGGTCGGCAGGGCCGGGGCGGACTCGCGCGACGTGGCTGCCGACGAAGTGCCGGTCGTCGTGTTCGGCACCTCCTGGCCGACCTGAGACGTCTGCGGCTGCGACGGGGAAGCGGAGCCTGCGGGGGAGTAGCCCGCGTCGTCGGACGGCACCAACATCTGCACGCCGTATGCCAGGACGATTCCGCCGACGACGAGCGCGCCGACCAGTGCGCCCGAGAAGCGGCCGACGGACTTCGTCTGGCCGTCGCCGCGCGCACCGATGGTGGGGTACAGATGACCGGTTCCGGTGAGGGACACCTGCGCGGCTCCCTGTGCGAGAACCGTGTCGGGTTCGGACACCACGAGAACCGGCACGCCGAGCACTGCCTCGAACACGGTGCGGATCGACGGCGTGTTCGCGCCGCCGCCGACCAGCACGACGGCCTCTGCATCGACGTCGTGATCGGTGGCGAGACGCGCCGCAGTCTGCGCCACGGTCGTCACCAGCGGGCGCATCGCGGCATCGAGATCTGCCCGGCGCACGGTGGAGGTGCCGAGATCGACGGAATCGTGGGTGGACAGGTGTTCCTTCGTCGAGCGGTAGCGGGCCGAACCGACGCCGCGTTCGTCGCGAAGGTCGTCACGTACGTCGCGGCGGCGGGTCGGATGGCCGTGAACGAGGTCCCTGACCAGGGTGTCGACGACCTCACCACCGAAGGTGTCGGTGCGCTCGCTTGCATGCACGACGCCCGACGACGAGTCCACGATCGACACGGTGGTGCCGGACGCGCCGACGTCGACGATCGCGACGTTGCCGTAGCGGGCGATGAGACCGGATTCGGCCAGGAACGCATGGGCAGCGGTGGTCTCCGGGATCAAGGCGACGGCGCGGCGGGAATGCGCAAGGGCCGACCGTATCGACGCTGCCTGTTCGGGAGTGCGGTACGACACGGAGATCGCGTCCGGCTGGTGCCGTTCGGTCGAATGTGTGCCGTGACCGGCAGAGACGGGCGCCAACGACGTCATCAACTCGACGGCGGAGGCCACGAGCTCCCCGATGTCGGTGTTCGCTTGAGAATCGGCCGACACCGTGCGGTACTCGACGGTGGTCGAGCCGTCGTCCTCGGCGACGACGAGGGCGGCGCACACGACTTCGGTTCCCGTCGAGACTCCGAGTCCGACTCGCATCGTGCACCTCCTGCCCTGTTCGTCGGTCATCGCGCCCCGAGAATTTCTGCTTTTCGCGCACAGCTCTGCGCCGACTATCACGCCCCGTTATCTTAACGTTACAGAACAATTCCCGCGTATGTGAAACTCGGCACTCGAAAAACGCTATGACAAGGAAGTTCGCTGTTTTTGTTGGAGCCATCGAGGTGATCATGGACGAACGCAACCCCTATTCGGCGTTGACCGACCAGCAGCGTCGAGCATTGTTGCGACGCGCGATCGCACGGCCGCTCGTCACCGCCCTCGTCCTGACCACGGTCTACTTCGTCGTTCCGATGGAGGACATCAGGGACATCACGACGGTGGCTCTGCTCGCGCTGGTACTCGTCGTCGTGGGTGTCGTCTGCGTGTGGCAGGTGGTCAGGGTGGTTCGATCCGACTATCCGGCGGTACAGGCCGTCGAAGCCCTCGCGGCCGTGATTCCGGCATATCTGATCGGTTTTTCGACCGTTTATTACCTGGCCTATGCAGCGTCCTCACAGAATTTCACCGAACCGGTCTCCAGAATGGGAAGCCTCTATTTCACGATGTCGGTGTTCGCGACCGTCGGATTCGGCGATATCGCAGCCTCGACCGATTTCACGCGCGCCATCGTCACCGTGCAGATGGTCTGCAATCTGCTGATCATCGCGCTCGGCGGCAGATTGTTCGTCGCAGCCATCCGACGAGGGCAGGCGCGCCGCAAACACTAACGTCGTGTCCATGAGTACACAGCCCTTCGAACTGGGTGTCACCACCTTCGTCGAGACGTATCCGGACCCGCAGACGAACCTGACCACCTCTCACGGAGATCGTCTGCGTCAAGTAGTGGAAGAAGCGCAGCAGGCCGAAGCGGTCGGGCTCGACATCTACGGCGTCGGTGAACATCACCGTGAGGACTTCGCGGCGTCGTCGCCCGCTGTCGTACTCGGCGTCATCGCCGGGTCGACGCGCGAGATCCGTCTCACGAGCGCGGTCACCGTTCTCAGTTCCGACGATCCCGTCCGCGTGTTCCAGGATTTCGCGACGCTCGACCAGATGTCGTCCGGACGTGCGGAGATCATCGCCGGTCGCGGTTCGTTCGTCGAATCGTTCCCGCTCTTCGGGTACGACCTCGCCGACTACGACGAACTGTTCGCCGAGAAGCTCGACCTGCTCGTGGCCATCCGCGATTCCGAGCGAGTGACGTGGTCCGGTACGCACCGAAGTGCGCTGGTCGATCATGCGGTCTATCCGCGGCCGTTCCAGAATCCGCTGCCGGTGTGGGTCGGCGTCGGTGGCAATCCCGAATCCGTGATTCGTGCGGCGTCGTACGGCCTGCCCATGGCACTCGCGATCATCGGTGGCGAGCCCGCACGGTTCGCTCCCTTCGCCGATCTGCATCGTCAGGCGCTGACCGAGTACGGCATGAACCCGGCACCGATCGCCGTTCACGCGCACGGTTACGTCGGCGACGACACCGAATCCGCGGCCGACGAGTTCTTTCCTCCCTATCGAGTCGCGATGTCGCACATCGGCCGCGAGCGCGGATGGGGGCCGATCTCGAGGGCGTCGTTCGACGCCTCTCGCTCACCGGACGGATCGCTGTTCATCGGCGACCCCGACGTCGTGGCCGACAAGATCGTGCGCACGGCGCAGGAACTCGGACTGGAACGCTTCATGCTGCACATCAGCGTCGGGACACTTCCGCACGAGAAGGTGCTGCGCGCGATCGAATTGCTCGGTAAGGAAGTTGCGCCGCGTGTGCGCGACGCGATGGCGGGATTTTCGCTGGAGGCGTAGCGCCGTCGGCGATTCTGGCGAACCTAGACCTTGAGTGCTGGCACTCGCGTGTATAGAGTGCTAGTCAGCGCTGAGCGAAGTCCCGGCACCCGCGACGACGGGAACGAGCACAGAGCCGTCGAAGTAGAAGACAGATACAGCAGTTCGGGGATCCGACCCCGAACGCGTACCCCGTACCCAATGGAGGGCTCAACGTGGCGAGCGTGAAAATCAAGCCGCTCGAGGACAAGATCCTCGTCCAGGCCAACGAGGCCGAGACGACGACCGCCTCTGGTCTGGTCATCCCCGACACAGCCAAGGAAAAGCCTCAGGAAGGCACCGTCGTCGCCGTCGGCGAAGGCCGTGTCACCGAGAAGGGCAACCGCATCCCGGTCGACGTCAAAGAAGGCGACACCGTCATCTACAGCAAGTACGGCGGCACCGAGATCAAGTACGCCGGCGAGGAGTACCTGATCCTGTCGGCACGCGACGTGCTGGCTGTCATCGCCAAGTAAGCCTCACGCCTTCCGCCCCGGAGCCCGACTCACTCGGTCCCGGGGCGGACTGCGTTCACGTACTTTCCTCCTCGAAGGAGTTGCCCCAAGAGATGTCCAAGCAAATCGAATTCAACGAGAACGCGCGCCGCGCTCTCGAGCGTGGCGTCGACAAGCTCGCCGACGCCGTCAAGGTGACGCTCGGCCCGCGTGGACGGCACGTCGTACTGGCCAAGGCATTCGGTGGCCCGACGGTGACCAACGACGGCGTCTCGATCGCTCGCGAGGTCGAACTGGAAGATCCGTTCGAGAACCTCGGCGCGCAGCTGGTCAAGAGCGTCGCAACGAAGACCAACGACGTCGCCGGTGACGGAACGACGACCGCGACCGTGCTCGCGCAGGCTCTCGTCCGCGGCGGTCTGAAGAACATCGCGGCGGGCGCGAACCCGATCGCACTCGGCTCCGGCATCGCGAAGGCAGCCGACAAGGTTGCCGAGGCGCTTCTCGCCGCGTCGACACCCGTCGACGGCAAGGAAGCGATCGCGCAGGTCGCCACCGTGTCGTCGCGCGATCCCGAGATCGGCGAGCTCGTCGGCGAGGCGCTCACCCGCGTCGGCGCGGACGGCGTCGTCACGGTCGAGGAGTCGTCGACTCTGAGCACCGAACTGGCCGTCACCGAGGGCGTGCAGTTCGACAAGGGCTACCTGTCGCCGTACTTCGTCACCGACGTCGACGCACAGCAGGCAGTCCTCGAAGACGCCTTCGTGCTGCTGTACCGCGAGAAGATCACGTCGCTTCCCGACTTCCTTCCGCTGCTCGAGAAGGTCGCCGAGAGCGGCAAGCCGTTGCTGATCATCGCCGAGGACACCGAAGGCGAAGTTCTGTCGACGCTCGTCGTCAACTCGATCCGCAAGACGATCAAGGCCGTCGCCGTGAAGGCGCCGTTCTTCGGCGACCGTCGCAAGGCGTTCCTCGACGACCTCGCCGTCGTCACCGCCGGTACGGTCATCACGTCCGATGTCGGCCTCAGCCTGAAGGAAGCCGGTCTCGAGCTTCTCGGCAAGGCACGTCGCGTCGTCGTCACCAAGGACGAGACCACCATCGTCGACGGTGCGGGCACGCAGGACGACATCGACGCTCGCGTCGGTCAGTTGCGTCGCGAGATCGAAGCCACCGATTCCGAGTGGGACCGCGAGAAGCTCGAAGAGCGCCTCGCGAAGCTGTCCGGCGGCGTCGCCGTCATCAAGGTCGGCGCTGCCACCGAGACCGAGCTGAAGGAACGCAAGTTCCGTGTCGAGGACGCGGTCAGCGCAGCCAAGGCTGCTGTCGAGGAAGGAATCGTCCCCGGTGGCGGTACCGCCCTGACACAGGCTGCTCTGACGCTCGCAGACAACCTCGGGCTGTCGGGCGACGAGGCCACCGGTGTCGCCGTGGTCCGCGACGCACTCAACGCGCCGCTGTTCTGGATCGCGACCAACGCGGGCATCGACGGGTCCGTCGTCGTCTCCAAGGTTGCCGAGCTGGGTGCAGGGCACGGCTTCAACGCAGCGACGCTCACCTACGGTGACCTGCTCGCCGACGGTGTCGTCGACCCGGTCAAGGTGACGCGTTCCGCCGTCGTCAACGCTGCTTCCGTCGCACGCATGATCCTCACGACGGAGAGCGCCGTCGTCGAGAAGCCTGCCGACGAGGAAGAGCCGGCTGCCGGCCACGGTCACAGCCACTGATCGACTCGTAGCACGCAGAACGGCCCCCTTCCGAACCCGGAAGGGGGCCGTTCTGCGTGTTCACTGTCGATGGCTGCGCCGTCGCTGCCACACGTACGCGACGCGTGCGGCTGCTCGAAGCGCCGACGGTATGCGTCGGGCCGAGGCGAGAACAGCACGATCCACGGCCGTGAGTCGCGGGCGTCGGCGCGGGACCGGGGTGGCGACGTCGGCCGTCAACGCATGGAGAGGCCATCGGCCGGGAACGCCTTTCAGGGTGTGCGTACCTCGTTCGGTGTAGGTGAGGCCGGAACCATCCGTGAGGTCGCGGACCGTACCGGAGACGAGGACTTCACCCGGCCCGGCCAGCGCGCCGATGCGTGCGCCGGTGTGCACGGTCATTCCGGTGAGGTCGGATCCGCTGCGCTCGAGAGCGCCCGAATGCACGCCCGCGCGGACCTCCACGCCGAGGTTCCGGCCGTCACGGCAGACGGTCTCGGCGCAGCGCACTGCCTCGGTCGGCCCGTCGAAGACGCTGAACGTGCCTTCACCGGTCACGTTGACCAACCGGCCGCCCGCAGTGTCCACGGCCAAGCGGACATCGCGCTCGTGTGCCGAGCGCAGGTCTCGATAGTCGTGGTCACCGAGCGTCGCGAGCAGTGAGGTCGAGTCGACGATGTCGGTGAACAGGACGCAGCCGAGAAAGCGATCGATGTCGACCGGCCGAGCGTCCTCCCGTGCGAGCACCGCCTCGACGTTCTCGAGAACCGGCAGCCATGCTTCGCCGAGCGCTGCGCCGGGTTCGGCGGTCGGGAGGACATGCAGCGTCGCGCCGGGGATTGCGTCGGCTATCCGCTGTGCGACGGACTGCGGACGCGGCGACGCGGCAGGGTGAAGAACGCGGGTGGTGCACTGTACCGACCCGAGAACGTCCCACAGGTTCTGCCGCAGAACCCATTCGAGGTGTGCGACTGCTACCGACGGAGCTGCGGTCGTCCGTTCGAGCAGTCCCATCAATGTGCGATTCAAGGGAGTGTCGATCGACGGGTCCCAAACCTCGAGTATGCGTCCCGACCCCCAATCCGCGTACACGTTCCGCCAGTGCGCAACATAGCCGGCGAGGTCGTGTTCTTCCCATCCCGGCGGGACGCTGCCGTCGTCACGGTCGAGTCCTTCGATCATCGGCTGGTGCAGGACGAGTCCGGACACCCGTTCTGGATGCCGCGCGGCCACCAGAAGCAACGGGCCGCACGTACTCGCGGTTCCCAGTAGCACGGCGGAGTCGACGCAGGCGGCGTCCATGACTGCGAGAACATCGTCTGCCTGTTCGTCGAGGGTGGGGATGCGCTCGACGGATTCAGACAGGCCGAGTCCGCGACGCAGGAGATTGACACTGCGAGACAGTCTCGCGGTGCGCTCGAAGAGGTAGCGGAGGTGGGGATCGGTCCACATCAAGTCAGGATGCAATCCGATTTCGAAATAGAGCACAACGGCTCTGTCGCCGGCACCCGCGGTCTGATAGGCCAACGCGTGACCGCCGCGCTGGATGTACCGCGTCGTCGGCGCGTCCATGCCGCCAGGGTAGTTGCCGGTTTCGACGGGTGGGAAGCCCGAAAGCATAACGACCCGGCCCGCACATGCGGACCGGGTCGTCGAATCGTTACGGGTCAGCCGACCGCGACCGATTCCTCGGCCGGGGTGCTGGTGCGGATCAGGTGGTCGAACGCGCCGAGAGCGGCGGTCGCGCCCGATCCGGCGGCGACGATGATCTGCTTGTACGGGGCCGTGGTGCAGTCACCGGCCGCGAACACACCGGGCACCGACGTGCGAGCGTGATCGTCGACGACGATCTCCCCGCGAGGAGTGAGATCCACGCTGCCGGAAAGCCATTCGGTGTTGGGGAGCAGACCGATCTGGACGAACACGCCGTCGAGAGCGACCGAGTGAGAGGTGTCGGTGGTCCGATCGGTGAAGGCCAGACCGGTGACCTTGGCGCCGTCGCCGATGACCTCGGTGCTCAGCGTGCTGAGCAGAATGTCGACGTTCGGCAGGCTGCGGAGCTTGCGCTGCAGCACGTCGTCGGCGCGCAACTGGCTGTCGAACTCGACGAGGGTCACGTGTTCGACGATGCCCGCGAGGTCGATGGCGGCCTCGACGCCGGAGTTACCGCCACCGATGACCGCGACGCGCTTGCCCTTGAACAGCGGGCCGTCGCAGTGCGGGCAGTACGTGACGCCCTTGTTGCGGTACTCGGTCTCGCCGGGGACGTTCATCGAACGCCAGCGGGCACCGGTGGACAGGATGACGCTGCGCGAGAGCAGGCGTGCACCGCTTTCGAGTTCGATCTCGACGAGGCCCTGCTCGGTGGCCGCGGGGGTGAGCTTCGTGGCGTTCTGGACGTTCATGATGTCGACGTCGTACTGACGAACGTGGTTCTCCAGCTCGGCTGCGAACTTGGGACCTTCGGTGTAGGCGACGGACGCGAAGTTCTCGATGCCCATCGTGTCCAGCACCTGTCCGCCGAAGCGTTCGGCGACGACACCGGTGCGAATTCCCTTGCGGGCGGCGTAGATCGCCGCGGTCGCTCCTGCAGGGCCTCCGCCGACGACGAGGACGTCGAAGGGGTCCTTCTCGGAGATCGCGGTCGCGGTGCGCTCGGCGGAGCCGGTGTCGAGCTTGCCGACGATCTGTTCGAGAGTCATGCGTCCGGATCCGAACGGCTCACCGTTGAGGAACACCGACGGCACGGCCATGACGCCGCGATCGTCGACCTCGTCCTGGAACAGGGCGCCGTCGATCGCGATGTGCTTGACGTTCGCGTTGAGAACGGCCATCACGTTCAGCGCCTGCACGACGTCGGGGCAGTTCTGGCACGACAGCGAGAAGTAGGTCTCGAAGTAGAAGTCGCCCTCGAGGTCTCGCACCTGAGCGAGCAGAGCGGCGTCCTCCTTGGAGGGGTGTCCACCGACCTGCAGCAGCGCGAGCACGAGTGATGTGAATTCGTGACCGAGGGGGATGCCGGCGAACTGGACCTCGATGTCGGTGCCGACGCGACGGATAGCGAACGACGGACGTCGAGGATCGGTGCCGGTGCGCGAGTGGGTGACCGACTCGGACAGGCCGGCGATCTGGTCGAGCAAGTCTCCGAGTTCGACGGACTTGGGCTTGTCGTCGAGCGAGGACACCAGCTCGATGGGCTGAGTGACCTTCTCCAGCAACGACTTCAGTTGAGTGGCGAGGGCGGCTTCGAGCACGAGTGTTACTCCTGTAGTTGAAAGGGCGGTCACTTCGGTCGGCGAACTTCTCGGCTCGAGCCGAGCGATCCGAACAGGGAAGATGCGGACGGCACGGGACGAACGCCCCGTGCCGCCGCATGCTTGCTGTCGCGTGGATCAGATCTTGCCGACGAGCTCCAGCGACGGGGCCAGGGTGTCTTCGCCCTCTTCCCACTTCGCGGGGCAGACCTCGCCCGGGTGCGAGCGAACGTACTGCGCGGCCTTGACCTTGCGGAGCAGCTCGGCAGCGTTGCGGCCGATGCCTTCTGCGGTGACCTCGGTGAACTGGACGACGCCGTCCGGGTCGACGAGGAAGGTGCCGCGGTCTGCGAGGCCCTGCTCTTCGCGGAGCACCTCGAAGTCGGTGCTGATCTTCAGAGTCGGGTCACCGATCATCGTGTACTTGATCTTGCCGATGGTGTCGGACGACGCGTGCCACGCCTTGTGCGTGAAGTGCGTGTCGGTGGAGACGGAGAACACCTCGACGCCGAGGCGCTGCAGTTCTTCGTGGTGATCGGCGAGATCGCCCAATTCGGTGGGGCACACGAACGTGAAATCGGCCGGGTAGAAGAAGAAGATGGCCCACTTGCCCGTGATGTCCTCGTTCGAAACGGTCACGAACGCACCGTCTTTGAAGGCCTCCGCGGTGAAGGGCTTGATCTTCTTGTTGATGAGCGACATGTACAGCCTCATTCGTTCTCGGTTGTTGGTGTGTCGGTTTTCGACCCTAACGACCGAAGATTGATCGCACCAATCGATGATCCCGCCATCTTCGATAGCGCCCGGCTATAAACCCTGCAATCGGTTTCTGGAACCGTTCAAATCAGGGTGGTATGTGAGCGAACCCATAGTCGAACACCGAGTGGCCGGACGAAAACGGCCCCCTTCCGTGAAGAAGGGGGCCGTCTCGGTGGTCGATCGGTTGTGCGCCTGGCTCGTCTAGACCGCGATGCGGCGGCGCGCGTGCCGTGCGTGCATCTCGCGCTCGGTCTCCGACATTCCGCCCCAGATGCCGTAGGGCTCGGCGACACTCAGTGCGTGCGTTCGGCACTGAGCCAGTACGGGGCAGGTGCGGCACATCTCCTTGGCGCGCATCTCGCGCTGTGCGCGGGCGCGTCCGCGTTCACCGTCGGGATGGAAGAACATCGACGAGTCGACTCCACGGCACACGCCGTGCATCTGCCAATCCCAGATGTCGGCGTTGGGCCCAGGGAGGTGGTTCGGCTGTGGCATAAGAACTCCTAGGGTGTTGTGCTTGCCTCGTGTGGAGCAGCCGCACCTCGGTGTGGTGCCGCTGACGCCTCATGAGCCGCAGGGGCCGTTTCTGCTGTCGTGATTCGCGAGAGACTTCTCGAATCTCTGTCGAACGGAAACAACGTTATGTTGGGCGGCGAAATGACGTCAATGCCGCGCGAACGTGGCCATTTCCATAGGCGAACTCGATAAATTAACGCGCCGGACATTTACTTCGCGACGATTTCGTGCGTGCGTTTCGTGTTGAAAAAGTCGTGGAGTCGCGAGACCATGGGTGCGTTCTCGATGGGATCGGGCACCTGTCACGTCGGCGCTGACGATATCGACGCTGCTTGTGTTTCCGCTGCTCGTCGCCGTTATCTCGCGGTCGGGCGACGCCGCGTTCCCCGCATGCGATCTCCACGCGACGCGGTGGAAACCGTCCTGTCGTCGATAAGCGACCGCGCGAGACTCGAACCGAAGCCGGTCCTTTTCGGGGCAGTGCGACGTCGGCGATTAACCTGACGGCCACATGAATGTCAGAAAATGCTCATCTGCGCGTAACTCGCGCTTTTTGTTAATTCCATGAAACAAAGCGTGAAACGGCCGGACAATCTCGGCGAAGCAGTCGATTCGACCGGATACCGGGTACGGACCGACCGCGATGGCCGGTATCGGGCGAAGGGCGCAGTACTGTTGCCGACGTGACAGGTGCGGCAGTGGCATTGCGAGACGCCGCGTGGGGGCACGCTCCAGGTGCGTGGCCGTTGCCGTCGGCCCGAACGCCGTCCCAACGATGGAACCGTGCCGTGGCACTCGGCGGCCAAGGGCGATACAGCCAGGCAGCTGCGGAACTCGACGCGCTCGAACGCGTCGGGCGGACCGACGACGCCCTTGCCTCACTCGCATCGTCGACGCGTGCGTCGTGGCTGCGCCAGGTCGGCCGGCACGCGGATGCCGCACGCCACGACGGGTCCGCTCTCGCTCGCGTGGGTCTGCCGCGGGAGCCGTCGTCGCTCCTCGTTCTGGAAGCGCGCTGCGACGCGTTGACCGGACTCGCCGCCGACGCACTCGGGTCCGGGGGCTTCGCCCGTGCCGCCGTGCTGCTGGCGAGGTCCAGGCAAGTCCTGGGCGACGCCGAATCCGACGGCCTGTGGCGGTGTCGATTGCGGGAGCTCTGGGTGTCCGCCGAACTCGCGATGATGTCGGGCGACGGGCCCGCCGCCGTCCGGCACGCGTTCGACGCGCGCGACCGTGCCTCCGATACCGATTCGTTACGTCACAGGGTGAAGACCGATCTGATAGTGGCCGCGGCCCTGAGTTCCGCGGGCGAGGTTCGGACGGCGGTGGACGTTGCGAGGGCGGTGCTCGAGGCCTGCTCGGAGCACGGGCTCGTTCCCTTGGCGTGGGCGTCGGCGATGCTGCTGTGCGGTCTCGGTGAGGTAACGCCTGCGCAGTCGATCGTGGCGGAGAGCCGGGCGGTTCTCGCGCACCGCGGTGGCTTCGTCGCTGCTTCGTGAGATCGCGGACCGCATGGTTCGATCCGGGAGCGGCGAGGTCGCTATCCTTACAAGGTTCCACCTGGGGTGGATACGCCTGTCGAAGGCCGACGGCGTCGCTGTAACGCGGGGATTCCTTGAGCGATGAACAACACGGGTGAGGAGTTGGACTCCTTCGTCGCTGCCGCAGCGCAGGGCGAGCGTGCCGCACTCTCCCGGGTACTGGAAATAATCCGTCCACTCGTCGTGCGGTACTGCCGCGCGCGAGTCGGGTCCGCCGAGCGTGGTCAGCTCTCGGCGGACGACGTTGCGCAGGAGGTCTGCTTGGCAGTCATGACCGCCCTGCCGCGGTACCAGGATCAAGGTCGGCCGTTCATGGCATTCGTATACGGAATTGCCGCTCACAAGGTCGCAGATGCGCATCGAAGCGCGTCGCGTAACAAATCGGACCCGGCCGCCGAAGTACCAGATGTCGTGTCCACGGAACACGGTCCCGAGCAGCGTGCTCTGGAGTCCGAGTCGAGTAGACAGATGACCGCATTGCTGGACACTCTCCCGGCGAAGCATCGAGAGATTCTCGTGCTTCGTTTGATCGTCGGACTGTCGGCGGAGGAGACAGCAGCCGCGGTGGGCAGTACTGCAGGTGCCATCCGCGTGGCTCAACACCGAGCCATCGCGAAGTTGAAGAACGAAGTCGTGAAGGCGGGTGAAATGTATGGCTAGGAACAACGGCCGCGATGGCATTCCCCGTATCGGTCGACCCGACGGGTCGGCTGCCACTCCCGCCGACAGCGCGTACGCGGACTCGGCGTCGGAGACGGGTCCCGTGGACATCGCGTCGGTACGCCGGGACGACGAGTTCATCGAAGCCATTCGTGGCGACGGCCCCATCGCCACCGACAATGCCGACGAGTACCAGCTCGCGTTGCTGCTCGCGGGCTGGCGAGCCGAGGTCACGACACCGGCTCTACCTACCGGCCCCTCGCTCGATGACGTCGCTGCCGCGGTGGACGAAGAGATCCGTGCCGCTGGACTGAACCGCAAGGCTCGATCGCGGACCCGTTCCGGATTGCTGCGACCGGTCGCCGGAGCAGCCGCCGCGATCGCCGTGGTTCTCGGTGGGCTCGTGGTCTTCTCGTACAACTCTGCGCCGGGCGATCCGCTGTGGAGCGTCAAGTCGGTCGTCTTCTCGCAGCAGGCGGATTCCACTGTCGCACAGATCGATACGACGTCGAAGCTGTCTCAGGCGGAGGAGCTGATCGCTGCCGGTGACGTCGACGGTGCACGCGCGCTGCTCGACGGCGCATCGCAGACCAGCGGCGGTGTCATCGACCCGAACCAGAAGTCGGATCTGGAGATCTGGTTGCAGCGACTCAACGAGCAGTTGCAGGCGCTGATCCCGACGTTCCCGCCCGTACCGCCCGTGCAGACGGTGATCCCGCAGCTGCCGTCGCCCGATGTGCTGCAGTCTCCGATTCTGCCGGGGATTCCGACGACGTCGGTCCCGGCTGTTCCGCCCGTGGTGACGTCGACCGGTCAGGTACCGCCGACGGACACCAGCGGTCCGATCAGCCAGGAGCCGTCGCTGCCTCAGGTCACGCAGACCACTGTGCCGCCTGTTCCGACGATTCTGAACGAGCCGAGCCCGACCACGGCGTCGGCGAGCGGATCCACCGGTGCCGATGTCTCGTCGCCGCGTATCGACACCTCTCAGAACGGCGGCTGATCAGCCGACCCAGAGCTCGACACACGAAGAAGCCCGGCTCCGAACATCGGAGCCGGGCTTCTTCGTGTCCGAAGTGCTAGTTCTCGAAGCCGTCGCCCTGCAGCGCGTCGTTCATCGACGCGTCGGCGTAGCCGCGGCAGTAGTCCCACGTGACGTACGCGTCAGGGACGGGGTCGTAGGCGGGCTCGTGGGGACGGACGGTGCCGTCCACGAGCAGCTGCAGCAGGTTGGCTCGCAGCATGTCCCAGTCGTGATAGTGGTCCTGCTGGCAGTCCTCGCAGCACACGACGAGGCCGCGAATGCCTCGGTGGCCCAGGAGTGCCTCGTAGACGGCGAGGTCGGCAAGATCCTCCTCGACGGCGAGCCGCTCCTGAGGATCCAGCGGCTGGCCCGGCTCGATGGCATCGAGGGCGGCCGAGGGGTCGGCTGGGTCTCCGGCGAAGGGGTCCGGCGGTAGACCTGGAGGCAATTGATCGCGCACGCCTCCACGGTACGCAGGATCGGTGGGTATGCGCCAGCTGTTCGGCTCCCGCGCGAGAATATCCGGGACGTCGGCAAGGGTTCCGGGTGCATGCAGCGGCGTGCCCGGTGCGCGTTCACGCTGGCACATCGGAGCCGATACCATGGACCGAGGCGCCGCGCGCCCGCGTCCATGTTTCGATCCCGCACTGTCTCCATCCGTTCTCGAACACGCCTATCTCTGGTGCCGCCGTCCGTGCGCCCGAGAGGCACCCGGCTCTAGGGAGGGCCAGATTTAGATGAGTAGTTCCGGAGCCCATGTCCGTACCGGTGGCGACGACCCCAACAAGGTCGCCATGCTCGGTCTCACGTTCGACGACGTTCTGCTGCTTCCTGCTGCGTCGGATCTGATTCCCAGCGCGGTCGACACGTCCAGCCAGCTCACCAAGGAGATCCGGCTGCGGGTTCCGCTGGTCTCGTCCGCGATGGACACCGTCACCGAGGCGCGAATGGCCATCGCGATGGCGCGTGCAGGCGGCATGGGAGTCCTGCACCGCAACCTGTCGCTGCAGGATCAGGCGTCCCAGGTGGAGACGGTCAAGCGCTCCGAGGCCGGCATGGTCACCGACCCGGTCACCTGCAAGCCGACCGACACGCTTGCCGAGGTCGACGCCATGTGCGCCCGCTTCCGCATCTCGGGCCTCCCCGTCACCGACGAGACCGGTGCGCTCGTCGGCATCATCACCAACCGCGACATGCGCTTCGAGGTCGACCAGAACCGTCGCGTTGCCGATGTGATGACGAAGGCACCGCTCATCACGGCGCAGGAAGGCGTCACCGCCGAAGCGGCGCTCGGTCTGCTGCGTCGCCACAAGATCGAGAAGCTTCCCATCGTCGACGGCCAGGGAGCTCTCACCGGGCTCATCACGGTCAAGGACTTCGTCAAGACCGAGCAGCACCCGAACGCCACCAAGGACCGTGACGGCCGACTGCTCGTCGGTGCCGCGGTAGGCGTCGGACAGGACGCGTGGGCGCGTTCGATGGCGCTGGCCGACGCGGGCGTCGACGTCCTCATCGTCGACACTGCACACGGGCACAACTCGGGCGTGCTCGAGATGGTCAGCAAGCTCAAGTCCGAGGTGGGCGAGCGCGTGCAGGTCGTCGGCGGCAACGTCGCGACCCGTGCGGGCGCACTGGCGCTCGTCGAGGCAGGGGCCGATGCGGTCAAGGTCGGCGTCGGACCCGGCTCGATCTGCACCACCCGAGTCGTCGCAGGCGTCGGCGCGCCGCAGATCACGGCCATCCTCGAGGCCGTCGCAGCCTGCAAGCCGCACGGCGTTCCCGTCATCGCCGACGGCGGCCTTCAGTTCTCCGGCGACATCGCGAAGGCACTCGCAGCGGGCGCGTCGACGGCCATGCTCGGCTCGCTGCTCGCGGGTACCGCCGAATCGCCCGGTGAATTGATCCTCGTCGGTGGCAAGCAGTTCAAGAGCTACCGCGGCATGGGTTCGCTCGGTGCGATGCAGGGACGTGGCGCCGCCAAGTCCTACTCGAAGGACCGCTACTTCCAGGACGACGTGCTGGCCGAGGACAAGCTGGTGCCCGAGGGCATCGAAGGCCGGGTTCCCTACCGGGGTCCGCTGTCGCAGGTCATTCACCAGCTGACCGGTGGTCTGCGTGCTGCGATGGGGTACACCGGGTCGACGTCGATCGAGCAGCTGCAGGAGGCGCAGTTCGTGCAGATCACGGCGGCCGGTCTGAAGGAAAGCCACCCGCACGACATCACCATGACCGCGGAAGCGCCGAACTACACCACGCGCTGACCCGACCGGCCAGAAACAGTTCCCGAACCTCTCGAGAAAGGGGCGCGCGTGCGCGACCTCGTTGAAATCGGCATGGGCAGAGCAGCCCGGCGTACCTACCAGCTCGACGACATCGACATCGTGCCCTCGCGTCGTACTCGTTCGTCGAAGGAGGTGTCGACGGCGTGGCAGCTCGACGCGTACCGGTTCGACATTCCGGTGATGGCGCATCCGACCGACGCGCTGGTCTCGCCCGAGTTCGCCATCGAACTGGGTAAGCACGGTGGCCTCGGTGTCATCAACGGCGAAGGGCTGTGGGGTCGGCACGCCGACGTTCAGGCGAAGCTCGACGAGCTGGTGGCCATCGCGGAGAACGAGTTCGACGCCGACGCGCCGGTGAAGTTCCTGCAGAAGCTGCACGCGGCACCGCTGCAGCCGGATCTGCTGGCTGCCGCCGTCGCACAGGTGCGTGACGCCGGAGTGACGGTTGCGGTTCGAGTGAGCCCACAGAGCGCGGCGAGCCTGACGCCCGCGCTGGTGGCGGCCGGAATCGACCTGCTGGTCATCCAGGGCACCATCATCTCCGCCGAGCACGTCGCGCACGGCGACGAGACGCCGCTGAACCTGAAGACGTTCATCGCCGATCTCGACGTTCCGGTCATCGCGGGCGGCGTCAGCGACCACCGCACCGCGTTGCACCTCATGCGTACCGGTGCAGCGGGCGTCATCGTCGGGTACGGATCCGTCGAGGGCGGCACCACCACCGGCGAGGTGCTCGGAATCGGCGTACCGATGGCGACGGCCATCGCCGACGCCGCAGCTGCACGTCGCGACTACCTCGACGAGACCGGCGGACGTTACGTCCACGTCATCGCCGACGGCGACATCGTTTCCTCGGGCGACCTCGCGAAGGCGATCGCCTGCGGCGCCGACGCCGCTGTGCTCGGCGCGCCGCTCGCCGTTGCCGCCGAAGCTCCCGGCGGTGGCTGGTACTGGCCGTCGGCGGCAGCGCACCCGTCGATGCCGCGTGGCGCCCTCCTGCCGGTCGCGGCAGGCGACCGTCCAAGTCTCGACCAGGTGCTGCATGGGCCGTCGAACGATCCGTACGGTTCCATCAACCTGGTCGGCGGCCTCCGTCGGTCCATGGCGAAGTCGGGCTACTCGGACCTCAAGGAGTTCCAGAAGGTCGGACTTAACGTTCGGGCGTAGGTAGTGTGCCGCAGCTACACGAAAAGCGCGTGTCCCCTCGGGATGCGCGCTTTTTTCGTGCGGCTACGCCACCCGTGCGCGCATAGTCGGCCCAGGTTGCAACTATCCATGCACGGGTGGCGCAGCCGCACTTGGTGATACTCGGGGTTACAGCTACAGTGGCTTGTGCCGGCTGTCACAGGACCGTTGGCACTTCGAAAGAAATGTCGCCTAAAATGTGGCTCCGGTCATACGTCGGGGTGGGCGCGTAGAGGCGGAGGTCGAACATGGGTTCACAGGCTCGCAAGACCGACTACGACGTGTTGATCGTCGGATCGGGCTTCGGTGGCAGCGTCACTGCGCTGAGACTCGTCGAGAAGGGCTACAAGGTCGGCATCCTCGAGGCCGGAAGACGGTACGAGGACAAGGACTTCGCCAAGACGAGTTGGGATCTGAAGCGATTTCTGTGGGCGCCCAAGCTCGGCTGCTACGGCATCCAACGCGTTCACCTGCTGCGTGACTGCCTCATACTCGCCGGAGCAGGCGTCGGCGGCGGTTCGCTGAACTACGCCAACACGCTCTACCAGCCGCCGGAGCCGTTCTTCAAGGACAAGCAGTGGGCCCACATCACCGACTGGAACAGCGAACTGTCTCCCTTCTACGAGCAGGCCACCCGCATGCTGGGAGTCGTACGCAACCCGCACATGACGCCCGCGGACGAGGTCATGAAGTCCGTCGCAGAAGACATGGGCGTCGGCGACACGTTCATTCAGACGCCCGTCGGTGTGTTCTTCGGTGACGAGCCGGGCAAGAAGGTCGCGGACCCGTACTTCGGCGGCGTCGGCCCCGAGCGCACCGGGTGCATCGAGTGCGGCGAGTGCATGACGGGTTGCCGTCATGGCGCCAAGAACACACTGCTGAAGAACTACCTGGCCCTGGCCGAGCGCGCAGGCGCCGAGATCATCCCGATGACCACCGTCACGGGCGTTCGAGCCTTGCCCGACGGCACCTGGGACGTCGCCACCGAGCGGACGGGTGCCTGGATGCGCAAACGCCCCACGACGTACACGGCCGCCAATCTCGTACTCGCCGCGGGCACGTGGGGCACACAGAACTTGCTGCACAAGATGAAGGACGAGGGTGCCCTGCCCCGGCTGTCGGACACGCTCGGTGAACTCACCCGCACCAACTCCGAGTCCATCGTCGGCGCCGCGAAGATGAAGGTCGATCCGAACGTGGATCTGACCAGGGGAGTGGCCATCACGTCGTCGTTCCACCCGTCGGCGAGCACGCATATCGAGCCGGTGCGCTACGGCAAGGGGTCGAACGCCATGGGCATGTTGCAGACTTTGATGACCGACGGCGGCGGTCGAATCCCGCGATGGCTGAAATTCCTCGTCATGGTCGTCGCGCGTCCGCTCGACTTCGTGCGAGTGCTGAACGTGAAGAACTGGAGTGAGCGGACCATCATCGCGCTGGTCATGCAGAACTTGGACAACTCGATCACGACGTTCACCAAGCGTGGACTGTTCGGCCGTACGGTGTCGAGCAGGCAGGGACACGGCGAACCGAACCCGACCTGGATTCCCGAGGGCAACGACGCCACCCGACGCATCGCGAAGAAGATCGGCGGAATCGCAGGTGGCACGTGGGGCGAGTTGTTCAACATCCCGCTCACCGCGCACTTCCTCGGTGGTTGTGCGATCGCGTCGGACGCGGAGCACGGTGTCATCGACCCGTATCACCGCGTGTACGGCTACCCCACGATGTTCGTCGTCGACGGCTCGTCCGTCTCGGCCAATCTGGGTGTGAACCCGTCGTTGACGATCAGCGCCCAGGCGGAGCGTTCGGCGGCGTTGTGGCCGAACAAGGGCGAGCAGGACCTACGTCCGCGACAGGGTCTGCCGTACGAGCGCATCGAACCGATCGCACCGAACAATCCGGTCGTGCCGGTGTCCGCGCCGGCGGCACTGCGGCTCACGATCACCCCGGTTCGCCGCGACAAGCCCGCCACCACGGGTGCAGCGTTAGTGCACGACGCGTGCGCAACTAGACTGGCCCGGTGACCGCTACGCAACAGCCCGATCCCGCGCTGCCCAGGCCAGTACTCGTCGTCGACTTCGGTGCCCAGTACGCCCAGCTGATCGCACGTCGTGTGCGTGAGGCGAACGTGTACTCCGAGGTCATCTCGCATACCGCGACGGTCGAGGAGATCGCCGAGAAGAACCCGGCCGCTCTGGTGCTGTCCGGTGGTCCGTCGAGCGTGTACGCCAAGGGCGCGCCTGCGCTCGATCCTCGCGTGTTCGATCTCGAGGTGCCTGTCTTCGGTATCTGCTACGGATTCCAGGCCATGGCACAGGCGCTCGGTGGAACGGTGGCGCACACCGGGACTCGCGAGTACGGCCGCACGCAGCTGTCCGTCGACGGCGGCGTGCTGCACGACGGTCTTCCTGCGACGCAGCCTGTATGGATGAGTCACGGCGACGCGGTCACCGACGCTCCCGAGGGATTCACCGTCACGGCGACGAGTGCGGGCGCGCCCGTCGCGGCGTTCGAGAACACGGAACGTCGATTCGCAGGTGTCCAGTACCACCCCGAGGTGCTGCACTCGCCGCACGGACAGCAGGTGCTCAGCCGCTTCCTGCACGAGACCGCGGGCATCAAGGGCGAGTGGACCGCGGCCAACATCGCCGACGCTCTCGTCGAGCAGGTCCAGCAGCAGGTCGGCCCGACGGGTCAAGCCATCTGCGGTCTGTCCGGCGGCGTCGACTCCGCCGTGGCAGCGGCGTTGGTGCAGCGCGCGATCGGCGACCGTCTGACGTGTGTGTTCGTCGACCACGGCCTTCTGCGCGAGGGTGAGCGGGAGCAGGTCCAGCAGGACTTCGTCGCCGCGACCGGTGCCAAGCTGGTCACCGTCGACGCCGTCGACACCTTCCTGTCGGCTCTGGAAGGCGTCTCCGACCCGGAGGAGAAGCGCAAGATCATCGGCCGCGAGTTCATTCGCAGCTTCGAAGGCGCTGTGTCGGAAGTGTTGGGGGAGAACGCATCCCACGGCGCCGAGGTCGAGTTCCTCGTGCAGGGCACGCTGTACCCCGACGTCGTCGAATCCGGCGGAGGGTCGGGGACGGCCAACATCAAGAGCCACCACAATGTGGGCGGGCTGCCCGAAGATCTGCAGTTCACGCTCGTCGAGCCGCTGCGCACGTTGTTCAAGGACGAGGTGCGGGCGGTGGGCCGCGAACTCGGCTTGCCCGAGGACATCGTGAACCGTCAGCCGTTCCCCGGCCCGGGTCTGGCGATCCGCATCGTCGGCGAGATCACGCAGGATCGCCTCGCGACGCTGCGTCAAGCCGACTCGATCGTGCGCGAAGAACTGACCGCCGCCGGTCTCGACCAGCAGATCTGGCAGTGCCCGGTGGTGCTGTTGGCCGATGTTCGCAGCGTCGGCGTGCAGGGCGACGGCCGCACCTACGGTCACCCCATCGTGCTGCGTCCCGTGTCGAGCGAGGACGCGATGACGGCCGACTGGACGCGACTGCCCTACGACGTCCTGGAAACGATCTCGACTCGGGTGACCAACGAGGTGTCGGAGGTCAACCGAGTCGTTCTCGACGTGACGAGCAAGCCGCCGGGCACCATCGAGTGGGAGTGACGCGCTAGCCGCGTGAGCGGCCTGGCGCGATGAGCAGCGCCAGGCCGACGACGATCGCCGCGACGACGAACACCCAGCGGAACTGCACGTCCCCCAGGGCTTCGATCGCCGACGGTCCGATCAGAGCGCTGATGCCGACGACGAGCGCTGCGAGTCCCACGAGGAACAGAAGTGCGGACGGGCGAGTCCGCGCCTTGTTCTCCTCGGGAGTGTCGGTGTCGCTGTCGCCGTACTGCCATGTCTCAGCCACGGATGACCTCCAGGTTTCCTGCGCGTGCGGTGGCGTCGATCGTCAGAACTGCGCTGTTGTCCGGTGAATTTCCCTGCTGCACACCAGGTTCCGCGCAAGTGGTGCTCGCTGCGATCGCGACGCACTCGGTGCGGTAGTTCATGCTGGGCGGCAACGTGATGGTGGCGTTGCCTGCCGTGACGTCGACCTCGATGGTCTTGTCCTCGGTCAACGTCAGCCCGCGAAGATCCAGCTGAAGGTCCCCGCCCTGCACGGTGTACGTCGGCTGCAGTCCGGCGACGGTGGTCGGCGCGTAGTTCTGCTGGCCCGAGTACTGGCCGTCGAACTGCACCGGCCCGACGATCGAGGCGAAGACGACGAATGCCGCGAGCGGACCCGTCACGATCAGCAACCCGTAGCCCTTGCGAAGGAACGCGCCGAGCACGAGACCGGTACCGACGACCACGAGTGCGACGGCTGCGATACGGGCCGGCGTCAACCATTCCGAATCGGTCGCTGCGGCAACGGCTCCGGTGATCGCGGCCGCGACGAGAGCCAGGCCGATGAAGCTGGACGTCCACCTGGACCGCCGCTTCTTCTCGGGGACGGCGGGAACCGTCGTCGACGTGGGTTCCGGAAGATCCCAGGCGAACGGTGCCACTCCGAGCGGATCCCACGACGGTGGCGTCGGCGACTCGGGGAGCGCCGGCTCGGCCGGGGTGTCGTGCTTGGTGAGGTCGACGTGGTCTGTCGAATCCGGAGCAGGCGTGGAGACGGGCTTGGCGGGCGGGGGCGTCGGAACGTAGCTCTTCGGGAGCCGCGTGTACGGCGTGTACTGCTGGTACGACGTCGTGCGCTGCTCGAACTGCGGCGGACGGTAGTTCGCCCCTGCCCACGGGTTGTACGGGTTGTCGAACGAGATCGGGAATCCCTGCTGCCGGTACGTGACGGTTCCGCCGGGGAGGAAGGCAGGTGGCTCCGGTTGCCGCTGGTGCAGCAGCCACCACCCGGCAAGCAGTGCCAGCACGCTGATGAGGCCGGAACCGCCGAGTCCGACTCCTACCGGCCCGAGCGTCGTGACGGCGATGATCAGCGCAACGATCAGCACCACGATCTTGGTGTTGGACTCGGAGCTGTTTCCCTTGCCGACGAGAGATTCTGCGGGAGAGGCCGTGTCGCCTGCTTTGCTGAAGAGCAGCCAGGCCGCGAGGTAGAGGACGATCCCGGCGCCGCCGAAGATCGTGCCGACGACGAAGGCGACCCGGATCAGGACCGGATCGACGTTGTAGCGGTACCCGATGCCCGCCGCGACACCCGCAATGTGGCCCCGCTGAGGCAACCGATACGGACGTGTGCGCCACATCTGCTGTAGCTGATCGGAGACGGTTGCGTTGCTCATGGAACCATCGTGGCCCGCGGCGCCGACTGTCGCATCAGGGATCGCCCTGATCTTCGGTCGTCGGGGTCGGAATGAACCGGCGCCCGAACGGCTTGGAAGCAGAGGAACTGTATCGCGATTCTCGAGGAGCTATCGACGTGAAGATCGGCATCATCGGAGCTGGATTCATCGGCGGGACGTTGACCCGCAGGTTGACGGAGTTGGGTCACGAGGTTCGGGTCTCGAATTCCCGTGCACCCGAAACACTTTCCGAACTCGCCGCCGAAACGGGCGCACAGGCGGTCTGGAGCACCGAGGCGGCGCAGGACGCCGATCTCGTGATCGTGAGTATTCCGCAGAAGAACACCCCGAATCTGCCGTCGGACATCGTGGATTCGGCGAAACCGGGTGCACCGATCATCGAAACGAACAACTACTACCCGCAGCAGCGCGACGGCCTGATCGCCGAAATCGAGAACGGCACACCGGAAAGTGTCTGGGTGGCACGGCATCTCGGCGCGCGCGGAGGTGATGTCGTGAAGGTCTTCAACGGCATCTACTGGAAGCACCTGCTCGAGAAGGGCGTTCCCGCAGGGTCCGAAGGACGCATCGCGCTTCCGATCGCAGGCGCGGACGGCGCGGGCAAGAAGCTCGTGTTCGACGTCGTCGATCAGCTGGGGTTCGACCCGGTCGACGGCGGCACGCTCGAGGAGTCGTGGCGTCAGCAGCCCGGTACTCCCGTCTACGGCAAGGATTACGACGCCGACGGCGTGAAGACCGCACTCGCGGAAGCGACCGAGGAACGCCCTGCGGAGTGGCGCGCCTGAACGAAGATCAGGGGAGACCCTGATGCGAACGGTGTCCGATTCGTGCCAGGATCGAACAGTGCACCCTGTCGACCAGCCGGCCGCCCCCGGAGGCTACGAACCCGCCACGTTCCACCGGCGTGGTGGTGGACGCATCGTGGGTGGAGTCGCGGGTGGGCTGTCCGACCATCTGGGCGTCGACGTCTTCAAGGTGCGTGTCGCGTTCGTGCTGCTGGCCATCATGGCAGGCGCGGGAATCTTCGCGTACGGACTGCTGTGGATCTTCAGCCCCGCGGGAGACGACGTCGATCGGCCGACCAGCGTCGAGCGTCAACGGGCACTCGGTCTCGCGGCCGTCGGTCTCGGACTGGCGGCAGCGGTGGCCTGGTTGCTGGACGGCACGGCAGCATCGGCATTGGTACCGATCGTCGTCGTGGTCGTCGGAGCGGCACTGGTCTGGCGTGAGTTCGACTCGGACGGACCGCGTTCTGTTCTCGGCCTGGCGAAGAAGCCGACGGTGCTCGGGTGGGCACGCGTCGTCGGCGGGGCGACGCTCATCGTGTTGGGGCTCGGCGTCGTCGTGCTGGCCAGGGTGGATCTTGCGTCGTTGCGCTCGTCGCTGCTGGCGGTCATCGTCACGTTGGTGGGCGCCGCATTGTTGACGGTTCCCGTGTGGTTGCGCATGTGGCGCGCGTTGAACGCCGAACGTTCCGCGCGTATTCGCAACGACGAGCGCGAGGAGATCGCGTCGCATCTGCACGATTCGGTTCTGCAGACACTGGCGTTGATTCAGAAGCAGTCGGACCAGCCCGGTGAGGTCATGCGGTTGGCGCGCAGTCAGGAACGTGAACTGCGCAAGTGGCTGTTCGAGGACGGCGATCCCGATCATTCGTCGCTTGCCGAAGCGCTGAAGACCATCTCGGGTGAGGTCGAGGACCAGCACGGCATCACCGTGCGTCCCATCACCGTCGGAGACGTGCAGTTGGCGCTGGACGATTCGAGCGCGGGTCTGACGCGCGAGACCTTCACCGCGGTACTCGGTGCCACCCGAGAGGCGCTCGTCAATGCAGCGAAGCATTCGGGTGAGACCAACGTCGACCTGTTCGCCGAGACCGAGGACGACAAGGTCACCGTGTTCGTCCGTGACCGCGGTACGGGGTTCGACGAGTCCCAGGTGCCCGAGGATCGCCGCGGCCTCGCCAAATCCATTCGCGGCAGGATCGAACGGCGAGGAGGAGAGGTGTCGGTGCGCTCCGGCGTCGGCAAGGGCACCGAAGTTCGAATCATGATGCCGCGGGGCGGTAGTGGCCGGGATTTAGCGAGCAAGGACACTTCCAAGCACAATCGAACCGAGACGACAGAACCTCGACCGCAGGAGCAGCACAGGTGACCGACCCTTTTCGTGTCTTTCTCGTCGACGACCACGCAGTTTTTCGTTCGGGTGTACGCGCGGAATTGGGTCGGGAGACCGACATCGAAGTCGTCGGTGAGGCAGGTGGCGTCGCCGACGCGGTAGCCGGGATCGAGTCGACCAAGCCGGATGTCGTGCTACTCGACGTGCATATGCCCGACGGTGGAGGCGTCGCGGTGTTGGGTCGCATCTCGGACGGCCCGGTGTGCCTGGCGTTGTCGGTGTCCGACGCCGCGGAGGACGTCATCGCCGTCATTCGAGCGGGTGCGCGTGGCTATGTCACCAAGACGATCTCCGGTTCCGAACTCGCCGACGGTGTCCGACGCGTCGCCGGGGGAGATGCGGTGTTCTCGCCTCGCCTCGCCGGGTTCGTGCTGGATTCGTTCACGGGCAAGTCCGCTGCACCCGAACCTCCGCTCGACCCCGAACTCGATTCGCTGACGCCTCGCGAACTCGAGGTCCTACGGCTGCTCGCGCGCGGGTACACCTACCGCGAAATCGCCGAGGATCTCTTCATCTCGGTCAAGACCGTCGAGACCCACGCGTCGAACGTGCTGCGAAAGACTCAGCAGTCCAACCGAAATGCGCTCACCCGGTGGGCGCACAAGCGTCGCATCGACTGACCGGAGTGCCCTCGACGGGCGTGATCACAGCAGAACGACGAGCAGAACGAGGATCACGACGACCAGGGCGACGGCGCCGGCGAGGATGATTCCCGGTTCGATGTCGGTCTTGTCACCGACGACGTCGTCGATCCAGTCGAGGACGAGATCGAGAGGATTCTTCTTCTTCGGGGAGTCGAATGGCGGCGGCGCATAGGGTTTGGGCGAGTCGGTGAGGCCGTCCGAGCGCACCGCGGGCAATCCTGCGATGGTGCTTCCGAATTCGCGTGATGCACGACGCGTGTCGGCGACAGGAGTCGACCGGTGTGCCCACCGCGGCACGGTGCCGTCGGCCGAAGTCAGTGGCACGCCCCGCATCTGGGCGATACTTCCCCGGCTGCTGATCGCCGCGACGATGATCTCGTCACGCGCCTGCGCCATCGTCGGGCGCCGAGCCGGATCCGGTTCGAGCATGTGCAGCAACGCATTCGTCAGATCGCCCGACTTCGTGGGCGGAATGATCTGCCCCTTCGCGACGCGGTGGAGCAACGCGATGGAATCCTGATCGATGTCGAACGGAGGCTTGCCCTCGATGGCGGTGTACAACGTCGCGCCGAGCGAGAAGACGTCGCTGGCCTCCGTCGGATCCTGTCCGCGTGCGACCTCGGGAGCGAAGTACGCGGGCGTTCCGGTGATGACGGAGGAGTCGGATTCCTCGACGTCGCCCTTCGCGCGGGAGATACCGAAGTCGCTGATCTTGACGACGCCGAGTTCGCGCCCGCGATCGGCGATCAGAATGTTGCCCGGCTTGATGTCGCGGTGCACGATGCCTGCCTCGTGCGCCTCGGTCAGGGCGTCGGCGATCTGCGCGCCGATCTGCGCGACCTCGTACGGCGGCAGCGTATCGACGGTGTTGAGCGCCTGCGCGAGGCTGCGTGACGGCATGTACTCCATGACGAGCCACGGTTCGCCGTCCTCGATCGCGACGTCGTGCATCGCGATGGCGTGCGCACTCGACAGGCGTGCGGCGATGCGGCCCTCACGCATCGCGCGGTTGCGGATCTCGCGTGCGGCTTTGTCGCTCAGTCCGACGGTCGACGTGACCTGTTTGACGGCGACCTTGCGGCCCATGAGCGTGTCCTGCGCGAGCCACACCGCACCCATTCCGCCACCGCCGAGTTTGTAGGCGAGACGGTATCGACCGGCGAGGAGATAGTCGGGTCCGACAACCCGGGCGGCGCGCTTCTGCTCTGTCACGACCATAGGTTAGTTGACTGCTGCACTCTGTGCCGACGAGGTGTCTCGGCGGGTCGTATCGACGCCTCTACCTGCGGATACGAGGCTGTCTTGACGAGTGGCGGTGCACCGGCTTTACTGGATAGCAGTTCGAAAGTCTGTTCGAAGGCAAGACTTCCCCGTGCCTTTCGAACCGGCTCGAGTGTCGTGGGTTCGTCTATTTTCGGGGAGTGAAGCATGTCCGTTCCTGCCGGTGATCCAGCTGGTGACCCAGCTCTGGCAGACATGTCGTTGCCGGAGCGAGTCGAGTACCTGAGACGCCGCATGGCGTCGGTCCCTGCACGTGGTGAGACGCGCGCGGACCCGGTCCAGATTTCGGCTCCCGCATCTCGGAGTGCCGGATCCCATCCTGCACCCATGGTCCGACATCGACACGCATCGCAGCCGGAAGTTCCTCGCAAGCCGGTGCTGGCCGTACCCGATGCTCTCGCGTCGATCCTTCCGCACGGCGGTTTGGTGCAGGGGTCGGTGGCCGCGGTGTCGGGAGCCGGTTCGTTGCTGCTCGGCATGGTGGCTGCGGTCACTGCGTCGGGCAAGCACGTCGCGGTGATCGGCCAGCCACGGTTCGGTCTGCTCGCGGCTGCCGAGATGGGTGCCGAGCTGCATCGGCTGGCCGTCGTTCCCGATCCGGGCGAGGACCCGGTCGAGGTGGCCGCGATCCTGCTCGACGGGCTCGACCTCGTCGTACTCGGTCTCGGTGGGCGGTCGGTGCCGCCGTCACGTGCCCGTGCCGTCGTGGCGCGTGCCCGAAGCAAAGGGGCGACGCTGCTGGTGACGGACGGGCAGTGGGACGGCATCGAACTGCGTCTCGACGCGGTCGTGCGGAGTTACGGCGGCGTCGGCACCGGCGCGCGATCGGGACGTGGACGGCTGCGCACCCTGCAGTTGGAAGTGCGGGCGCAGGGCAAGGCGATGCGTCCGCGCACCACGCGTGTCGATCTCCGGTCCGAGCAGGGGCGGGTGCAGTGGACCGTCGCACCTGAGATTCGTCGTGCGGCAGTGGATTCGGATGCCGACGATCTCGCGGTACTGGCATGAGCCGCGTTCTTGCGCTGTGGTGTCCGGACTGGCCTGCGGTGGCCGCTGCCGCCGTCGCGGATCTTCCCGCGACGCATCCGGTGGCGGTCACGTCGGCCAACCGGGTGATCGCGTGTTCGGCGACGGCCCGTACCGAGGGCGTTCGCCGGGGACTGCGCAAACGGGAGGCTCAGGCGCGGTGCCCCGACGTCCACGTCGCGACGGCGGATCCGGATCGCGACGGGCGTCTGTTCGAACCTGTCGCGGCTGCCATCGACGCCGTCGCACCCGGTGTGGAAATTCTGCGTCCCGGGTTGCTGATACTCGGTGCCCGCGGAGTGAGTCGGTATTTCGGCTCGGAACACGCTGCCGCCGAACGGCTCATCGACCAGGCGTCGAGCGCCGGGGTGGAGTGCCAGATCGGCATCGCCGACGAATTGACGACGGCCGTCATCGCCGCACGTCACGCGGCTGTCGTTCCGCGCGGTGGGGGTGCGCAGTTCCTGTCCGCGCTGCCGGTCGCCGAACTCGCCGCAGAGCCGAGTCTCGCCGCGCAGGAGCGAGGTGAATTGATCGATCTGCTGCGACGCCTCGGCCTCCGCACGATCGGGGCGTTCGCCGCACTCACGCCCGGTGACGTCGCGTCCCGGTTCGGGACCGATGCCGTGTTGGCGCATCGCAGTGCCCGAGGCGAACCGGAACGCCCGCCGTCCGCTCGTGCGCTGCCGCCGGACCTGAACGTGGAGCACTCGTGTGATCCGCCGATCGACCGCGTCGACGCCGCAGCGTTCGCCGGTCGAGGCATGGCCATGAAGCTGCACACCAAGCTGGCGGCGGCCGGGGTTGCCTGTACGCGGTTGCTCGTTCATGCATCGACCGGGAACGGCGAGAACCTGTCGCGCATCTGGCGTTGTGCCGAGCCGTTGACTCCCGAGGGCACGGCCGATCGCGTGCGGTGGCAGCTCGACGGGTGGCTCACCGGGCGCAGTGAGAGCAAGCCGACCGCGGGCATCACGACGCTTCGGCTCGAACCCGTCGAGGTCGTCGCGGCAGGCGAACTCCAGTTGGGGTTGTGGGGAAGCGTCGGCGACGAGGACGAACGGGCGCGTCGCGCTCTGGTGCGGGTGCAAGGACTTCTCGGCGGTGACGCGGTGAAGATCGGTGTGCTCAGCGGTGGGCGTGGTCCCGTCGAACAGGTGACGCTTCGTTCGTTGGGCGACGAGCTCGTTCCGCTGCGCGATCCGTCGGCGCCGTGGCCGGGGAAGCTGCCGCAGCCGGCGCCCGCGGCGGTGATGGAGTCACGTCCCGAGGTGTTGCTCGAAGATGCACTCGGATCGTCGGTGCACACCTCGGAACGAGGCGACTTCGACCGTGCGCCCGCAGTCCTGCGATGGGGGAGCAAGAAGTGGGCGGTGACGGGATGGGCCGGGCCGTGGTCGGTCGACGAACGGTGGTGGGATCCTGCAGTCGGTCACCGCGGCGCGCGGGTCCAAGTGCACATCGACGAGAACCGGGTACTTCTGTTGGCGTACGACTCGGAAGGATGGCACGTCGAGGGAATCTACGAATGAGGAGGAGATCGGTCTGAAGTCCGACAGAGTGCGCGTCGCCCACCTGGATGTGGGGGGAGTCGACATCGCGTACCGAGACTTCGGCGGCACCGAGCCCATCCCGGTCGTGCTGGTGCACGGAATGGGCGGTGACAGCGGCACATGGGATCGATTCGCGACGGCGCTGGTCGCCGCCGGGCGACGCGTCGTCACCGTCGATCTGCGTGGCCACGGCCGAAGTTCCCACACCGACGACTATTCGTTCGCGGCGTTCGGTCGCGACATCGTCGCCGTCCTCGATCATCTGGGGTTGACCGAGGTGGATCTGGTGGGACATTCGCTCGGCGGATACGCAGTGACGCTGGTCGCGCAGGAGCGTCCGAGCTCGGTTCGGTCGTTGGTCATCGAGGAGATGCCGATTCCCATTCGGCCGGGCGACGCCGAGCCGACACTCACCGGCCGCCTTCCGTCGATCACCGAACTCTGGCATGCGGCAACAAGTATCCTTCGCCATCCCCGTGCCGTCTTCGTGTTCGACCGGTCGATGACCGGACCCGCACTCGCGCAGTTTCGTCGTCCCAACTCCGAATGGTGGAAGAAGCTGGCCGACATCACCGCGGCGACGCTGGTGCTACGCGGAGGCCCAGGCGGAATGATGGACGACACGCGACTCGATCTGTTGGCCGGCGAGATTCCGGACTGCTCGGTCGTGTCGTTCAAGACGGGACACAGCATCCACCGCGACAAGTACGCCGAGTTCGAAGCAGCTGTGATGCCATTTCTGATGCGACATCGGAACTGACACACGACCCTCTACGATCTGCGTATGGGACTGGGGAGACGAGATGTGCGACTCATCGGCTGGTCGGCCGTGTTCGCTGCATCGCAAGCGAACATCGTGAGGTTGCTCGGTCCGGCGGGGCCGCACGTTCTGGAGGTTCAGACGGCCTGGTCGGCCGATCGTTATCGGCAGATCCTCGACTCGATGGACACGATCATGACCGCCCGTTTCCGTAGCCACTACTACCCGGACATGGTGCATCCGGCGCTCTACGCACTGGCGCTGCGCGCCGGCGCCGCACGACTCGGTGAGCTCACCGAACTCGATCCGCGGACCGCGCGGATTCTCGCGACGGCGCCGGTGATCTCCGCTGCCGGTGACTACATCGAGAACGTCGTCGGACTGCATCTGCTCGATCACCCCGAGCACATCACCGACAAGGTCGTTCGCACGACGACCGTGGTGAGCGTGAGCAAATGGGTTCTGGCGCTCGGATGCTTGGCCTACCTGAGCGCTGGGTTCACCGGCGTGTGGTCGCGCGCGCTTCGACGCTGAGCGCACTCACCAGTTCGCGCCGGGCACCAGACGTCCGAGTCGACGGGCCAGTTTCGCCACCTGCGCGGCTGCGGTGGACGAATCGTACTGCGCGCGTTGCTCGTAGCCGGTGAGCGTCGGCGGGGTCTCGGTCGTCTCGCCCTTCGCCGCGGCGGAGTCGGGGTATCGACGGTAGAACTGATGCATCGTCCGGTCCTTGCGCTTCGGAACGAAGATGCTGCTGAACTGCCCCAGTGTTCCGAGCGGGGTGTCGATGCGCTTCGGTCTGTCGACGAGCGCTCGAATCACCATGGCTGCAGCCTTCTCCGGTGACACGACCGGGCCGACGTTCTTGTCCCCGGTCGGCGCGATCATCGGCGTTGCAACCAGCGGCATGTGGATCGTCGTGAACGTGATGCCGTCCGAGAGCGTTTCGGCTGCGGCGACATCGGCGAACCCGTCGAGAGCGGCTTTGCTGGCGACGTAGGCGGCAAACCTCGGCGTATGTCCTTGCACCGCAGCGCTACTGATGTTGACGACGTGACCGAAGCGACGCTCGCGCATCTGGGGAAGCAGTGCAAGCACGAGCCGAACCGCGCCGAAGTAGTTGACGGCCATGGTCCGCTCGAAGTCGTGCAGCCGATCGGTCGAGCGGTACAGCGAGCGACGGATCGACCGGCCCGCGTTGTTGACGAGCATGTCGACGTGATCGTGTTCGCTCAGAATGGCTTTGACGGTCTGGTCGACCGATTCCGAATCGGTGACGTCACACGGGTAGCCGTAGGCATCACCGCCCTGTTCGCGAATATCCTCCACGACCGATGCCAACTGCTCGGCTCCCCGGGCGAGCAGGATGACCGTCGCACCCTTGCGGGCTGCAGCTTCCGCACTTGCTCGACCGATACCCGACGAGCCGCCGGTGATGACGATGTGGCGTCCGACCAGCGGTCCGCGCGAATCCTGACGACGAGCCCGGTTCGGGTCGAGATTCCTCTGCCAGTAGGTCCACAGTGCGTCGGCGTACTCGGCCAGGGAAGGTGGAGTAATACCACTGTCGCGCAGTGTGTTTCGTGTCGCCGCCGAATCGAATGTCGTCGGCAGTGTCAGATGGTCCAGCATCACCGGCGGCACGCCGAGTCGGGACACGAGCGCGTCGCGGCCGGTCTTCACGACGTCGAACCGCGGGGACACGACAGGTGCAGCGACGAGACCCGGTAGTCCGACGACCTTCGCCTTCGATCCCGCGGCACGGCCGAAGGCGCGGTAGACCTCGACCATCGACTGGGGCTCGGGGTTCACCAGATGAAAGACCTTCTGTCCCAACGGGTTGCGATGGATCAGCTCGACGATCGCCGACGCGACGTAATCGACCGGCACCAGATTGGTGGCGCCGATGTCCGGAACGGTGACCGGCAACGCGTCGGGAAGCTTCGCCAGTTCGGCGAACAGGGGGAAGAAGAAGTAGGGGCCGTCGATCTTGTCGATGGCGCCGGTGTCCGAGCGTCCGACGACCGCCGACGGACGGTAGACGCGCCAGTCCGTCGCCGATTCGCGAACGAGCGCTTCCGATTCGAACTTCGTGCGGTGATACGCCGTCGGGAAGCCCTGTCCCTTGTCGAAGTCGTCCTCGGTGAACGTGCCCGTGTAATCGCCCGCGACGGCGATCGACGACATGTGGTGAATCCGGGCGCCGGTGCGTACCGCGAGTTCCACGACCGAACGGGTGCCGTCGACATTGGTGGCGGCCTGTTCGTCGCCGGCGGTCATGTCGTAGATCGCCCCGAGATGCACGATGTGGTCGATGCTCGCAGGTGTGGTCTGCAGGCCGAGTGCGGGCTCGGTGAGGTCGCCGACCAGTGGGTGGATGCGGTCCTTGCCGTCGAGTGCGGCGATCTGCTGCTCGAGCTTCGCGAGGGACTGCTGGCGAACGAGTACATGAATCTGCGCCGACGGGTCACGTTCCAGCAGCAGGGGCAGCACGTTCTGCCCGAGGAAACCCGTACCGCCGGTAACGATGTAGTTGGCCATGGGCGTCAACTTACTCCGAAGTAAGTTCTGTGGCCAGTTCGGTTCGTCCCGCCCCGAGTGACCGAATGTCACCCTCGGTTACGTGAAGTGACCGAGGGACGCCCTCGCTCCGGCCCGCCGCGCGGCCGGGACGGGGCGAGGGTGCCCCCTGCTCACTCCACGTGACCGCGTGTGACATTCGGTCCGTAATGGGGCGGTTCAGTGCCCGATCCCCACCTTGTCGTGCACCTTCTTCATCCACGCAGGCGCCCACCAGTTGGCCTCGCCCATGAGCTTGACGAGGGACGGCACGAGGAGCATGCGGATGATGGTGGCGTCGACGATCAGCGCGACGATCATGCCGAGGCCGAGGAATCGCATGATCGACAGTTCGGAGATCGTGAACGCTCCGGTCACGACGATGAGAATCAGAGCGGCCGCGGTGACGATGCGTCCAGTGCGTTGGGCGCCGAGGACGACGGCTTCCTCGGTCGTCGCACCTGCTGCTCGTGCTTCGACCATCCGCGACATCAGGAACACCTCGTAGTCGGTGGAGAGACCGAACACGACGGCGAGGATGAGGACGACGAAGGTCGCTTCGAGCGGTGCGGGCGTCACCCCGAGTAGTTCGGCACCATGTCCTTCCTGGAACACCCAGGTCAGCACTCCGAACGTCGCGCCGAGGCTGAGTCCGGCCATGAGCACGGCCTTGATCGGCAGCACGATCGAGCCGAAGGCGAGGAACAACAGGATCAGGGTGGAGATCACCATGATCGCGATCATCGCGGGTAACCACGTCGCGATCGCGGCGTTCCCGTCGTCGGTCAAGGCCCTGTTGCCGCCGACCAGGATCTCGGTGCCCTCCGGCGGTGTGATGTCGCGCAGTCCTTGCACTGCAGCGCTTTGCGATTCGGCTTCGGTCCGTCCGTCCGCCGGTTCGCTGTACGTTGCCTGTAGAACGACGACGTCGTCGGTCGATCCACGGAACTGGACGTTGCCGATGCCGTCGACCTCTCCGGCTTCGCGGGTGACCTCGGCGATCGGTGAGCCCTGCGGTTTCGTGCCGTCGGTGCCACGAAGGACGACGACTGCGCCTTCGCCGGTGGACGGGAACTCGCTGCTGAGGGTTTCGACGGCGACGCGTGCCGGGTCGTGTTCGGGCAGCGCGGTGTAGTCGACCTCGCCGAGCGTCACCTTCAGGATCGGCGCGGACAACACGAGCAGTCCGGCGACGATGACGGTCGCGACGATGCCGGGCTTGCGCATCACCCGGGTGACGACGCCTCCCCAGAACTTCTGTGCGCGTGCGTCGCCCCGATCGGAGGCGGTCTTGCTCCACGTCAACGAGTTGATTCGCGGCCCGAGGATCGCGAGCAGGGCGGGCACGGCCGTCAGCGACAGAACTGCGGCGCCCGCGACGGCGGCCATCGCGCCGAAGCCGAGTGATTTGACGACCGGTTGCGGGAACACCAGCATGCCCGCGAACGCGCAGATCAGGAGCAGACCGGAGAAGACGATCGTTCGTCCCGCGGTCAGAACGGTGCGCACGGTCGCGTCGGCCGGGGTCTTGCCGTCGCGCATCTCTTCTCGGAATCTGCTGACGATGAACAGGCCGTAGTCGATGGCGAGACCGAGACCGAGCAGCGATGCGACGTTGATCGAGAACGAGCTCACCTCGGTGATCGTCGTCAGCACGTGCAGAATCGTCAGAGCGGTGACGACGCTGAGAATGCCGACGAACACCGGGACCGCCGCGGCGACGACACCGCCGAAGATCACGATGAGCAGGACGAGCGTGATCGGGATTGCGATGGCCTCGGAGCGAACCAGATCGCTCTGCAGCGTCGTGCTGAACGAGACGCCGACGACCGAGCCCCCGGCGAACTGCGAGGTCACCCCTGGCACTTCGAGCTGCGGCGGAAGCTGACCGAACGTCGAGAACGTGACACCCGAGTTCGAGCCGAGCGTGACGGTGGCGAGTGCCTTCGTTCCGTCGTTCGAGACCAGAAGCTCTTTGGCTGCCGGGTTCTCCGCCGTCCAGTACGACGTGACGTTCTGAACGGTGTACTTGCTCTGGAAGTCGTTCAACACGGCCTCGACCTCGGGGCCGATGTCGTCGATGGTCTTGCCCTCGGGCGGGGTGTAGATGGCCACGATGTCGGGTGTCTGTTGTCCGAGTCCCGATACGAGTGAGCTCACCTGGGCTGCTTCGCTACCGGGATCGATGAAGCCGCCTTCGCTGAGCTTGCCGAACACCCCGAGTCCCCAGATGCCACCGAGTGCGACGAGGACGACGGCGATGGTGAGCACCCATCGCTTCCTGGCCACGACGAATGAAGCCCAACGTGTCACTCGAGATCTCCGGATCTGGTCGAAGGGGGCCGCGCATGTGTTCCGGGCGAGCCTATCGGTGCCGCGAGCCGACAATTGATTCGTGTCGGTGGCTCGAGGTGTAATGGGAACATACGTTCGAACACTGACCGGAGGTGCACATGGGTTGGAACGACGGCCCACCCACGTGGTCGGAGATGGAACGTGTGCTGTCGGGCCGCCCGGCGCGGCCGGTGCCCGAGGTCGTCGGCGACGGCGGCGACAGTCCGGCGTGGTCGCGTAAACGCGAAGCATACGAGAACGAGGTGACACGCCCGGCGGTGTCGACGACGGCGTACGCGGAACTGCACGCTCACTCTGCTTTCAGTTTCCTCGACGGCGCGAGCCAGCCGGAGGTGATGGTCGAAGAGGCGGTGCGGCTGGGCCTGGAGGCCATCGCGATCACCGATCACGACGGTTTCTACGGTGTGGTGCGTTTCGCCGAGGCAGCCAAAGCGCTCGGCATCGGGACGATCTTCGGGGCCGAGCTGTCCCTGGGCACGGCGCGGTCTCGCGCGGGAGAGCTGGATCCGGACGGTTCCCATCTGTTGGTCCTGGCCAGGGGACAGGAAGGGTATCGACGGCTGTCACGCGAGATCGCGGCGGCGCATCTGCGCGGTGGCGTCAAAGGCAAACCGCAGTACGACATCGACGGCTTGTCCGACGCCGCGGGCGGGCATTGGCAGATTCTCACCGGGTGCCGCAAGGGTCATGTTCGACGAGCCCTGGATACCGGGGGCCTGTCGGCAGCCGACGCGGCGTTGGCCGACCTCGTCGACCGGTTCGGTGCGGACCGTGTCAGTGTCGAGCTCACCCATCACGGCATTGCGGAGGACGACGAGCGCAACGACGCCCTCGCACAACTGGCACGTGGATACGAGCTCCCGATCGTCGCGACGACGGCTGCTCACTATGCGACACCCGACAGCGGCCGACTCGCGATGGCGATGGCCGCGGTTCGCGCTCGCAGCAGTCTCGACGACGCGTCCGGGTGGCTCGCTCCGACCGGGGGCACGCATCTGCGATCCGGGGCGGAGATGGCACGGTTGTTCGCGCATCACCCCGGCGCCGTGCGTGGCGCGGTCGAACTCGGGCGCGAGTGTGTGTTCGATCTTCGCCTGATCGCGCCGAAGCTCCCGCCGTTCGACGTGCCACCGGGGCATACCGAAATCAGCTATCTACGGGCACTGTCGTTCGACGGCGCTGCCCGCAGGTACGGTACGCGGCAACAGCATCCGTCCGCCTACGCGCAGATCGAGTACGAACTCGACATCATCGAACGGCTGCAGTTTCCCGGCTACTTCCTCGTCGTGCACGACATCGTCGACTTCTGCAAGACACACGACATCCTGTGTCAGGGAAGAGGTTCCGCGGCAAACTCTGCGGTGTGTTACGCCATCGGCATCACCAACGTGGATCCGGTGGCGAACAAGCTGCTGTTCGAACGTTTTCTCGCACCGGAGCGGGACGGCCCGCCCGACATCGACATCGACATCGAATCGGACCGGCGTGAGGAGGCCATTCAGCACGTCTACGAGAAGTACGGCCGCACGTACGCGGCGCAGGTCGCCAATGTGATCACCTATCGAGGAAAGTCCTCGGTGCGAGACATGGCTCGCGCGTTGGGGTTTTCGCAAGGACAACAGGATGCCTGGAGCAAGCAGGTCACCCGATGGTCCAAGGTGGGGGATCAGGAGGACAGTGAGATTCCTGCGTCCGTCCTCGAGTTGGCGCAGCAGATCGAGGGGTTTCCGCGGCATCTCGGAATTCACTCGGGCGGCATGGTCATCTGTGATCGCCCCATCGCCGACGTGTGTCCGGTGGAATGGGCGACCATGGCCGATCGCAGTGTGCTGCAGTGGGACAAGGACGACTGTGCCGCAGTCGGATTGGTCAAGTTCGACATGCTGGGGCTCGGCATGCTGTCGGCGTTGCACTACATGATCGACCTCGTGGCCGAGCACAAGGACCTCCATGTCGATCTCGCCGACATCGATCTGAGCGAGAAGGCTGTCTACGACATGCTGCAACGCGCGGATTCGGTCGGTGTGTTCCAGGTCGAATCCCGCGCGCAGATGGCGACGCTGCCCAGACTGAAGCCGTCCGAGTTCTACGACCTCGTGGTCGAGGTCGCGCTGATCAGGCCCGGCCCCATCCAGGGTGGTTCGGTGCACCCGTACATCAAGCGCCGCAACGGACTCGAACCCGTCACGTTCGATCACCCGTCGCTCAAGAAGGCGCTCGAACGCACCCTCGGGGTGCCGCTGTTCCAGGAACAATTGATGCAGATGGCCATCGACGTCGCAGGATTCAGTCCTGCCGAGGCGGATCAGTTGCGTCGTGCCATGGGGTCCAAACGGTCTCCGGAGAAGATGAACCAGCTGCGTGATCGGTTCTACGACGGCATGCAGAACCTGCACGGTATCACCGGCGACGTCGCCGACCGGATCTACGAGAAGCTTGCCGCATTCGCCAATTTCGGTTTCCCCGAAAGTCATTCGCAGAGTTTCGCGTCGCTGGTGTTCTACTCGTCGTGGTTCAAGCTGCATCATCCCGCGGCGTTCTGCGCGGGTCTGCTCCGCGCGCAGCCGATGGGCTTCTATTCGCCGCAGTCCCTCGTCGCCGATGCGCGTCGTCACGGAGTCCAGGTGCACGGTCCCGACGTCAACGCCAGTTCGTGGTACGCCGATCTCACCGGCTCCGGCCTCGAAATCCGAATGGGCCTCGCCGACGTGAGGCACATCGGGCAGGACCTCGCCGAACGCATCGTCGAATCTCGCGTCCTGCACGGCCCGTTCGCGTCGTTCCTCGATCTGACCGGACGAGTGGAACTGTCGACGTCGCAAGCCGAATCTCTTGCCACTGCAGGCGCTCTCGGATGTTTCGGCATCACCAGAAGAGAGGCTCTGTGGGCGGCGGGTGCGGCCGCGGGGGAAAGGTCGCATCTGCTACCGGGTCTCGGCGCGTCGACGCGGGCACCGATGCTTCCGGGCATGAGCGACCTGGACATCGCGTCGGCCGACGTCTGGGCGACCGGTGTCTCGCCCGATTCCTACCCGACACAGTTCTTCCGGGAGAAACTCGACGACATGGGTGTCGTCCCGGCCAACGGATTGCTGCAGGTGCCCGACGGGGACCGTGTTCTCGTCGGCGGCGCGGTGACGCATCGTCAGCGGCCGGCGACGGCAGGGGGTGTCACGTTCCTCAACCTCGAGGACGAGACGGGCATGGTCAACGTCGTCTGCTCGGTGGGACTGTGGGCCAAGTTCCGCAAACTGGCGCTCACGGCACCGGCTCTGCTCGTGCGCGGCAAGGTTCAGAACGCCGAGGGCGCAGTCACCGTCGTGGCCGATCATCTGCAGCTGATGGACCTCCGTGTCCGTTCCAAGTCCAGAGATTTTCAGTGATCGGCGTCACCCCGCTATGATTTGCATAGCCTCACCTAAACCATTACTTTTCTCGTCGACTAAAGACTTCGTAAACAAACCTTGGTGAGGAAACGCGTGAAGATCTCTCGTACGTCGATGCTGCTCATGGCCGGCGCCGCTGCGTCGATGCTCGTTCTGTCGGCGTGCAGCGAATCGTCGACCGACGCCGACAGCGCTTCGTCCTCGGACACGGTCAGCGTCGAGACCGCCAACGGTCCTGTCGAGATTCCGGCCAACCCAGTGCGTGTGGCCGCGCTCGACAACACGTCGTTCGAAACGCTGCAGGCGTTCGGGATCGAGCCGGTCGCGCTCCCCAAGCCGTTGATGCCGGACGAGGGCTTCGAGGAGTGGATCTCGAACGACGCCATTCTCGACGTCGGTACGCACCGCGAGCCCAACCTGGAGGTCGTCAGCGAAGCCGAACCCGACCTGATCATCGGCGGCTACCGCTTCCAGGAGTACACCGACGAGCTCAGCCAGATCGCCCCGACGATCGACATCTCGCCGACCGACGAGAACTACGTCGAGTCGCTGAAGGCGCAGACCGAGAAGCTCGGCACCATCTTCGGCAAGGAGGATCAGGCCGCCGACATCATCGCGGCCCTCGACGCAGCCGAGGCCGACGCTGCCGCCCAGACCACCGGGCAGACTGTGTTCCTCGCCAACGTCAACGGCGGCAAGATCGACAATGGTGCCCAGCGCATCGGCCGTCTTCTCGAGCCGCTGAACCTGCGAGACGTGTTCGCCGGAGAAGCCGGTGACGTGCACGGGGATTCGGGTCTGGCGCCGGAGACCATCGCGCAGGCCAACCCCGACTGGGTCATCGTGCTCGACCGCGACGCCGCCGCAGGCGAAGAGGGTGCGTCCCCGGCTGCGGCTGTGTTCGCAGCACAGGAGGCCTTCGCGAACACCACGTTCACGACGCAGGATCAGATCATCTACCTCGACCCGTACTTCTACACCCGCGAGGGCATCCAGGCGTACACCGAGGCGTTCGAGGGAATCTCGACCGCGTTCGCGAACGCCGCCTGATTCGTCGGCCGGCTGTGCCGCGGCTTTCCGTCGAAAGCCGCGGCACACGGGTATCTCCATGACCAAGCATCGAACACTGCTTCTCACCGCGATCGTCGTGACCGTTCTCGGTCTCGCCGTCCTCTCGCTGTTCGTCGGCGGCTACGACATCACCCTTCGGACGTTGCTCGACGATCCCGAGGCGCGCAACATGTTCCTCATATCGCGTGTACCCCGTACTCTCGCACTGATCTTCGCGGCGATGGCGATGAGCATCTCCGGCGTGATCATGCAGATGATCACGCAGAACAAGTTCGTCGAACCGACCACGGCAGGCACGGCTCAATGGGCCGGACTCGGAGTACTGTTCACGTTCATCGTGCTGCCGGGCGCTACCCCGATGGTCAAGATGATCGTTGCCACGGGCTTCGCATTCGTCGGCACGATGATCTTCGTCGGCGTGCTTCGTCAGGTATCGGTACGGTCGTCGTTGGTCGTTCCCCTCGTCGGAATCATGCTCGGGGCCGTCGTCGGCGCCGTGACGACGTTCCTTGCGGGAACCTTCGATCTGCTGCAATCGATGTCCGCATGGCGGTCCGGCGGATTCAGCAGTGTCGTGCGCGGTTTCTACGAACCACTATGGACTGTCCTGGTCATCGCAGTCCTGGCGTACGTGCTGGCCAACAGGTTCACGGTCGCCGGTCTGGGCAAGGACCTCGCGACGTCGGTGGGTCTACGCTACGAACAGATCGTGTTCGTCGGCGTCACGATGGTCGCCGTCGCCACGGGCGTCACGAGCGTCGTTGTCGGTTTCATACCGTTCCTCGGATTGATCGTGCCGAATCTCGTGTCCATGATCCTCGGCGACGACGTGCACAAGAATCTGCCGTGGGTTGCCTTCATCGGGGCCGGTTTGCTGTTGGCGTGCGACATCGTCGGACGAATCGTTGTCGCGCCCATGGAGATTCCGGCCTCGGTGATTCTGGGTGTCGTCGGTGCGGTCGTGTTCGTTCTGTTGATAGTGAGGCAGCGTCGCTATGTCAGTGCTTGAATCTCACGTCGCGTCGCGTCGCGAGCCGGTGCGACGGCGAATACCGCGCCCGTACCTCAGTCCCGGTGTCCGGCTCGTGCTGGTGTCGGTGGTTCTGGTCGCCCTTATCGCTTGCTTTCTCTTTCTGTTCGTCCGTGGGTCCTTCGCATTCGCGTTTCCACGACGGTTGAACATGTTGGGCGCCATGGTGATTGCCGCGTTCACGCAGGGAGTCGGCACCGTGGTTTTTCACACGGTGACCGACAACCGAATTCTGACGCCGTCGATCATCGGCTTCGATTCGATGTACACGCTGATGCAGACGCTGATGGTGTTCGTCTTCGGCGGCACGGTCATAGCGAACACCGAGGGCATTCCGAAGCTTCTTGCCCAGACGGCGCTCATGGTCGTCTTCGCGACGATCTTGTACCGCTGGATGTTCTCGGGCAAACTCGGGAGCCTGTTCCTGATGCTGCTCGTGGGGGTCGTCATCGGCCTTGCGTTCGACAGCATTTCGACGTTCCTCCAGCGTCTGCTGTCTCCGACCGAGTACGACATGTTGTCGGTCAAGTTGTTCGGTCGGCTGAGCGCGGTCAAGGGGGACTACCTCCCGCTGGCCTTCGGCGTGTGCATCGTGATCGGTCTGATTCTGTGGAAGCGCAGACATCATCTCGACGCGTTGCTGTTGGGCCGGGAAGCGGCGATGGGCATCGGGGTTTCGCACAAACGCGAACTGACGCTGATGCTGATACTGATCGCGGTGATGGTCGCCTTCTCGACGGCGTTGGTGGGCCCGATGACGTTCTACGGCTTCGTCGTCGCAACGCTGGCGTATCAGTTCGCCGGTAGCTACAAGCACGTGTATGTCATGCCGATGGCCTTCCTGCTCGGCTTGCTGACGCTCGTGCTGGGCCAATTCGTCATGCAACATATCTTCTACGCCGGTGGATTCCTGACGGTCATCATCGAATTCGTCGGCGGCGCACTGTTTCTCGCCGTCATACTTCGTAAGGGCAAGCTGTGATCGAATTCGTCGACGTTGCCAAGTCGTATCAGGACCACCGTGTGCTGGGGCCCGTCACCGGCACCATCGCGAAAGGGGGCATCACATCGCTGATCGGCCCCAACGGCGCGGGCAAGTCCACGTTGCTCACCGTCATCGGTCGGCTGCTCGACCCCACATCGGGGACGGTCACGGTCGGAGGCATGGACATTCGAACGACCAGATCGGCGGATCTGGCCAGGCACCTGTCGATCCTGCGGCAGGACAACCACATCACCGCGCGTCTGACGGTCCGTGAACTCGTCGGATTCGGTCGGTTCCCGCACTCGAAGGGGAGGCTCGGCCCAGCCGACACCGAACATGTCGACAGAGCGCTCGCGTTCCTCGAACTGGACGGATTGGCACACCGGTTTCTGGACCAGCTGTCCGGAGGTCAGCGTCAGCGAGCATTCGTCGCGATGGTGCTGGCGCAGGACACCGATTACGTGCTGCTCGACGAGCCGCTGAACAACCTCGACATGAAGCACTCGGTCCTGATGATGAAGCAGCTGCGCAGAGCAGCGGACGAACTCGGCAAGACCATCGTGCTCATCGTCCACGACATCAACTTCGCTGCGGCGTATTCCGATCGCATCATTGCACTGCGTGACGGAATCATCGTGACGGGCGGTACCGCGGACGAGATGATGCAGGATCACATTCTGAGCGACGTCTTCGACACGTCGGTCCGCGTGCACACGATCGACGGCAACAGAACTGCGGTCTACGCGCGCTGACGGGCACACTGGTCGTCGTGAAGTTACTTCTGTTGGCCGACACGCACGTTCCCAAGCGAGCCCGGGCGTTGCCCGAGCAGGTGTGGGCAGCCGTCGACGACGCCGATGTCGTCATCCACGCAGGTGATTGGGTCGAAATCGGATTGTTCGACGATCTCTCCGCCCGATCGAAGCGACTGATCGCGTGTTGGGGAAACAACGACGGTGACGACTTGCGGGCCGTCATGCCCGAGCGGGCCGACGTGACACTCGACGGGCTGCGGTTGACCGTCGTCCACGAGACCGGTGCGGCAGCGGGACGCGAAAAACGAATGGCTGCGCTGTATCCGGATACCGATGTACTCGTGTTCGGGCACAGCCACATTCCGTGGGACACGGTGGCGGATACCGGTCTGCGTTTGCTCAATCCAGGCTCGCCGACCGACCGTCGTCGTCAGCCCTACTGCACCTATATGACGGCGACGATCACCGACGGCGTTCTCGGCGACGTCGACGTTCACCGGGTCGAGAAAGAGTCACGCATTCGTTGACTCGGGAACCTCTCGGGCCTGGTCGACGAGTTCCTGGACGAGTCGGATGATGACGTCCATCTCGGCCATGACTCCCGCTCGCAGTTCGTCGTGTTCGGCCGGGGTGAGGGGAGGGTTCTGTGTGTCGACGGACATCAGGATGTCGATCCTGGACCGCAGAGTGTTCAGCGGTTCCATCAGCTCTTCGGCCGCGTCGGTGATCAATTTGTTCTGCCGGGCACCCGATTTGTCGAGCGCGAGCAGCATCTCGTTGAAACTCGTGGCGAGCGAGGCGAGTTCGTCGTCGCCCGTCACTGCGATCGGCTCAAGCGAGCCGGTTCGGGCGATGCGTTCGGTTGCGTTGCGCAGTCGTTTGACCGGACGCAGACCCGTGCGCGCGACGGCCGCGCCCGCGATGCCGGCGAGCGCGACGAGGAATGCGCCGATCATCACGAGTGCGAGCGTCAGCTTGCCCAGTAAGGGCGCGTTGGTGTCCAGAGATTCGGCCACCATCACGGTCTCTCCCGACACCGTGCGTTTCGCGGAGATCATGTAGCCGCGCACTTCGCGGAGCGACGTCTCGGCATTGCCGTCGGCCACTGCTTGTTCGGGTGGGTCGAGGGCACCGCTCGTTCCGGTGAACGGACGGGACTCGGCGGTGAAGGTGATCAGTTCGCCGTCCACCGAGACGAGGGCGACCTTGATCGCCGGTCCATCGGAACTACCGACGCCGAAACCGAACAGCGTCGCCGTCACGCCCGATGTTGCACTGGCGATCAACGCGTCCGCGTTGCGACTGACCCGATCAGCGACCTGAGCGCGCAGGGCTTGTTCGGTGACGGCATAGATCGCGAGCGCGCTGACGGCGACCGCCAACGCGGCCACGCTCATGATCAGCAGGCGAATCCGACTGTGCAGAGAGAAATGCGGCGACCGCCCGCGTCGGGCTATCGGCATGCCGACAGCCTCGGCGCGGGGGAGTCGAACATCGGTCGAGTATTGCTTTCGCTGCTGAGAACGATCTGAGAGAGCTGCGAACTACGCGTCGGGGTCGCCGGAGTGTTCGTGGTCGCTGGTGCTCAGAGGTGCACGGCGGGACTGTTCGAGTACTTCGGTGGTGTGTCCGCCGTGGCTGCCGGGTCCGACGTGGGCTTCGGAGCGCATGCGTTCGACCATGTGTGGGTAGTGCAGCTCGAACGCGGGACGCTCGGAACGGATACGGGGC
>NZ_QGNK01000017.1:0-112088 GCF_003336925.1 Rhodococcus sp. Eu-32 | reverse complement strand
CGACCCGGCGAATCGCCTCGAACTCCGAGAGCTCGGCGTCGGATTCCAACACCGTCTCCACCATGCGCACTGCTCGCTGCCGGAACTCCGGCGGGTACTGACGTGGCATAGCTCCATCCTCCTACAAAGAACGGAACAAAACCTGGGGTACTTCATGCCCGCAGCGAGTGTCCGAAGCGGGATCCGGCGCAAACCAGGGCGATTCGTCAGTGGGCGGCCGATGAGGGCTACGAGATCAGCGAGCGAGGCCGCATTCCGGCCGACATCGAAGAGGCGTACAACTCAGCCCACTAGCCGACCGCCGGCCCCGGTAGTTCCGCACGGGCGATCGAGGTGCTGGGTAGCGGCTCGTGCCGCTCTGACAGTCGATGAGTACTTCATTCGAACGGAGTCGGTCAGCCGGGTGGATGCACACTGCGACTGCGACGCAAGGTTTGGGCGACCCATCTCGCGACGCCATGCGGTGAGTCCGTTTTTAGGCGGTCAGTTCGATGTGCTGATCGACAGCAACGTCGGCGAGGGCGACGCCGGTTTCGAGGGCGATGACCTCGCGCGCCATCGTCGGAACGCTGCTGAACTCCCGGGCCTGGGTGACGGCACCGAGTTCGGGGATGGAAATCAACCACCATTTGCCGTCTCGGGTCACCACGACCCTGAATCTCGCGCTCACTACTGCAGTTTTTCATGTTGTTGGTCAGATGTAGAGCAGGTTGGGTGGTGCTGTGCCGTCGAAGAGTTCGAGGCTGTCGAGGACGCCGTTGTAGTTTTCTGGCCGGAATCGGCCCAGGCCGACGATGAGTGCACAGGTGCCGTCGAGTCTGACCAGGTAGGACGGGGCACTTCCGTTGTCCGGTGAGGCGTGTTCGCGCGCGGCGAGGAGGGCGTAGCGGACCGCATCGGCGGCGGCCCGTTTCGCGGTGTCAAGGTTGGGTTCTGCTCCTGTGGCGGTGACGATCTCGGGGCTGTTCTCTGGGTGGGTGGTGACTGTCCAGGTGATCATCGTCGGTGGTTGCCTTCCGTGCTCGTGGTGGGTTGCTGCTTGCTGGGCAGCGTCGCACGGGGAGCGCAGCGAGTCGTGCGACGCCGACGCTGATCCAGCAGCTCTTGTGGATCATTGGGGGTTCGGAGTTTTCTGGGGACAACGACGTTCGGCCCCGGGGTGCGGGGCCGAACGTCTGGTAGTGGTTCAGGCGTTGTCGAAGGCGTCGAGGATTCTGGTGGGGTCGCGGCGGTAGCGGCCTCCGTCGAGGAAGACGCCGACTGCGGTGCGGTGGACTCGGCGAAATTCTTCCATGAGGGTGTCGTAACCGATGCGGTCGGTGATGCGCCAGGTGATCGGGCCTAGGTGTAGGTCGACCCAGTGCATGGTGCGGCGTTGTTCGGGGATGTAGCGGCGCTGCGGCACGGCTGCGTGCTCGGGGCTTGCGAGCCAGAGGACCGATAGTGCTGCGGCGCCGTACTCACCTCCTGGCTGCATCGGCTTGGGAGCGTGTCCGTCCGCTCCAGTGAGGGCTGCCCGGACGGTGGCGAAGGCGGCGATGACGTCGTGGACTACTTCGGCGCTGTGGAAGGTCATCATGACATGTCCGAGCACGACGATCATCTGCGCGTGTTCGGTCGCTGAGGCGGTGACGGTGATCGTGGCGTTCTGTGGTCCGGTGACGATGGCGGTGGTGTGGGTGACGATGCCTGTTGCACGCCCGTGGTCACGGGCGGTCTTCTTGTGCTGGTGAGTGGTGTTCGTGGGCATGTCGGGCTCTCCTCGTCTCGCGTGACCGGCTCCCCCGGCCCTTCGCTTTGCCAATTTCTTTCGCCGTCATCTGGCGTGAGGAGAGAAGGCGATGCACTGGGACGTCGTCCTGCCCTTGGGACGAAAAGTTTTCAGCCGGAGGCGTTGGGAATAGTTTTCGGAGCCCACAGGGCCGGAGCGCAGCGGAGTCAGGGGTGGGTAAGACGGGCCAGGGTGGCGCAAGCTCGGAGAAGCCAGATGCCCGAAAGAAACCTGACGCTTTCTATCGCGCGACGCGCAGCGGAGCTCCAATCGGTGGACACCCGCAAGGGTGGCCCGTCGCCATCGACGGGTACACCACGGGCCAAAGCGCCAAGGTCGGTGACCTTCCCACTTCCTGCCGTTGCACTGCCCAAGGTGACTGTGCGGAAGCGACGGAACCCAGCACCGTTCTGAGTCGCGGTAGCACTGTCGGACCCGGATCCGTGAAGCTGACGAGACTCGAAAGAACTGACCGTCCCGTGATCTCTGTCTGAGCAGTGGGGGGACCTATCTGCCCGTGCCTGCATCTAACGAATGTCTACACGCAGCAGACCAACGAACCACGGTGTGAGCGACTGAATACGCTGCACTCCAATCTATTTCAGGAACAAAGCATGGACATTCTCAAACTCGTCGCGGTCGGATTCAACATCGCGGCGAACGCGTCGGCGATCGTGGGCAACCTGGTCAACATCGCGGTAACGCCTCCCCACTGAATTTCGGCCACCTGTCTCGACATGACTTGATGGGAGATGCACTGGTGAAGACCATTTCGTTAAACCACGTGGTGTATAGCGCAATTGCGCGTTCGGTGACTGCTGGCGCCCTTGCCGCCGGCAACGGTGCCGGATCGGCGGATACGGGAACGCAGACGTTCGGGACCCGGGGCGAGTGCGTGGCGGTCCGACAGTCGTTCGAGAACAAGACCGGCAAGGAGTGTGGGAGCAGGATCAGGCGGCGGCGAACTGGCAGTCTGGTGATTCGCTGCTGCCGTACCCCGTTCCTGCGCGCTTCGGACGCCGTGCACAGAGGTCGACGGGGGTTGGTGGTGCACGGTGTCACACCCACGATGACCTTTTGAACCCACAGCATGGCGCGAGTTCGCCACTCCCCCACGCTGTGTGCGGTCTGCTGTGGTTTTGCCGTCAGTGCACCGTAGGGCTCAGGGTCCGCCGAGCACCGTCAGCTGCGGTGAGGAATCCGAACTGGCCAATTCACCAAGCCGCAGCTCTAGGGCTGTACCAACATGCGCAGCTCGGCGTTGAACGGCCCGGCCGTCGCGCAGGAAGGTAGGACGGATACGAGGAGCTCACACACCTATGCGAGCGCAGGCATGCGTCCACGATCTTCGAGCATGTGAGGGTGGTTGGCCGCGGCGGGCTCTAGGCCGCAGTGCCGGGCTGTCGTCATCTGCAAGTCGAACCACGCCGCAAGGTGGGTGGAGACGGTTGCCGCGTCGACATCCAGCTCTGCGGCGACATCATTGTAGGACCAGTCTGGATGTTGGAGGTACACAAGCACCGTCGCCCAGATGACTGGATCGAGTCCGCCGCTCCCTTCCGCGACGTGCGTCGACGCCGCAGTATCGAGGGCATCCGAGATTAGCTGCGTCCGTTCGACTTCAGCCTGGCCCGCCGGCGTTTCCTGCTTACGTGGCGCACGCAGAATGACAGCAAGCACCTCGGTCATTGCGAGCAGAAAAACCGGTGCAACAGTGGCGATTCCGGCCGCGATCACGGCTGGCACAGCATTGGGGGCCAGCGTGGCGTGGTATCCGTTGCCGAGGATCGACGCGCCGGCCGCTACCACGAGCACAGCCAACACGAACCTTCGCCCGCGAACGGTTTGGGGGTCGGTGTGATGAGAAAGTGCGAGCGCGATCACCGTCGTCGCGACGATGGCACCGTCGAGAACGGCCGGCAGCGCCCATGCAAGCCCCGGATCGGTTCCCGCCATAACGGCCAGCTCTCTGAGCGCAGCGAAAGACAACCAGAACGAGGATGCGGCGATTCCCACAGTGAGCGCAATTCCGGTGATCAACGCGGCGAAGAGCACCTGGGGATGGACCGTGAGTACGGGTAGCGACTCGGGTGCGCCGCTATTTTTCCTGCGCAGATCCATTCAAGACTCCTTCTAGTGGTCAACTACGTTTAGGCCGCTGCGGCCACTCCAGAGTGGGTCGGGTCCGGGTTTTGGATGAAGCTGCAGAACCTTGACCAGCCGATCTGGTCTGATTTTGGTACCGGTACCCCTCGGCGGAACGAGCCGCCGCGGTTGCCTCTAACGCCGTCACTCGACACGTAGATATAGGCGTAGCGCCTGTTCGACAAGAGCACTTCTGCTGCCGGCACCCCAGTCGATAGCCAACTGGTCCAAAACTGCTGCGTCGGAGTTGATGACACCGGCGAGCGGCACACGAGACTGCGGCGCGTTGTGTCGTCGGCGTGTGGGCCTTCCTGCCTCCGCCCTTCTGAACAGTCCTGTGCCCGAATTGGTGACAGTGGCCGACCAATGCGTCTTCAGTTCGCCTGCGTGCTCTTCGACGGCATCAAGCACAACTTGGCCGTAGGAACGTGCCTTTGTCGGATCCGCGCTCCGCTCATTAAGGGTGAGGGCTCGCAAGGCGGTGTAAATCTCGTGCGGCAGTGCTACTTCGGGCGGCGCGGGACGGTTGACGCTGGTCGTCTGCGAGTCTCGTCGTGAGTTCCTGCGCCGCGCGTCTGTACGGCGTGGTGTGCTCTGCTTGTCGTCACCCTCAGTCGGAGGGGTGAGGGTATCGATAGGTTCCTCATCGGGCGTCACCGTCGCGTCTTCTGTGACGCCCGATGCACCTTGAGTCACCACTTCCGAGTTTCCCGTATCGCGCGAAGTGGGTTCCTGCGCTAGGGAGGGATCGTGATTTGCCACGACAGTTAGCGCGTGACCCGGCTTGGGGTGGCGTTCGCTGGGTGCGTCGGTACCCGGGGTGGCCTTGTCGTCCGTCGTTACGCCGCTACCGCTGCCCGCACCATTGTTGCCGCCAGCTGATAAACCTTGAGTCGGAGGTGTTGCCCGTTCGTCACCGGTACGAGGCACCGCATTCCCACCCGCGGCCGCGGCGTCTCGGACGAGGTTAATCGGCGGGAGCAGGTCGTCCATGTCGTCGAGTGCGTTCGGGTTGAACGCGGCCTTGCGCTTTCTGGTACTCATGCAACACCGCCTGCAACGCGATCGCGTTCTGCGTTTGATACGCGGCTGAGAATCTCACGCGTCAAAGCCTGATAGTCCGACGCAAGTCCCGATGGGTCTCGGGACCACAGCCGGTCGCCGGTCTTCCCCTTCTGACGCAGTCGTTGTAGGCGGTTCTTCTGGTCCGATTCCGCGACCTCCACGAGTTCGAGCGGAGTGAGGTGGCGAGTCCGAAGATCTACTGCTGCAGCACGATCTGATCGAATGAACGTCTCAAATGGGTCGGCGCCGCTGCCGTCGAGGAGGTCATTTACCTGCTCGAAGACCTCACGATTGCGTGCGGTTGCGCGAGGGTTCGTGTCGAATAGGACCACGCCAAGAAGCTGGATCAGAGAGCCCGCTTTTCGAGCTCGCAGGTACCGCATGGCGAGTAGTTCGACACCGGACAAGCTGGCGTCGTCGTCTTTCGTGGGCACGACTAGGTATCGGGCTGTGCCTAGCAGCGCCTCGAGGAGTGGGGCGTCACCAGGTCCGGAGTCGATCAACACCAGGTCGTAGTTCTCGGCATCGTTCAAGTCGTTCAGCGTTTGGGTCAGGTTCGCACGCAAATCCGTATTCGTCTGCGCCGCCGTGGCCGCCACTGCGGAGATAACCGCGAGAGCCGGGCCGCCTGGAATGACATCGAGATTTGGCCGGACCGCTCGGACGGGAGTCAACGGCTGCCCGTACTGCAGGGTGATGCTGAGTCCTTTTCCACCGTCGCCTTCGACCCCGAGGTCGGACGACGAGACGTTTGCTTGCTGGTCGGCATCGACGACAAGCACGCGCCGGCCCGTGGCGGCGACCATGCCCGCTACTGCTGACACGATCGAGCTTTTACCGACGCCGCCCTTTTGGTTGGCGACCAGCACTGTCCGTGAAGTTCCGGTTGTCGTCACCCGGGTGAAGGTACCGGACTCGTGCCGTAGATAGGGCCTGCGACACGCACTTCGAACCGATCGTTCATACAGCCGTTAACAGGGTTCTACATCAAGACTTCTCAAAGGCGCCGCAGATAGCCTCATCAAAAGCCTGTAAAGCAGTCCTTGGAACAGCCGTTGGGAAGTTCCTGTGCAGAGCTGCCGCGACTGCGTTTTGAACAGCCCTTTAACTGCTCCGCGTTAGGGCTTAACATACGGCTATATCGACAACAATGCTTGTTGCTCTACCTACAGCCAGTCGCAAGTACGTCGCTAAGGTACGTTTCACAGCTTTACCCAACGCCTTTTCAACTGCCGTGCGCAAAGCCATACAACACTACTTGCACACCACCTTTACGAAAGCTGCTCATTCAGCCTTACCCACAGCCATAATCATGCACAGTCATACGTAATTACACCCGGCCATGCAAACGACCGTATGCACGGCCTTGCACACGCACATACTTTCCGCCTGACAACTGACCTGGGCACTGCCCATGCTTGCACCATTAGGTCTGGTCGAGCGCAGGGGAGTCGGTATGGCCATACGTATGGCGTAGCGTATGGGCTTACACATGGCCGCATATACAGCCCTCTACTTGGCCAAACTTGTTTATGCAGGTCAAGAGCCACTTTGTAACTCTATCCGAACCGCTGAGTCCGACAACTCAACACGCAGGGGGAGTCCTTCAGGACGCGTCATTGCGCATACCGGGGAGGAACCAGACAGTGGAATCCTCGGGAGCAAGGTGGACCGAAATACCGGGCGACTCCATAAGCTTCGCAGTGCCCTTCGGCAGACGGATCTGGGGCGCCCGATGTAACCCGAAGACCACGCTGTAGCACTATCCGACACCACGCATCGATTCGTGCCAGAGCCACGACAGAATCGGAATTATCAACAGACCAAGGCTGACCACCACCACCGCCCCGTCGATCTTTCGGCGCGCGCCATCACACCCCCGCACCGGATGCTCATTCAATCCACTTCAATGAACGCGAACTATGACCGCCGAGCGCCCTCGCCCCACACGTCGCAGCGCGTGAAGTGCATTTGACAGCACCGGTACCGGGGCCGACGCCACTAAGAGCAGACCGACAGATAGAAATTGGCATCGATTGCAACACGCCGAGTAGATCATTGAGCCTACTGCCCCCTGCTAAGCATCCGCGCCGACCGTCGCTCCGGCCCGCACCGAGTGCCAGGGGGTCCTGTATAGACCCCACTGAAACCCCGTCCGAAGCGCTGGCACAACCGCCGTATCGACGGTCATAGCGGCCCCCGTTCCTACGTCCTTCGCTATGGGTCTTGCTATGGCCATACGTATGGGATTAGAAAGCAGTCGAGTGCCACTTACAAGCGGCGCCGGCAGACAAGCCTTCGCCTCCTTCGCGTTAACCTTCACCCCAAGAATGGCAAAGGCATGCAGATCAGGACATCATTCTGATTCGTCACAGTGACGCTGAACATCACGCAGTTGAATCACTGCGCATCACTAACTCCTGAGTCGCCACGTGACTACAACGGACTGATGCCGGCGATTCGCCGCGGGGATCTGCTTTGGGAGATTGGCTGCGCGAGCACGAGGGCGCCCGCCTCCGTGAACGGTATCCCGCGCAGCGAGCGCTCGCGGTTCGCTGCCAGCGCATAACCCGCACCCCGTTAGCATCCGCTCATGACTCTCACGCAGACCTGGGCGAACTATATGGCCCTCTTGCAGGAAGTTGGCTCCGGTCACAGCTGCGTCTATCGCGCCGCCGCCTTCGCGCGAGGCGCGGCAGGAGGCCGAACAAGCAACGACGCTGTGGACCGAGGAACTTCACGAGTTCTTCTCACTGCAGGGCGGACAAGTCTTCCCCGTGCGTTCAGATCAGTGGGTCGGCACAGTACTGCCCGACCGCGGCTTGCTCACTCTTGAGGGGCTGATCTATCGGCACAGAGCAGCCCGTGAGATGCGGGCAAATACAGACGATCTCGGTCCGGAATGGCCTGAAGTCGTACATACCCAAGAGGCAGGTGGTACCGCCGAGACGTTCCTCGACGCCTACGTGCCATTCGCCGAGGACGGTGCCGGGGACTTCGAATACATCGACACGCGTCCGGGCAAGCATCACGGATGCGTGCGCTACTTCATGGCTATCGACGGTGGCGGCCCGATATTCGATTCTCTGGCCAGCTACGTCGCGGCCGTTCACCACAGCGTTGAGTCGCCGTACGACTACAACGGACTGATACCGACGAGAATTGACGGGGCCCTGCTCTGGGAAGTGGCTGACGCATCGCATCTACCTGCGGGGTCCCAGCCGATCGATTGAGATAGGCCGCTAGATCCCACCCGGACGGCATGGTCGGCATCGGCCCTTTCAACCGCAGCCAGTCCGTATCCTCTGCGCCCGACAGCCGTATCTCGAAGAAGTACTTCGCCTCGGTTAGCCAGTCGTCATCGAGACGAGTCATTGGAACGCATTGGCCGGAACCCTTCATAGGAGCCACGCCCTTTCCCAGCTCAAGCTGCATCCAGCGCGATATCCGCTGGCGTTCAGTGCGGCCTACCGCTGATACCCATCGGGGTATTCCCAGGTCAGACCACTGACATTTCATGCGGCCGCTGACATCCAACCTGAGACTTCCCACCAATGTGTCAGTGGGTTTTCCCGTTTCGGTGTCAGTAGCTCTGGCCTCGTGGTCGAATACCTCCGTTCGGGGACCCAGCACTGTGTTGGGAGGGGGAGCGGGTGGGGAACGCGGATGCACGGGCGCTACAGCAGGCTGTAGCGAGTCGGCTAGCGGCAATGAACGAACGCGGCGAGCTCACAAGCGACCACGTACGTCTGAGCGCACAGACACTGGGGGTAGCCGAACGCACCGTGTGGCGATGGTTGGCCGTTCGCCGAGACAAGGTCGAGCCTGTTGCGCGGCAACGCTTTCGCCTGGACAACGCGCTGCGGGTACGACTGGCGTACTGGCGCGGGAACGTCCTGGCCCTGCACAGGGAACTCGTAGCCGCGGAGAAGGCAGGCGGGCCGGCGGCACCCAGCAAATCCGCACTGTATCGAGCGGTGGCAGCCGATGTCACTGCCGGCGACAGGGCAGGGCTCCGCGCGGGGGAGAGGGCACGCAGAAACTTCGACGTATTCCTCAAACGCCCACCATCGCATCGCAATGCGGTGTGGGAGGCCGACCACGTCGAGGCACCTGTTCAGGTCGACGTCGAAGGCCGACTCGTCAAACCGTGGGTCACCTGGTTCGTCGACGCCGCCCACGACGTCATCCTCGGTGTAGCAGTCACACCTCGAACACCGAACCGCGAGAGTGTGTTGGCGGCCCTGCGAGCAGCAGTGATGCGCCGCGAACCGTACGGGCCTGCAGGAGGACTACCCGCGGCGGTCCGGATCGACCGAGGCAAAGACTTCCTGTCCCGAACCGTCGGCGAGGCCCTGGGCGCCTTCGCAGTACGAGTGGACGACCTGCCTGCCTACTCAGCGCATCTGAAGGGAACGGTGGAAACGATCAACGGTGCCGCAGAGAAGATGCTGTTCGCCGCCTTACCCCGCTACACCCACCGACAGACCCAAATCAACGGCACACCTACCGATCCCAGCCAACCACCGTTGCCGTTCGAGGCGTTCACCGCCGAGGTGCTGACCTGGGTGCGATGGTGGAACAGCGAACACGCCATCGCAGAGCTGGGGGAGCGGACCCCGCTCCAGTCGTGGGACGCCGACCCGACTCCACTGCATGACGTCGACGAGACACGGCTGTGGATGTTCACCCTCGACGACGACCGCCGGGCGCGCAAAATCACCACCAAAGGCGTCGCTTTCGGCCGCGGCCGCCACTACGTAGCCGACTGGATGACCGGCCTGGTCGGGGCTACCGTCCGGATCCGCTACATGCCGCACCACCACGGGGAGATCGAGGTTTTCGACGCCGGCACCGGCAAGCATCTGGGCACCGCAGTTCTCGCCGACTCCGCCTCCCCTGAAGACCGCGCGAAGGTCCATCGCGCCCGGGCCCGCAAAGCTCGCCAGTTGCGGGCCGATCTCGCTGCGGCCGAACGGGATCGCCGGGTCAGGTATGCAACGTCTACGGTGCCAGAACCTGCGAAACGGTTGGATGCGATGACCACCGCAGAAGTAGCCGCCGTCCTTGGCGCCGAACGCGACAGCGACCTGGCGCGGTGGGCACGACCGGATCTCATTCGGTTCGATCCACCACCAGCCAACTGGCGACTACCGCAGGGCTCCGAACATGAAACCAGGACGTCGGACGAGGAAGGCCGGTGACCACGACACCCCAAAATCCGGGCGTCGGCGTCGGACTCACCATCACCGACCACTTCCTCGGACTGCCTGGAGCTCACATCGTGGCCACCGACGCACTGCTACTGACCCGCGACAACCTCGCCGACGTCATCGACGCGAAGGCGATGATGTGCGTCCACGGCGATGCAGGCGTGGGAAAAACGTTGTCGGTCAACGCCTCCCTCCGCGAACTGGCCGCCGGCACCGTATGCCGGGTGCAGTTCCGGGCCAGGCCCACCCCGCGAGACATTCGGCACACACTCTTCGGCGCACTCGGCATCGCCGGAGCCCCACCACGACGGCCGATCGAGTTCGACCAGACACTCAAAGACGCTCTTTCCGAACGATTCCGGGTCCTGGTGTGCGACGAAGCGCAGTGGATGTCGCGGGAATGCTTCGAATACTGGCGGCACCTGTGGGACGACCCGCGCACCGACGTCGCGATCGTGTTCGTCGGCGGCGGCGACTGCTACCGCGTCCTGTCCAGAGAATCGATGCTCTCGAGCAGGGTGTACGTGTGGCAGGAGTTTCGGCGCATGACCCCTAAGCAGGTCCTATCGGTGATCCCGGCGTTCCACCCGGTATGGGAGGGCGCCGATCCCGAGGTCTTAGCCTTCGCCGACGCACACGCCGGGCACGGTAACTTCAGATCCTGGGCCAAGCTCACCGCTCATACCATCCGAATCCTGACACGCCTGGACCTCGACCGAGTTGACCGCGACGTCCTGGGCTCGGTGTTCGCGAAGATGTCTGGCCGCAGCGGATGAGGACGACACCTCACCGTCCACCGCCAGCGTCGACCATCGCATCTGACATCGCCGCTGTCACAGTGCTTCTCGACCGCGTTGACGACGCGCGACTCACTCGTACCCTGCTCGGCGCCCACGATCTCGCCGCAGCAGTGGTCGTGGTGCACCCGACTCCCGGTGCAGCGGCTGCAGTCACCCTGGCCCAGGATCTGCTGGCCGCACTCGGACACCGGCTCGACCCGACTGGTGCCCGAGGTGTCACGGGTCCGGAATCGGCGTGGCGGGCGGTCGAGGCGTGGATCTGCGGCGACGACATCGAGCATCTGATCGTGCTGCGTTCTCAGCTCCTCACACCGGACCAACGCGCACGCCTGTTCCAGCTGCACCGCGACACCGGAGTGCACCTGGTTCTCGTATGGCACGGACTGCATCGGCTTCCACCTCACTTCGACGCCGCCGGGATGGACCTTTACGTCACCGACGACCTCGCAGCCGTAACAAGTCGCCTCGGCTCTATGCGGCGGCCTCACCCACCCCCGTCATCGCCGACTCGGGCGCTGACGACCGTCCCCGATAGCGCCGGTCACACCTTCCTCGCCGACGCCGCCCGCCTGCTTCCACCGGCGGAATATCTGCGGGTCGCAGGCGTCTATCGGCAGGCATTCGAGACAACCACCCACCGTATGGCAGCCGGTCGGGGAGCGCCGGATCTGCCAACTCAACTGTTGGCGTGGCTGCCAGCGCCGCGAACTCACCTACGCGCACGCTACGGCGTCGCCAACCCTGGATCGGCCCGACGGTGGCATGCCGCAGTGGGATTGGCCCGGTTCCTCGGCGGTCTGGTCGTCGACAGTCCCGGCCGCGCCGACACTGTCACCAGGCTCCGCGGCGCCCAAGCCGCATTCAAGCGGTACGGCCTTGAGCTGGCACTGCCGCCGCACCTGAACTACATGGTCGGAGTGGGCCTGACCAGCATCCCGGTCACCGAGCAGCTCGTTGCCCGGATCCGAGAACGCATCGCCAACCCGGTTCGAGCGGCCGCGTTGGCAACGATCCTGTTCACCGGCGCCACCTACCGCGAACTCACCTACCTGCCGCAGGACACCGTCGTTGGAGACACCATGGTCTTCCGCACCACACGCGTCGTCGCGCACCCCACCGACCTGGGTGTTTGGGTAATCCCGGCATCGATCAGGCCCCTACTGCGGGCCGCCACTGCTCTTCCAGCATTCGCGTGCCGACCGCGAAGAACCCCGCCTGTTCGCCGACGCGATCGGCAACACCGGCGCCCTGCACCTGCTCGCCCGCCTCTGCGGAGTGACAATTCCCGCTCTGCACCCTTGGCACCACGGCTGGCTCCGCAGCACCGTCGCACTCAACCTGGCCGGATGTTACGAATGCAGAGACACGGTGCCGAGATGACGCACCCTAAGTGCGAGATCCTTGATGAACTGGTCTGCTGCTGCGAGCGTTAGGAGTGTCGTCACGGAAATGGGACGCGGATACGCGATGATCAACAGGTGAGTCCAGTCGGAAGAACAAACGATGACTGGTTGGGCTCGCAAGTTAAGGTGAACAGAAAGGGCAACTCTCGATGGCGTAACGCCGAGGGGAGCCGACTATATGAATGGGATAGCACCCACGGACACATTGAGGCCTACAACAAGCGTGGGCACCATGTGGGTGTACTCGATTCAGAGACCGGCCAGCTCATCGGCGCGGCAGTGAAAGGAAGGAGCATCGATGTTTAACAACTTAACCGAGAAGTCGTTCGTCGATGCGTGCTTGAACGGGCATGCCTTCCTTGAAGACGTTGACGACTGGGTTGAGCACTGGCACACCTCTGACGACGTGCCCGCCGAGCTGCAGACTTTTCTGGGCTTAGACGACACGGAGTATGCGCTGTGGGTCGAGCAGCCAGAATCACTCCAGTTCGCTATCGCGGCGCATCGCCATAACCAACCCGTGACAGCTCTGATGACGTCCCAACGGGACTACGCTCTCGCTGCTCGCGCAGACAATCCCGAAGCCGCCAGCCACCTGGTGAGCTGGCTCGCCCGCACGGGTCGCATCGACGACGATTTCAAGCCGGCATAGGAAGTTGGGCACCGGAAGGCCCCGAGTATCGTTCGACGAATCAGCGGCCAATGCAGCAGCTTTGTTCGTATCACGTCGGCAGTTGATTCCCCCCATTGACGTCGAGTCGCTCCTGGCCGAGTTCGCGGAAATCGAAGCGGTAAGCGGCGAGTGGCCCACACCCGACAGCGACGCTGCGGTCGTATACGGCAACGGGTCACGCCGTCCACGAGTTTTTTACAACAACGACGTCGAGCACCAGGGACGCGTCCGTTTCACCCTGGCCCACGAACTTGGCCACATTCGACTCCCATGGCACTGCGGTTCGATGACATGTTCCCCTCTAGGGGGATGGCAGACTGAACGCACCACCTCTGACGAAGCCCATACAACTGCCGAACGTGAAGCCGATACGTTCGCCTCTGGGATCCTCCTTCCCAGGATTTGGCTACGCAATGAGCTGCGAACGCATCGCGATAATATGAACACGCTCCTCGGAGCGGTACAGATTGCTGAAGCCAGCGCTACCGCAACGCTGTGGGCCATTCGTGACTGTTTGCCCGTACCTGGTTGGGTTTTCCAGCTGAACAATCGATCTCGGTTCTTCCAGTCCCGAGGCACCCTAAGCCACGGCGGTGCGTTGTATCGAGGTTCTGACCAGGGGCGACTTTTTTTGAACCGGCATTCTGTCGATCGCGGCTCCGTGCAGCTGGGACGAAACGTTGTGCGGTGGTGGCGGCTGGTCGGCCCCTACACGCTTCCCGACATCGGTGACCCCAGAACACGAGATCGAGAGCTCCTCCAAAAGGCCATGGCCGCCCAAGGGATCGACACGCGACGTGAGCAGTCGATTAATGGCAAGGTTGGCGGCGGCACCACGAAGTATGTAGCCGGTGGGGACGCCGCCGAGGTGTACGCCGGCCTGCGGTACCGGTTTACCGACACATCTGACTATGCGTTGCTGCTGGACGACGAGTACTTCACCCAATGGCTTGCTCGACGCTCCACTCGTATCGCCGAACGCACATCCTGAAAGGGACCGTCGGCGACAGCCCGCGACGTGTCTCTTATTCACATCCCCCTCAACTGAACGTCCAGCCAAGCCGTCGCTGTGCGCTGGGGTCGAAGGTGCGCACGTACCTCCCCCCCCACTTAACAACGCTGCTTCGACTCGCCACAGTGCCAAAGACGCAGATCAGGGCATAGGAGCCGGCAAGGATCACTGACGCCTATCGGGAAAACTTACTGACACAGTCTGGGAAAACCGCAGCTCAGGCCACTGACATTTTGGTGGGAAGTCTCATCTGAACTGGTGTTTCGAGCGTTTTTTGATCCACTACGTAGTCACCCTGGTTGTTGTGGATGTGAAGCACGTAAATTGCATTTTCCGCACCAGCTCTCTCGAAACGCCAGTTCAGCGTAGTTTTGCTCCGCAGGAGTGTCGGTGGCGTGCGTTAGGCTGCCCGAATGGACTTCCGACCAGGCCGAACACCTGCGGTGAGCACTCCGGATGGCGCCTCAGAGCTCATCGCGACGGCTGTGGAGCCCTTGATCCCGCCAGCGGTCGCCGCACGCATCGCGGGCGCGGTGCAGTCGTCCCGGTCTGAGGGCACCCGCCGCACCTACGCGACGGCATGGCGGCGCTTCGCCGGGTGGTGCGAGCGAGAGGGTCACATCGCGTTGCCGGCGCACCCGGTCACGGTCGCCGCCTACCTTGTCGATGCCGCCGACACCCGCGCCGAGACGGGGGAGCGGGCCTACGCCGCCGCCACGTTCGGCACCTGGATCGCGGCAATCAACCATCAGCACCGCACCACCGGCCATCTGTCGCCGACCGCACACGAATTGGTGACCGCGACGCTCTCCGGGATCCGCCGCGAATACGCCACGGCGGGGGACCGGCCACAGAACCGGCGCGCACCACTGCTGGTCGACGACATCAAGATCCTCGTCTCGACGGCACGAGACCGATGCCGCGGCTGGGCCGACGAGGTCCTCGAACGCCGTGACTCCGCGATCCTGCTGCTCGGGTTCGCCGGCGCCTACCGCCGCAGCGAACTCGCCGACCTGCAGTGCGGCGACATCACCCTTAACCGCCTCGACGGGATCCACGTCCGACTGCGCAAGTCGAAGACCGACCAAGAGGGCAGGGGAGTGGTGAAAGCGCTGCCGTACACCAATTCCCACAAGACCTGTCCACCCTGCGCCTACGTTCGCTGGGTCCAGGTCGTCGCTGCATTCGACGCCGGTGGCCGCCCGTCCGTGATTCGGCTATTGCGCAAACGCGAAACGTTTAGCGGGCACGTCTGCCGTGGGGGAGTGCCGCGCACCGCGGCCCGGGCACCACTGTTCCGAGCGGTAGCCCAGAACGGCAACCTCGGCTCCACCCCGCTGTCGGGTGCCGCGATCCACAAACGCATTCGCCGTCGCGCCGAAGACGCCGGCTACGACCCCACCACCCTCAGCAAACTCGGTGGACACTCCCTCCGCGCCGGCTTCGTCACCCAGGGCACTCGCAACGGCGCCGACGGCCATGCCATCGCGCGTCAAACCGGACATGCCAGTCTCGACTCAGTCGAGGTCTACCGTCGCGAGCACGCGCCTCTGATCGGAAACGCCGTCACCGACATCGGTCTCTGAGGGGTCAAGTACGCAAACGAGGCTTATTAGAATTCGAGCATGACCTCACCCAGGCAGCCAATTGACTGGAACCACAGGATCAGCGCCCTCTTCGACGTGATCGCAGGTTGGTCTGGGGTGACCAAGTCTCTTTATTTGCCTACACCACAAAGTGATCTCGCAGGCGACGATCTGATCTACCCGCTGCATCCCACTAGTTCGGTGGCATGGCAGGCCATCGGAAGTTCGATCGATCATTTGGGCCTCGTTCGAGATGCCCTTGTTTCGAAGCCATCTCTGCGCCCATTCGCGTTCTACACCCCTCTTCGAGCTGCACTACTCAGTTCGTCTAAGGCGGTGTGGATCCTGCATCCCGACGAACCTTCAGAACGTCAGCAGCGCGGACTCATAGTCGCGAACGAGGATAACCGCCGGTTTCGACAACTGGTCGACGAGACCGGAAGCGGACCGTTCCTGAATGCCTCATCGAGCGCATCATACGAACGCATGGCCGGCAAGCTCGAAGACCGCTCCACAGCGCTAGCAGAAGCGGCAGCGAGCATTGGTATTACGTTCTCGGGCAAAGGCAAAGCCTCCATAACCGACACCGCTGTCATCCGAGAGGCCGCCAAGATAGTCCACGGTGCCGCAAGTGGCGCCGACCACGCCACAATATTGTTGTGGATGACCGGATCCGGCCACGCACACGGCTTGAGCTGGCAAGGAATGTTCAACGTCGAGATGGGAGATCGGGCGGCTGACGGCATTCACGAAGGCCGGGTGAAGACGACCATCGAGGACTTTGGCTCGGCACTGGGCGCCGCGGTTCTTGCATGTAGTGAAGCCCTCACGCTCTACGCTTCGCGGTCCGGCCGAGCGATCGAATCGATACACTCATAGCGGCACAAGTGAACCTCCGTGAGGACTTCGGGGCTCCTGCCGGTCCGTTCACTCCGAGATCAGTCGCGTAGCTGGGACGGCCAGCATATTGGATGTGGTCAGGCCCCTTGTCTGCGCGTGGTCATTGCGCTCGACAAGTTCATGCCCAATCGGGTGACGTACCGCCACAGGGGCGCAGGTACGTACGGCCAGGTGCTCAACGAGCCGCGAGGGCGCCGTTAAATCGACTGTTCTGAGCCTGAGCTATCACCGGTAGCGCGTTGAACTATCGGCAACCATGGGCAATTATGGAGGCTTATAGCTTTTTCACCATAAACGGCTATAATTTTCCATATGGATCCAGCGCTGAACCCGTTCAAACCAGGTTCTGGCCTGCGCCCTCCGGCGTTGGAAGGCAGAACACGTCAACGCGAAGAGTTCGACTTGCTGGTAGTACGAAGCAAACGCCGAAACTACGACCGAGGCATGGTCCTGTCCGGTCTGCGGGGCGTAGGCAAAACGACGCTGCTCAACAACCTCGCTGAGCATGCAGAGCGACAAGGCTGGTTAACCATCGGCATCGAAGCGCGCCCCAACGACTCGGGCATCGCCGCTGTCCGCGCCAAACTGGGAAACGAACTTGCACTGAGCCTGCGGCGATTCAGCCGCACACATCGACTGCGTAAGGCGATGGACGAACTGATCGCGCTGGCGAAGGGCTTCACCCTCGGTGTCGGTCTGGGCCCGGCGAACGTCGAATTGAGAATCGACCAACCCGCTGCCAGTGGCGACATCGACATCGACCTCGAAGAACTGGTCGAAGCAATCAGCGCAGTGATGAAGAAACAAGGAACGGCGTTCGGGTTGTTCATCGACGAGATGCAGGATCTCGATGGGGATCTCCTCGGCGCACTGCTCGCCGTTCAACACCGAGCCAGCCAACGAGAATGGCCCTTCTTCCTCATCGGCGCAGGCTTACCCAGCCTCCCATCAGTACTGGCCGACACACGGTCATACGCCGAACGGCAGTTTTCCTACAGCACCATCGGTCCACTGAGCCCGACCGACGCTGCCGACGCATTGGCGATACCGGTTCGAGAACATGGCGGTGCGTTCACCACCGACGCACTCGACATCCTCGTCGAAGCAAGCGGTGGTTACCCCTACTTCCTCCAAGAATTCGGTAAAGCGATCTGGAACATCGCCGCATCATCGACATTCGACACCGACGACGCACATCTGGCAGTCGAAGATGGCCGACGCGCACTGGACGGTGGTTTCTTTCCCTCCAGGTGGACCAGAGCAACAGACCGCGAAAGACGCTACATGCGTGCCCTCGCTCTGACCGGAGAGTCGAACCCCCGATCTGGACGAGTAGCCGCTGAAATGGGTCTGACCACGACCTCCGTCAGCGACATACGCGACTCCGCCATCAAAAAGGGCCTTATCTGGGCACCCGAACACGGGCGAATCTCGTTCACTGTTCCGGGCATGGCCGATTTCATCAGACGGCAATCGACCGAGTAGGACACATGATGTTCGAGATGCACGCTCGTTGGCTGGAGGAACTACGTGGCCACGTCACCGCCGATGGATCGGTCACCCACACGACTGGCTACATGACGTTGGTCGCGATCAGCTCCGAGATCTGTGACCTCTGCGCCGATCCCGACGAACATAGCTATTGGACCTGGGACTCGATCGCCACCGACCTCGACGACGTCCTCGACTACCTCGGCCCCGACTCGACAGGCGTTGTCAGGACACACATTACTGCGGTCCTCGACACCATCTGGAAGGAGTTGTTCGTCGCCCGCAGTGGAAAGACTCCTACCGTCGATGACACCAAACGTCCTCTCGTCGCCGCCCGCGCGGCAACACTGCACGCCCTTCTCGACGACGACACCGTCATCGTCTCGTTGTGGCGTGATCTGGTGGCAGCGTGCAAGAACGACGACCATCTCCTCTACACACACGACCGCATCGCATTCCTACGGGACAACCTCCACGCACTGATCGAACACAGGCGCCAGGACGACGGACCCTGGGGAACGTCTCAAACCGCGGTCGACATACTCTTCGACTACGGCCACGGCGTGAGCCGAGCCCAGCAATTACTGGGAGAGACAGCGTTCGACTTCGACCCACGCGACCAGTCCCGTCCCACCGGTCTCGACGACCGCGGACGAATGGACCTGTCCGAACGGTGGATCGTCCGACGAACTCGAACCAGCCCAGCGGTGGTGTGGTTCCGCATCTCAGACGCATACCCCCGCGCGCTCAACTGCCTGACCCACGACACCATCACGTTCTACCCAGCTCAAGTCCTCGCTGGCGGAATCATCGACCACGCCACAGCACGCGAAATGTTCGACGTAGTACCCGAAGAACTGTTGACAGATCGCTTCAGCACCTTCCAGCAGTCAGAGGAGATAGACGAATACACAGGTATCGAGCACAGACCTGGGCTCGCCTACGCGCGAGTCGCGATCCCCGTCATCGAACCACATCTCGCCGAATCCGCAGCCCGCGCTCATCTCGACGCCCTGCTGAACCTCATCCGACCATCGAGGGACACCTGGACACTTCTCAACGGCCACCTCGCGTTCGTAGGAGGCTGGATGCCACGCCTCGACTGGGGTCCGAAGTACGCCCGAAAAGCCACTGTCTTCGCGCAGAACGATTACACGACAGTCAATCTGGAGGACCTGCACCGATCCGGGTACACCATCACCTCCTTAGTAGCCGAGCACCTACGGCCCGTTCATCGACTGCTGGAGCAAGTCGAGTCAGCCGAGGACTCCGAGGCGGTCGTGATGGCCGCGGTCCGAGCCATCGAACACGTCAACACCTGGACAACCCGTTCAACCACCAAGTGGTACAAGTTCATCAAGACTTACCTCGTTCAGGAATACACCAGGTTGGCATTCCTGGAACGCGCCACCCAGACGACGTTCGAAGCGATCGTACGGACCCTCCCGGACACATCTCCTACAGCTTCACCCCAACCTGTCCTAGACACCATCCGCGGCGAAGTCGAAAGCGGCACATGGGGGAGGAGCTTCGATCGACTGAAGGCGCTCGGTTACCTCGCCGATCTGAACACGATCTACGCGCAGCACCCGCTCGTCCGACGCCTCCGCGAAACCGAACACATACTCAGCTCAGGCCAGTCGATTCAAGATGCCTTCGCCCGAGAAGCGCGTCGCGTCGACGCCAGGGTCGCCAGGCTCACGCGGACACGCAACTCAGCAATACACGGCGGGCCGCTCTCGCCGAGTGCGTGCGACTCCGTGATGGACTTCGCTCGGGAACTATCGCTTCAAGCGCTGCGACATGCACAGACTTCTGCACTATCGGGGACTGATCTGAGAACCGTCATGGATGAACGCAGCCGAGCAGAAGCACAGCGAGCCAACGATCTCAGGCTCCGAGCCGAACTCGAGGACTTGTTCGACTCCTGAGTTCTTCGATTCGGCCAATCACGGTCTAGGAACCATTGCAGGCCACCATGGGTCCCCCGGGTGCGCGATCGTCGTCACCGGCAGCCGGGTTCCTGGCTGGATCCGGATATGGACCTCGCCGGTAACTGCTGACCTATTGCGCCACAAATCGACTACGACAGTCGACAGATCAGGCGCGTAGACATCCGTCGACTGAGGGTGGTGAACGAACGTGATCAGCGCGGGTTCGCCGACCGACCGAAGCGTCTCCCTCAGCCCCGTATCCGGGGTGTGCAGTTGCCAGAAGTAGGTGATTTCACCGCCCCAATACTCGAAGAAAGACCGGACGCCCTCTGGATCCGCCCCGATGGCTTGCAACGTGGTCAGCGCGCAGATCGCATCGTTTCGACCCCTTAACTGGTCTCGGGACGTCAAGACGCCGTTGTTCATGATTAGCTCAGCCTGGGCTCGCGTTATGAAACCAGCCCGGACCGCCGCCTCCACTTTGTCTGCCAACAGGGCAGAAGATGTGGCTCGCAGTCCATTCTCGCGGATATCGCGCACTTCGGCGGCGAGCAACCGGGAGCATTGGTGCACGAGAATGCCTCGCTCGGAAAGCTCATGATCGATCACGTTCGAGAGCGACTGAGGTACTTCGACTTCTCGACCTTCTGCACTACGACGCTGTGCCAACTGGATGCATTCATCGGCGAGCTCCTGCAGCACCGGAGGCCAACTGGCGAGATCGTCAAGAGCAAGTGGTTCTTCCACGCGGAAAGCATAGGACTGCATTCATCACAATGGTCGCGCCACACATGTCGTCATCCGATCAGCGATGGACAATCGAGCGCATGGACCGCCCGATCGATTTTTCGCGCCCACGTTGGATGCTCTGTGGACGCTGCACACGCCAGTGGATGGTCGACCTCGACTGGATCGATCGGTGGGAACAATCCCGAGAAAGCTGCCCGGACTGCGGTGTCACGTGCGAAACAGAAACTGGACCAAGGGTGACGGTCGCCCCCGACGATCCTGCCCTGCGCAACGCCGCAGAGCGTCTCCCTTGGTTTCACACCAGTACCCATCCGGACTGGCCCGCCGAGCATTTCGCCCCGGAAGAATCACTGAGTGCAGCGACCAAAGAGATGTTCGAACAGAACGGTTCGAGTGTCGCGAGCTGGGCCGAGAGGCAAAGAGCGAAAGCACTGCATATCGGTACGTATGAAGCGGCCGTTCACAACATGCTGCGTCGAATCAGCGACCAAGGCGACCGCGGGAAGCAGTTCTATCTTTACCGAGTTCGCCTCACAGCCGACATCACGCTGCGCGATAGCTGGATAGCAGATCCTGGCGGGTTGGTGGGCGATGTACCGCTGACCGACGTGTGTCCGCCCGGGGTCCTCGCTACGCGGTACCGCAACGACCACGAGGACCCGGGCGGACTCTCACTTGCCCTCGGACGTTCCGCAATTGCCTCGACCCAACGGATCTCGATCCCGGAAGCCGCCGATCGCGAGTGCGACCATCTCTGGGTTCAAACCGCAGTAGCTGAGCTCGAGAATGCGGTGCCTACGCGCCGCGCCAAAGCGCACGATCTGGTCGTCCCGCTTGCACAGCAACTACCGGTCAATCTTCGAAGGCAATTCTCGGCCGCCGTCGCGTTCGACGAAGATCAAGACACCGAAGAATGGGCCACGTACACCAATGCTCTCGTGAACATGGTTACTGCGCCCGAGCTGATCCTCGCTGCGCTCGATCAGCAGCCGATTCGGTGCCTCTGACTGGCACCAATCTGCGCCGCAGCAAGCAGGCACCACGGTCAGTCGTATTTCTGACAATCCGGATTCCCGGCCACCTCACGAGTTCAATGTTCTGTCGCACCGAACACTGAAGTTGCACAACGCCCGGGGAGGCAGCGCCGCCTTGCGTCAAACCCGGCGGGTCGCCGCTCCGAGGCACCACCAGCGTCAACATCTCTTGACGCTGCGATAACTGTGCTTTTCGCCGGCCTATCCAGTGGCAACACGGTGGATCGTCGTGCTGATGACGACCAGATGTGGTTACGTCGAAGGATGTTCAACGATGAGGGGCACACGGTTTCCGACGATGACGTCCTGGACCTGGTTCATGAAATGGGAGCAATAGTGGTGCGCCGCGGACCCGTCGAAAGTCTCGACATCGAGAGTTGGCGACGAAATCTTCGCGCACAGGCCAAGGCCCGTGGGTTCCGGATTCATGTCCGCAAGACCGATGACGACAAGTTCATCGTTTCCGACCCAAACCATGTTGTAGACCGGCAACGCATGCGCGCAGCGGTGCAGGCCATCTCAATTCCACCCGATCTGGGGCCGAAGCTCTGACACCTGACCCGTTCCTCGTTGCGCCGAGCACGACATCGCAGCGACCGGAAGCGCTGACGCAAAGTCGGCGCACTCTGAGCCCGCCATAAGCGACTGGCGATGGAGCCCATAAGCGCGGCGACCAAGTCACCGATGAACGGGAGCAGGCGCACACCGAAGCGATGAATTCAGCGAGATCACGGCATCCGTCAGGTTATCTTGACGAACTCGTGACCGCTTTTGCGCGGCACCGAAACGCGACTCGTTCAGCCAAGTCTTCACCTTGTCATCGAGGTGGCCATCGTATGAACTGCGCGAGAACCACCGCGTGTGCAGACACGCCGTAAACGACTGTCCCTGCGACGGTGGTGGTTCGGTGAACCGATCGGGGGAGTAGCAGTGGTACGCATCGCGACGTGGAATGTGGAGAACTTGTTTCTGCCCGGCGAGGACAGTGGACCGCGGTCGGACGCGGACTTCGACGCGAAAGCCGATGCTCTCGCCGCCGTCATCGACGTAATGAACCTCGATGTGCTTGCCGTCCAGGAGATCGGCAGCAGGGAGGCACTCGACCAGGTTCTGGGCCGCGTCGGAGAGGACTGGCATGTAGAGCTCGCAGACACAGACGGCCGCGGTATCGGAGTCGGAATCGCCTCGCGGACACCGCTCACCGACGTCCAACAGGTTGTCGATTTCCCGGACGCGCTGGCCCCGATTCAGGTCGACGACACAGACGACCGCATCCACCAGTTGGCTCGACCGGCCCTGCACGCCGTCGTCGATACCGACCTCGGACCGGTACACGTCCTCACCTGCCATCTGAAGTCGAAACTGCTCACCTTCCCCGGAGGCCGTTTCTCCCCACGCGACGAGCACGAACGCGCCCGCTTCGCCGCCTACGCGTTGTTCCGCCGCACCGCCGAAGCCGCCGCGATCCGCGACGCCGCCACCGACATCCTCGACAAGGGCGACAACACTCGGTTGGTGGTGTTGGGCGATCTCAATGACACCGCCGACGCGCAAACCACCCAGATCCTGCACGGACCACCGGGATCGGAGATCGGCACCACCGGATACGAGCGCCCCGACCAAGGCGACACACAACGCTTGTGGAACCTCGCTGCGCGGATCCCCGTCGACCAGCGTTACTCGCGTATCTACCGCGGCCGCCGCGAACTCATCGACCACATCTTTCTCTCCCACTCGTTGGTCGAGCGAGTCGATGACGGCGCGGTCACCACCGACGCTGCCGGCATTCCCGAGTCCATCGGCGACGATCCAGGTCGCCGCCGAGACAAACCAGCCTCCGACCACCGCCCGGTGCTAGCTGCCCTCTGAATCCACCGGTCGAAACCTCGGCCACGGGATGGGCCAATACGGTCACCACGGGTTGGGCGCCGAACTGCCTCGCAACCTGGCCCCTGGTCCGTACCCTCGACTGCGGCGCCGTACCGGTGCCAGGTATCCCGAGATTGTAGGAGGCGTTTCATGGCTGGAATTGCTGACAAGCTCGACAAGGCATACGAAGACAAGCCGCTCACCGAACTCGTCGACGCGCCCGTCGAGGCGCTCCAAGGCGTCAGTCCCGGCGACGCCGAGCACCTCAAAGCGGCGTTCAACATCAAGACCATCGGAGACCTCGGCCGCAACAAGTACTTCCTGTGGGCACTGGCCATCACGAAACTCGCCGAGTAACAACACTTCCCGATCTAAGCAGGAGCATGGACCCGGTTACCGGTCCATGCTCCTGCCGTGCGTGAAGTTCGCAGCGGCGATAGTTCGGCCCCTGTCCGCCGAACGCCCCCAGAGCCGACCTGCATGGCGCACCGATTCACGCTGCGCTCGGTACTCGGTATCGACGCCACGCACACAACGGTCATGGACCGGGGACCCAGTACCCACCGTCGGAGTCGAGGTTCGAGACGCACACCATGTCCAATCCCTCGGGTGAGACCGCGATCCCGCGCACCGACGGATCGCAGGCCGAGCTCTGGTCTGCGTACGCGATGATCGGCGCCGACTGCACCCACCGTGCGGTGCTCCGTCCGGCGTACGCGCACTTCATGAAAGTCCCGTCCGCCGCGGTCGCGTGATTGTCCACGGCAGGATCGCACGTCTGGTCGACGACCGGGAGGACTGGGACGGGCTCGTCCGGCACTCGGGTGGTCGTCGGGGCCGGCGGCAGCGTGGTCAGTGATGGAACGGTGAATACGGTTGGCGGAGGCGACATCGGTGTCGCGGGCAGGGAGTAGTCCTGGAAGGCAGTCGAGGCCGTCGAGTCCTCGGCGGTCAGGCCAGCCCCTAGGCCGTACACCACGATTGCCGCCAGCAGCGCTTCGATCACACCGAAGGCCAGACCAGCGATCGCCAACCCCCGGCCTCCCGGCCGCCAGAACACCAGAATGCCGAACACGATTGCTACCGGAAACAAGCCGAGCAGTGCTGCCACCAGCGCGATGACTGCGTAGGGTTGATCGGGCCACACCCAGTAGCCGTCTCCTTGCGCAGATCGACGGTCATCGGCGTACCACTTTCCATTTCACGGTTTCGGACTCATCCGGGACGGTAGGTGGCCGACCGAGTCCGACGGAAACTACCAGTAGGTAATCATCTGAACGAACGACACCCGGCACCATGAACTCGATGAGGCAATTCGGGACCGGCGATGCACCTGACCGTTGACGTCGGTGGGCGGCGGTAGCGTCTCAGTCGTGCAGCCGAGACCAACCGCACCGTCGGCGAGTGGGTACCGGTACGAGTGGTTACTGTTCGCCGACTGGTGCGCCGCCGCCGACCTCGCACCATTGCCGGCATCGCCGGTCACTCTTGCGGAGTTCCTCGGCGACAACCCGGCGAGTGATTCGGTGCAGATCCGGCGTGTCTCGGCGATCAACCGCGGCCACCTCGACGCCGACCATCCGCCGCCGGGACGGGCCACCTCTCTTCGTCTGGCTCTCGATTCTGCGCGGGCAGGCAGGACGCGACGGCGAGCCCGCCAGTACATGGCCTTGGCGGCCGCGCTCCCCACCGAAGGGTCGGCGGCAGCGTTGTTCGGGCGCCGAGACGCGGTTCTGCTCATGCTGTCCGGCGCGGGCCTGTCGCACCAGGCGATTGCGGCCCTCGACCGAAAAGACATCAGCGCCGACGGAGACAGTGTGTGGATCGGCGGTGCCCACCGGATCCGTATCAACGCTGATGAGGCGTCGGGCAGTAGTCCGGTTGAGATGTGGGAACGGTGGCGCATCGTCGTGCAGTTCTCCGATCGATATCCCTCGACCGCGTTGCTCGTAACTCATCTGCAGGCCAACACTTTTCCCGACATGACTGGCTTTCCCGACTGGCCTGGTCCGGTCGCGCTGCCGATCGACCGGTGGGGCCACCTGCCGTTCCCTGCAACCGCGATGACTGCGGCCGCGATCGGTGCGGTGCTCGACGCTCACCGCACCGGGATACCACCGCAACATGTTCCTCCGCGCCGACACTCGCCGAGGTCACGCGAGTGCGAGGACATGAACCCGAGTGCGACTGCGCCGGAACAGATCTCGGCCCCGTTGAGCGCGGAGTACTACAGCGTCGGCGTCGACGCACGCCGCCGCGCCCACACCGCGCTGGCCGATGTGCCCGATCTCGTCGACGACGTCGAAGACCGCATCGAAGTACTGCTGCAGCGCACCCTCGATCTGCTCGGCGACGACACCGAACTCTGACGTGGCGTGCAGTCGGGTTCGTCAGGAACTCCTGACGAACCGGACCTGACATATAACCGACTTATCGGCGGGGCTTGTCTTCATCGCATCTCGACCATTTGGTAACTACCCCTACCAAGATCGTTGGAGAAAGGGCAGGCCCCATCCACTTTCACTTCACGTGCGATTGATTACCTCGACGGGAGGAGCACCGCGCTGACGGGCGTAAGGCCGGACTCTTCCGTGCTTCTGCACGCGTGCGGTCGACGGCGTCGATGTCCGCGTTGATGGTGCGGCGGAGCTTTCTGAACGCAAATGCCGAGAACGGAAGGCTGGCTGCGAGCGCGATGAACAGCACCGCGGGCAAGGGGATCGCCAGATCCGCCGCGGCCCTGACAGCTAGGACGATGCCTGCGGTGGCGCACACCAACAGCAGTCGAGCGCCGTTGTAGGCCAAGACGTGGAAGACCAACAGCCCTTTGATGGTGGCGGGTTTGCGGAACAACGGCATCGGTTCGGGGCGACCTCTCGTGGGGATGAGCTACTGTCGAATGTAAATACTATGCTTCATAGTATTTACAAGGAGGAGTGGATGCGTAAGACGAGGCCGACCCGGGGCCGTACTGGTGCTAGGACGCCGCACCGCGGGGTTCCTGGAGGTAGCCGAGTGCCATGGTCGATCGTAGGCGCCACTTTCGTGATAGTGCTGCTCATAGGCTTGATCGGATTCAATCTGACCCCACGCATCATCGACCGCAACCAGGCGCAGCGGTTCGCACCGACCGCCGAGGATCCAGATCCTGCGCAGGGGATCGAAGGGGTAGTCGAGATCGAGTACGCGGCAGCGCGACATGTCGCGGCTACACAGCGGGTTGCGTACGACAAAAGTCCGCCCTTCGGTGGACCCCATGATTCGACGTGGGCAACGTGCACGGGCATCGTCTATCCCGTTGCCTTGCGCAACGAGAACGCGGTTCATGCACTCGAACACGGAGCGGTATGGGTGACGTACGACCCCAATCGAGTATCAGCAGAGGACATCGATGCACTCAGCTCTCGCGTCGAAGGCAAGTCGTACATGTTCATGTCTCCCTATCCCGACCTGCGAGTGCCGATCACTCTTCAATCATGGGGGCACACACTCGAACTCGACTCCTCGGCTGACCCACGAATCACTCAGTTCATTGCCGCGTTGCGGCAGAACCCGTCTACCCACCCTGAGAACGGTGCGAGTTGCTCGACCATCTCAGGTGCGTTCGATCCCGACAATCCACCGCCGTTCGACGCGACCGAGCCCGGTCCCGATGCGATTCCACTCGACGATCCCGTCCCCGATCCTGCCCCACCGATCGACGGAGGCGCCCGATGACCGCCGATTATCACGCGGTGACACTGAGTCCCACCCACGAACCCCGCCGTAGTCGGCTTCTCGTTGCTCTGGTCGGCGTCGCTTTGGTTCTGGCGGGGGTCCTGTTCGGCGTCTTGGCGTCACCGGTTGGGCCCGGCGCCGATCCTCCTGCGGAGGATTCTCTCGAAGTTGGTTTCGCACAGGATATGTCGGTGCATCACAATCAGGCGATCGAAATGTCTGCCATGGCGTTGGATCGATCTTCCGACCCGATTGTGCGCACCCTCGCATACGACGTCCTGACCTCGCAGCAGAGCCAGGTCGGCATGATGCAAGGGTGGTTGGCACTGTGGGGCAGGCCGCCAGTGGCGAACACACCTCCGATGTTGTGGATGGCCGCCGGCAGTTCGATGGCCGGTCACACGATGTCGACGGACATGGATGGGCAACCAGCGATGTCGATGCCAGGAATGGCGAGCACACCGGAACTCCAAGCTCTCAGACGCATGGACGGAGAAGGATTCGACGGTAGGTATCTTCAACTTCTCCGTCGCCATCATCAGGGCGGGATTCCGATGGCGACATTCGGCGCAGCAAATTCGACGGAGCCTGCCGTGGCATCTCTGGCGCTGACGATCGCCTCGACGCAGGCCGCGGAGATCGATCAGATCGACATGTTGATGGCCTCTCACGGGGTCGCGCCGCTCCCCGAGAACTAGGCCCCGACACCGTCGCCTCCGGCACCGGCGTCCGATAGGCAGCACCACACAGTCCCGCCACGAAAGGTCCGACATGCCCCTCTCCGAATTATCATCATCGAGCGCCGCCGACGCCGAAAAGCGCTCGCACAGACCGAGATCTGGTTCGATCGTCGCCGTGGTCATTGCAGCGGCGTTCACGTTCACACCGACGGCCACTGCGGCTCCTCCGAACGCAGACACCGCGACGGTCGACAGAACGGCAGTCGATGCTGTCGGGCGATTGATACGCCTTGCCGATCGCGCGGCCCAAGTGGGCACCGACCCGATCGCATTGTCCGAACTGACGAACTTCGCGTCAGCGAGCGTGGAAGCAGCGCGCACCAACGGACTCGTCGGCGACGCTTCGGCCCCGGTTGAGGAGACACTGCGTTGCGTCGTCAACATGCTCGCTACAGGAGCCGCGGGCGGGTCGGCGCAGGCAATCTCGTGTCTGACCCCGTTGACCAGGATGGACCCACTTCTGGGGCTGCGGGTCCTGTCCTCGCTACAGGTCGACCTCCTGGACCCCGCCCTGCCGCATGCGCCGGATCGAGGCCCCGATGAGACATCGACATCCGATTCGACTGCAGGCGAACCGGATTCGCTCGATTCCCGCACCACGCAGCCCTCGCCCGAGATCGACGCACCGGCGCCGGCCCCGCGCACGGACATCGAGGCACCCCCTGTACCTGACCCAACGCGATCAGCGACAGCCGCCGCGCCCAGTAGCGGAATCGTTACGTCGAGTTTCGGGTCGCGTGCGGGCGCACAGCACGGCGGTGTCGACATCGCCAATGCCCTGGGCGCCCCTATCGTCGCGGCGGCCGACGGCACCGTGATCAGCGCCGGCCCGGCGCAGGGATTCGGGCTGTGGGTTCAGATTCGGCACGACGACGGATCGATCACCACATATGGGCACAACGACGGCAACTCGGTGACCGTCGGTCAGCGAGTGGTTAAGGGCCAGCAGATTGCGCAGGTGGGCAACCGCGGCAATTCGACCGGACCCCACCTGCACTTCGAGTCGACCTCGCCCGGTGGGCAGAAGGTCGACCCGGAGTCGTGGCTCCGGGACCGGGGCGCCCAGATCGGCGCTGGTCGGCTCGCGCAATAGCGCGAGGGTCTGCATTCGGAGACGAACCGACACCGGCCGCCGATAGTGGCTAACGGTGCCGGTGGGTGTCGGTGCCGATGGTCTTCAAGAACTCGTTGTATGCATTGAGTTCGCTGTAGCCGTCCTCTTCCGCCTGGCGATCCGCGAGAGCGGACTGATCTTTCTCGTCGCGGTTCCACTGGATGCAGAAGAGCAGGACGACGAGCAGTGCAACCGGTTCCCCATACGACCAGGCGAGAGCTCCGGCGAGTTTCTGATCGTCGACCGGGTCCACACCCCATTCCGGCGGCGGGAAGGCGAAGGTCGACAGCATCGGTGTACTCGTCATCATCAAGATGACCCCGAAGAAGACGTGCAGCGGCATTTCGACGAAAAGGTCGAACATGCGACCCAGGTTCGTCTGGCGGACCGGCAGTGGCCCGACCGCGAGGACCGGGATGATGAAGAGCAGCCCGCTGGCGAAGAAGAAGACCTCCATCGACACATGACCGATCACGGTCACGGCCAGAGCATCGAAGATCGACGACAGATACAGTCCGTAATAGCTGAACAGGAACAGCGGGATCGTCACCCCTGGGTGCAGTGCGATCCTGCCGGCGGGACTGCGCAAACCGATCAGTGCCGCCACCAGGATCCAGCGTCCACACCCATGATGCGCAGTGGCGCGCAACAGCATCCGCCCGGGTGAGCCCAAGACCAGTAGCGGTGGGATCGTCATCGACAACGTCAGGTGCTGGAACATGAAGACGCTGAACATGCTGTAGCCGTAGCGCTCGACCTGCAATCCTGTGACCAGTACGAGAAACAGGCAACCGAGAAGGAAGCTTGCACTGCGCCACGGTGACCAGTAGATGCCCTTCTTTCGGACTCGGTGCAATCCCCAGCAGTACAACGCTGCCATGAACATGCCGGTGATCGGCAGAACAGGCAGCGGGGGCACATCCCAACTCAGCAGCGCCGAAAGGGTGGGCGGTGCTGTCGGTGTGTCGACTACTGCGAGGATCATCACCGCAGCGTCACTGCTTGTTCTTTGCTCGGAACACCAGGGCCAAGGCGATGGCACCCAGCAGTAGGACGGCGATGGCGACGATGGACAACAACATCATCGTGTTCTGTTTCGGTGGGCGTTCGCCTTCGCTGGCGGCGGGGTCGGCCGGGTCGTACGCGGGCGCAGCGGACGGCGTCGCGGACGTGCTGTTCGCACCAGAGGATTCGGCTGCTGCGACGTTGGACTCGGCCGGAGTCGTTGCGGCGACGTCGACCGAAAATGTGTACGACCCCGAGATGGGGTGCCCGTCGGCCGATGTCACGCGATACCCCACGGTGTAGTCGCCGTTGGGAAGTCCGTCTTTGACCGAAACGGTGACGTCGGGCCCGTCGACGGTTGTCGATCCTTGAGACCATTGCTGTTCGTCCGGGCCGACCAGGCTGATGGTGGCGAAGGATTCGTTGATGTTCTGGTTGAACACCAATCCGACTCCGATCGGTGCGAATTCGAGGGTGACGTCGGCGGGTGGATCGGAGCTGACCAACTCACTGTGCGCCGCCGCCGGGGTAGCGCCGAGCAGCGCGGCGCCGCAGATCGTTGCGACGATCAAGAACAGTCGTTTCACGTGTAATGCTTTCTGTCTCGGGTGTTACGAACGGTAGGCGAGCTACATCAGCGGATCGAGCTCGGCGGGTCGGAATCGTCTTTTCCTGCAATGGATTCAGTGATCACTTCCGACGGTGCTATCGAGTCCGGGTGGGGTCCGCCCACGTGCTGCTCGGCCCGTATTCTCTCCACCATGTGTGGGTAATGAAGTTCGAACGCAGGTCGCTCGGACCGAATTCGAGGAATTTCGACGAAGTTGTGCCGCGGCGGCGGGCAGCTTGTCGCCCATTCCAGTGAGTTGCCGAAGCCCCACGGATCATCGACGGTGACCACTTCACCGTAGCGGTAGCTCTTGAACACGTTCCATATGAACGGGAGCGTCGACGCTCCGAGGATGAACGAGCCGACGGTGGAAATCTGATTCAGGGTCGTGAAGCCGTCGGAGGGGATGTAGTCGGCATAACGCCGAGGCATACCTTGCGCACCGAGCCAGTGCTGGACGAGGAATGTCGCATGGAATCCGAGAAAGGTGAGCCAGAAGTGCCATTTGCCAAGTCGCTCGTCGAGAAGCCGCCCGGTCATCTTCGGGAACCAGAAGTAGATGCCTGCGTAGGTGGCGAACACGACGGTGCCGAAGACGACGTAGTGGAAGTGGGCGACGACGAAGTAGGTGTCGGTGACGTTGAAGTCGATCGGGGGGCTCGCCAGCAACACGCCGGAGAGTCCGCCGAAGACGAAGGTGATGAGGAAGCCGATGGAGAAGAGCATCGGCGATTCGAGGGTGACCTGTCCGCGCCACATGGTGCCGATCCAGTTGAAGATCTTCACTCCTGTCGGAACGGCGATCAGAAAGGTCATGAAGGAGAAGAACGGTAGGAGCACTGCTCCGGTGGCATACATGTGGTGTGCCCACACTGCGATGGACAGTGCTGCGATGCCGAGGGTGGCGTAGATCAGGCCTTTGTAGCCGAAGATCGGTTTACGGCTGAAGACGGGGAAGATTTCCGAGACGATGCCGAAGAACGGGAGCGCGATGATGTAGACCTCGGGGTGGCCGAAGAACCAGAACAGGTGCTGCCACAGTAGTGCTCCGCCGTTCGCGGGATCGAAGATGTGTGTGCCGAGCTTGCGGTCGGCGAGCAGCCCGAACAGGGCGGCCGTCAACAGCGGGAACGCCAGCAGGATCAGGATGGAGGTCACCAGAATGTTCCAGGTGAAGACCGGCATCCGGAACATGGTCATGCCCGGGGCACGCAGGCACACGATCGTGGTGATCATGTTGACCCCGCCCAGTATCGTGCCGAGTCCGGCGACGAGCAGGCCGACGATCCACAGGTCCGCACCGACACCTGGGGAGTAGACGGCGCTGCTCAGCGGCGTGTAGGCGGTCCAGCCGAAGTCCGCCGCGCCACCGGGAGTGATGAACCCTGCGGTCGTGACCAGAGCGCCACTGAGGTAGAGCCAGTAGCTGAAGGCATTGAGCCGCGGAAAGGCGACATCGGGTGCACCGATCTGCAGCGGCAGTATGTAGTTGCCGAATCCGAAGACGATCGGCGTCGCGTAGAGCAACAACATGATCGTGCCGTGCATGGTGAACAGCTGGTTGTACTGCTCGTTGGACAGGAACTGCATGCCAGGAACTGCGAGTTCGGACCGCATCAGCAATGCCATCAGTCCGCCGACGAGGAAGAAGCCGAACGAGGTCACCAGATACATCAACCCGATGACCTTCGGGTCGGTGGTGGTGATCACCGTGTAGAAGAACGCACCCTTGCGTGCTCGACGCGGAGGGTAGGGCCGTACCGCTGGCGCAGCGGGAGGGGACGTCAGCGCCGTCATGGAAACCACCTTCTGTCGAACGCGAAAAGGAACGCGCTCGCCAGAGTAACCTAAATACTATGCAGCATAGTATTTAGGGGTCAGGTCTGAAATGTGATGCACGCCAGCGCGGATACGGCGCTGAGTGCAACCACGGACAAGGCCGCGGGTGCGAGCAACGGAAGCGTCGCGATCGCCGTGAAGGCGCCGGCGCGTTGCCGAGCTCCAGGCGCCGACGCCCCCTCCAACTGCCGCAGTCGTTCGGAGGTCGATTCACTGAAGACACCCAGTGCCCAGTCGGGTCGTGGGGAGTCGGAGCCGGATCCGCAGACCCTAGACAGGGCCGCGCTCACCGCCTCAGGGCTGGTTCCTTCGGCTGCAGCGCGGTCGGCGGCGAGTTCGACGAGCATGCGCACCGCCGACGGTGCGGCGGCGAACAGTGGAACGCGCGGGAATGCTGCGGCCAGGATTTCGCAGATCGTGACGATGCGGTGGTGTCGTCCCCGCAGGTGCGCGCGCTCGTGCAGTAGGACTGCCCGTTGCTGTTCGGAGTCGAGACGCTCGGCCAATCCGGCGGTGGCCACGATGTATCCGGGTCGTCCGTCGATGCTGTACGCCAGGGGCAAAGGATGATCGAGCCACATCACAGGATCCGGACCGGTCTCCCGACGGGCCACTATCGCCAGGACGTCCAGGTGTTGGTTGCGCACCTGTGACCGGGTTCTGATCTGCCTGCGGGCTAGACGCGTCAACCGTACGGTTGCACTGACGAACACTGCTGCGGCGGCGAGGGCGGCGGTTTCTCCCACCCAGGGTTGAACGGCATGTTGCAGTGAGCCCAGGCACCGAACAGCGAGTTCGACAAAACCTTCTGCGGGAGCGTGGTCGGGCCATATCAGCACCACAACCGCCGAACCGAGCAGAAAGAACACCCCTGCTACGGTTCCGATCCACGCAGACAGTGCAAGCACCGGAGAAACGGTCCGAGTGAGTGATCCGAGCCATCGTGGCCCGGTGAGAGCGGACAGCACGGCCGCGAGCAGCAACGCCAGCGCGACGATCATCGGTCGGTGTCCGGGAGGCTACCGCGCAGGGCTTGGAGTTCGTCGTCGGTGACCGTCTTGGCGAAATGCATCAGCACTGCGGCGGAGTCGTGGCTGGTGTCGAGGATCTCGCGCAATGCCTGTGAGGTGGCTTCCGCACGTGTCTGCGCGGGTGAGTACATATAGGCGCGCGAGACCTTGGTGCGCTCGACCCATCCCTTCTCGTGGAGATGGGTCACCACAGTCAAGATGGTCGTGTACGCGAACTGTCGATCGGCCATGTGCGCGAGCAGATTGTGGACCGACTGCGGCTCGGTGCACGCCCACAACACGTTCATCACTTCCGCTTCGAGGTCGCCGAGCCTCTTCATCGCTGGATTTCTCTTTTCGTCATCAGGTGACATCGACACCACGGGCCGAAAGCCACGCCTTCGGGTCCGATTTGGCCCCGTCGGCCTGCCACACCTCGTAGTGCAGATGTGGGCCGGTGGATTGACCGCGGTTTCCTACCGTAGCAATCAGGTCGCCCGCTTTCACACGTTGACCGGCGGTGACCAGGGTTTCATTGATATGACCGTAGACGCCGATGGTGCCGTCGTCCTGTCTGACTCGGATCCACAATCCGAACCCCTGCGCCGGTCCCGACTCGATGACTTCACCGTCTGTCACCGACACGATCGGGGTGCCGATCGTATTGGCGATGTCGAGACCGTAGTGGGTCGTGCCCCATCGCGCCCCGTAGTTCGACGTCAGGGTCCCCGACACCGGAACCAAGGTCAGTGGGCGGCGCGCCTCGGCGTCGCGTGCCGCCCGCTCGATCTCTCTCGCCCTGCCTTCGGCCAGTTGCTCTGTGAGTTGCTGGGCAAGCTTGCCGACGTCGAGATCGGGCACCTGCAAGATCTGGGCCGGTTCCACCACTGGGGCACTGGCCTGGGGCAGGCCGGCGGACGGTTGGTCTGTGCTCGATGCGCTCAGGGCCACATGCTCGGTCGATGCGTTCTGCGAGCTGGCGGCCGCGGACAGGAACGCACCGACCGCTACGGATGCAGCGACGGCGCGTCCTCCTGGCTTGGGGACTCGGCGCCGATGGGCACCGTTTCGGCGCACTCGGCCATGCCCCTCAGCGCGGCCGTGCCCCTCGATGCGGCGGTGCCCGGCTGCTGGCGCTCGTCGAGACTCCGGATAGCCGTTTCCGGCCCTGGGCGGGTCCCCATCCTGCTCGTCGACCCACGCATCGCATCGTTCGAGCGCGACCTCGACTGGTGTAACCGTCTGCGAGGGGGCGACCGGGGATACGAACCGGGATGGGACGAACTGAGCAGAAGGCAGCGCGACATTGTGCGGTTCGGCGGACTGAGTCCACCGGTGGACAGCGAGCGAGTGCTCGTCGTCGTCGATGATGTCGGTTTTGCGGTGTCGGGCCAAAAGATCAAGTCCTCGGTTGCTCTCGCGACTCGTAAGCCCGCGAGATATAACGAATTGGTGACGATCAATGGACAGGCTACTACTATTCGGCATAGTTTTTCATCAAGGATCTCGCGACGGGGGAATCGGCGCTGTTCAGACGCCATGTTTCGCGGTCGTGGAGAGACGTAGCAGTGGAGGGTCCGCGCGAGTCAGCCGTTACCCGGTCGAGACGAAAGGTCGTCCAGCATCGAGTTGTAGGCGTCGAGTTCGTCGTCACCGGCGTCGTCGATGGCTTGGTCTCGCCGCCGTGCTGCGTTCTCGTCAGCTGCGGACCAGCGCACCGCCGCGAGGACGGCGGCAGCCAACAGAGGGAGTTCGCCGATGCCCCATGCAAGGTTGCCCGCGAGTCGTTGATCGGCGAGTAGATCGGAGTTCCAGTCCAGTCGTAGACCGCTGTAGAAGGTGCCGCCCAGCGCTGTCTCGATGTCGATGAGCGAGACCAGGAAGAACGCGAAGCCTGCCAAGGCGAGGATGCTGGACAACAGCTTGGACAGCCCGGAGATCGGCCGGGGCGTGGGATCGAGCCCGATGGTGCCCCAGAAGAACATTAGGCCCACGATCAGGAACCACGCTTTCATCGCTGCGTGTGCCACATGTGAATCAGCGACGAAATCGAACACTCCGCCCGAATACAGCAGATAGAAGCTCCCCAGTAGCATCGCTGCACCGATCCATGGATTGAGCAATAACGCGGTCGTTCGACTGTGGAACGCTGCTGACAGCCATCGTCGAAGTCCGGGAGCAGCGTCGGGTGATGCTGCCGGCAGGATCGATGCCACCAGCGTGATCGGGCGCCCGATCACCAGTAGCAGCGGTGTCGCGATCGCCACTGCGGTCAGTCCGGCCATGTGCACGCTGAACATCGCCGGACTGTAGAGGCCGACGCCGGACGATGTGGCGATCAACAGCACCGCGGTCCCCGCGAGCCAGCTGGCGGTCCATCGTCGTCGCCATGTCAGCCCTGCTGCGCGGCGGCGACGGAGTGCGATCAGGTACAGCGTTGCCAGCAGGATTGCGGCCGAGCCGAACAGTAGATCGAATCGCCATTCGAAAGCCAGGCGTGCTGCGGTGGGCGGGCCGTCGAGCACGAATCCGAGTGCTTCCTCATGGGCTTGGGGTAGTTCGGTCGACTCAGGGGCGGGCGGGGGAGTGCGCCCCAGAGCGACAGCGAGGCCGATCGTGGTGACCAACACGAGCGCCTCGATCAGAGACAAGGTGATGAGGGGCTTTCGGTTGGCTGGGTCGAGGGCGAGTGCGCCGACCGTGTTTCGGCGTTGACGCCACCCCAGGACGCCCACGACGGTCAGGGCGGCAACCTTGGCGAGTACCAGGATTCCGTAGGTGGACTCCCACAGCGAGTCCAGCGGCACCCGGACGGCGGCGTTGATCACTCCGGATGCGGCCATGGTCACGAACGCGATCAGTGCGATCGTGGAGTAGCGGCGAGTGGCGAGTGCGAGGTGCCCTCCGCCGCGCAAAGCGTGCCCCAGTAGCGCGAGTAGTCCACCCGCCCATAGAGCTGCCGCGAGAATGTGCAGGATCAACGAGTTGGTGGCGATGTCGTGATTACCGCCGGTCGAAGAATGGCCGCTCACAGCTCGGGGCATCAGCGCGAACAACGACATGGCGAGCAGAGCTGGAGTCCATTTGTGCCGCAACGCTATCGCGCATCCGGTCGCGGTTGCTGCCCCGATCAAGGAGGTGAACATCCAAGCGGTCGCGACATCGACGTCGCCGATGGCACGCAGAAACTGCAGCGGCTCGCCGGCGATCGCCCCTACCGGCTGACCGGAGGCATCCGAGAGTGTCAACGGAACCAGAAGCGCCGCGCAGACCGCCCACACCGCGGAGGCTTTCGCTGCAGTGCGCACGGCGACGTAGCCGTCGATGTCGAGCACTCCAGATCCCTGCGGCGGAACGAGAAACGCCGCCAGCAGCAAGGATCCCACTGCCACAACGGCCGATGTTTCCCCGAGTGCCGTCAGCGCCGGAATCCCGAACGTCGTCAAGGCCCCGGGATCGGGGATTCCCAACAGAACCAAGGCCTGCGAGGTCGACAGTGCCGCGAGTAGTGCCGCGACGATCCCGGCGATAGCAGCGCACAACAGGAGCACCTGGGCTCCGGTGCGTCGATTCACAGCACCGCGGCGCTCCTGGGCATCGGTGGACATGTAGGGGACCTCTCATGGTCGGGCGGTGACGCAGGCGGGTGCGCCTGCTCGGTTGACCCACCGGGAAATACTACGCAGCATAGTTGACACGACCGGGCGGTTCGGAAAGTATTGCGCACACGGTTAGTTGCATATATGCGCATATCGCAATATGTTGAGTCGAACAGATCCGAAAGGGGCGATCATGGGGCACGGACATGGGCACGGCCACGGTATCGACGCGAACTCGGCGGCGAGCGCCTCCGGCAGACATCTAGGACGATTGTGGATTGCAGTCGGCCTGGGGGCGGTCACTCTCGTGACGCAGGTCGTGGTGGGCTTGTACACGTCCTCGTTGGCGTTGCTGTCGGACTCCGCGCATGTGTTCACCGATGTGTTCGGAATTTTGATGGCAATCGTGGCGATCAAGCTCGCACAACGGAGAACAACCCGTTCCGATCGCACATTCGGCCTGTACCGAGCCGAGGTGTTCGCAGCACTGTTCAACGCCCTGCTTCTGTTCGGTGTGGCGGGTTGGATTCTCTTCGAAGCCGCACAGCGTATTTCGGACCCGCCCGAGGTCCCTGGTGTGCCGGTGATGATCGTCGCGGTGCTCGGTCTTGCGATGAACGTCATCGCGTTCATGCTGCTGCGCAGCGGCGCGCAGGAAAGCCTCAACGTTCGGGGCGCCTATCTCGAGGTCATGGCCGACATGCTCGGCTCGATCGGAGTGCTGATCAGTGGCCTGGTGACCGTGGTGTTCGGCTGGCGGTACGCGGACCCCGTGATCGCCGTCGCGATCGGGTTGTTCGTCCTGCCTCGTGCATTCAGTCTGGGCCGCCACGCGGTGCGCATACTTCTACAACACGCCCCTGCCGGCATCGATGTCACTGCAGTGGAGAACGCGCTGAGCGGCGTCGACGGTGTCGACGAGGTGCACGATCTCCACATCTGGACACTGACGTCCGGAATGGAGGTCGCATCGGCGCATCTGACCATCACCCCTGGTGCGCAATCGCCGAGCGTGCTCGCTACGGCGCAGCGAATTCTGGGCGAGGACTACGGACTCGAGCACGCGACCTTGCAAGTGGAGCCCGCCGACGGGGAAGGCCGCTGCCGGGAGATGAACTGGTAGTCGGCAGCTCCCCGGCGACGCCGGTTCATTCGCCGCCGCCGGGAGCTGCCGACTCGCCGGAACGGGGCTCGGGTTCGGGCCCGGCACGAGGGTGTGTGAGCAGCGATGTCACGATCAAGGCCGCAACACCGCAGGTGATGTAGACATCGGGCAGGTTGAACGTCGGCCACCAGCCGGTATGAAAGTAGTCCGTGACCGCTCCGTTGACGAGACGGTCGATCACATTGGACACGGCACCGGCCAGGATCGAACCGAGCGCAATCATCGTCACCGGTCCGGCCTCCCGGGCGGCGCGCCAGGCGTACACCGCCAGCCCTGCCGTGATCGAACCGGTCACGGCAGCAACGACCCAGAGCGGCAAGGCGTTGCCCAATCCGAAGGCCACCCCGCTGTTGAACGTCAGCCGCAGCTGCAGTGGTCCCAGTTCGGCCGGAGTGCCGGGAAGGATCCGCCGGGCCCACGAGCCCGCACCGAGGGAGAGCACCACCAAGATAGCGACGAGTGCCGCGGCCGACAGGCGTAGCCGCGCGGCGGAGTGATGTTTCATCGGCCCTCGTTTCGGTTGTGCATCAGAGAGATTCGACTGATGTCGACATTGCCGTTGCCGCTGGCACCAGGACACGTCAAATACTATGCGTCATAGTAGTTCATGTACGGTGGGGCTTCCGCGGCGAACGATGATGTCAGGAAGCGTTGATGACGGTTACACCCGATGCGGGACCGATCGGACCATCACCGTGCGGTGACCACGATCCGGAGCCGCCTCGTCGCGAACATTCCAGGCGCGGATTCGGTATCGGGATCCGGCTTGCCGCAGCCACCTCGGCGGGGTTGGGGTTGTACGCCAGCTTCCCTCCGATCGGAGTGTGGATTCTCGCCCCAGTGGCAATCGCGATGTTCGTGGCGGCCGTGCGTGGACAATCCGCCCGCGCGGGCGCGTGCTACGGCATGATCATGGGCCTAGCACTGTTCCTACCCCTGCTCCCGTGGGTGGGGGAGTACGTCGGCGAAGCGCCGTGGTTGGCACTGGCCACCATCCAGGCGCTGTTCGTGGCAATCTTCGGGGCGACGGTGGATCGGTTGTCCCGCTTGCGTTTCGGATTCGTCTGGATCGCATGTGCATGGGTTGCCATGGAGGCCATTCGATCTCGCATTCCGTTCGGCGGATTCCCCTGGGGAAGAATCGCATTCGGTCAAGCAGATGGCCCCCTTCTTCCCCTCGCCTCACTGGTCGGTGCTCCTGGTCTGTCCTTCGTCGTCGTCATGATGGGCAGCGCGATGGCCTTGTTCGTCGTCTCCGGTCGCGGTCGGCGTGCGGCGCACCTGGGATCGGCCGTCGCCGTCGGGGCGGCGACCGTAGCGGCACCGTACTTCGCTCCAGCCGCGCACGAGCGGATCACAGTCGCCTCGATCCAGGGCAACGTGCCCCGGTCGGGTCTCGATTTCAACAGCCAACGGCGGGCTGTGCTCGACAATCACGTACAGCGCACGATCGAGCTCGCCGCCGAGGTTCGGTCCGGCCGGGTGGACCAACCGGATCTGGTCATCTGGCCGGAAAATTCCTCCGATATCGATCCGCTACGTAATCTCGACGCAGCGCAACGGATCGATGAGGCAGCACAGGCGATCGGGGTTCCGATCCTCGTCGGGGCGGTACTGCAGCAGGACGACGGCACGTCCCGGAATACGTCCATCGTATGGGACCCGGCGACCGGGTCCGGGCAGGAGCACGACAAACGCCAGCTCGTACCATTCGGGGAGTATCTGCCGCTACGCCCCCTTGTCACTGCTCTCGCTCCGTTCGCCGCCCAGGCGGGAAACTTCATCCCCGGTGACGGCAACGGTGTCGTCGACCTCGCCGGTGTCCGGCTCGCCGTCGCGACCTGCTACGAGGTCGCCTTCGATCCACTGCTCACCGAGTCCGTTCGCGCCGGAGCAAGCCTGATCGCGGTGCCCACCAACAACGCCACGTTCGGCCGCACCAACATGACCTATCAACAGCTCGCGATGTCACGGGTGCGTGCCGTCGAACACGGCCGCGCCGTCGTCGTCGCGGCCACCAGCGGCGTCAGCGCCGTCATCGACGCGCGTGGGTCGATCTCGGGCGAGACGGAACTGTTCACCTCGGCGGCAGTGGTCACATCGGTCGCTCTCGGTACGGGGCTCACCCCCGCCACTGTCGCCGGGGACCTCCCGCAGTGGATCGCGGCCGCGAGTGCTTTTCTTGCGCTCGGCTATTCGCTACGAAGGACACCGACTCCAGCTCCGATCCGCAGATCAACTACTATGCAGCGTAGTAGTTGAGATGGCATCGGAAGGTGTGACAGTGGACGAAGGCTCGGGCCCGCCCCGACAGCGACGCTCTCGCGCAGTCGTTGCTCTGCTTCGTAATCGTTGGCGACAACTGACCTCGATGCACACAGCCTTGGTTCTGCTGTTCCTGCTTGCGCTCGCCGCAATCCCGGGGGCCTTACTGCCGCAGCGCAATCTCAACACGCAAGCCGTCGACTCCTATATCGCCGCACGGCCGGTCCTCGGACCGCTGATGGACACCGTGGAACTGTTCGACGTGTTCGGCAGCTTCTGGTTCACCGCCATCTACGTTCTACTGTTCGTCTCACTCATCGGGTGCCTCACGCCACGGATGTTCGAACACGCGAAAGCGCTTCGTGCACAACCGGTTCGAGCTCCACGGAATCTGGCCAGGCTTCCGCTGTATCAGGCCGGCGACCTTGCCGGCGGACCACCGGACGTCGTCGCCGGCATCCGGACCCACTTGAAAGGCTGGAGAACGGCCGTTCGGTCCGAACCCGACGGAATCGTCACGCTGTCCGCAGAGAAGGGGTACGCCCGGGAGGCGGGGAATCTGCTCTTTCACTTCTCGCTCATCGGACTCCTCGCAGCCATCGCCATCGGAAAGCTCGTCGGTTACGAAGGTTCGGTCATCGTCATCGCCGACAACGGCCCAGGCTTCTGCAACACCTCTCCTGCGGTGTACGACTCCTTCCGAACCGGAAACAGCACAGACGGAACCGGTCTCGAGCCGTTCTGCATCCGGGTCAAGGACTTCACAGCCGACTACCTCGACAACGGACAAGCATCGATGTTCACCTCGAACATCTCCTATCAGTCTGCCGACGACATCGCCACCGACACCTGGAGAGACTTCGAACTCAAGGTCAACGAGCCCCTGCGACTGGGCAACGAACGCGTCTACCTCACCGGCCATGGATACGCGCCCGAATTCACGGTCACGTTCCCCGACGGGCAGAGCCGCACGGAGGCCCTACAATTCCGGCCCGACGACGCCACCACCTTCCTCAGCAGCGGGGCGTTGCGCATCGACCCACCCGGTGGCACGTATGCCACGGCCGATGAACGACGGCGGGGACAGATCGCCATCGAAGGACTCTTCGCGCCCACCGCCCAGTTCAACGGAACCCTGCTCTCGTCACGGTTCCCCGAACTGTTCGACCCTGCAGTCGCGGTCGACATCTACAAGGGCGACACAGGCCTGGACACCGGGTTCCCCCAATCGATCTTCTCGTTGAACAAGGAGATGATCAATCAGGGCCGGCTGGTCAAGCAGGACCGCGTCAACTTGCGGCCCGGTGAATCGACAACACTCAGCGATGGCACCAATGTTCGATTCGACGGCGCCAAGGAATTCGCGAACCTTCAGGTCGGATACGACCCCGCACAGCCTTGGGTGCTCGTCTTCGCCGTCACGATGATGACCGGCTTACTGATCTCGCTGGTGATCAAGCGCCGCCGAGTCTTCTTCCGCGTGCGATCTGCGGGCGAGCGGACATCTGCCGTCGAGATGGGCGGTCTTGCGCGGACCGACCACGCCGGCTGGGGACCCGAATTCGACACGTTGCATGCGCGAATTCTGATGGCCGACAACCGGCATACGACCACCGACAGAGAAACGGAGCCGCTCGATGCCCATCGATGACACTCTCGCCCGCTGGAGCGATGTCTCCTTCGAGACCGCGTTCGTGGTCTACCTCCTCGCCGCCATCCTGTTCATCGCGCAGCTCGCGACCACCCGGACGGCGGTGACTCGCGACAGCGAGGCCGCAACGAGGGAGTTGGTCACCGCCGCGACATCGTCGACACCGGGGTTGGTGGTCGCCGCCCCGCGCAGAGCAGCGTCCGAACGACTCGAGCGCATGGGTCTGGGGCTGGTGATAATCGCATTGATTCTGCATGTCGGATCGATCGTGCTGCGCGGCGTCGCCACTGGTCGGCCGCCCTGGGGGAACATGTACGAATTCGTCTCCGTCACATGCGCGGCCGGAATTCTGGTCGGACTCGTCGTCTTGCGCTCGAAGCACCTGCGCACGCTGTGGCTGTTCGTTCTCGTTCCTACTCTGATTCTGTTGTTCGTCGCCGGAACCGTGCTGTACGCGAATGCGGCGCCGGTGGTGCCGGCGTTGCAGTCGTACTGGCTGCCGGTGCACGTGTCGATCATCTCGCTCGGTAGTGGAGTATTTCTCATCTCCGGTGCCGCGAGCGTGTTGTTCTTGATCCGAATTCGACTGTCCGACGATGGCCCTGCCGACAGCAGGATGCGCCGATTCGCCGCACGGTTGCCCACCGCGCGGGCGCTCGACCGACTGGCCTATCAGACAACGATTTTCGCGTTTCCACTGTTCGGGATGGGTGTCATTCTCGGCGCGATCTGGGCCGAGGCCGCCTGGGGACGGTTCTGGGGGTGGGATCCGAAGGAAACGGTCTCGTTCATCACCTGGATCGTCTACGCCGCGTACCTGCACGCCCGGGCCACCAGTGGATGGCGCGATACCCGAGCGGCGTGGATCAACATCGTCGGATTCGTGGCGATGCTGTTCAACCTGTTCATAATCAACATGGTCGTCTCCGGACTTCACTCCTACGCAGGACTCAACTGATGCCGATGCCACTCACCGGCCGCCCGGATGCACCACCGCGGCGAGATCGGGGGGTATCGGCATCGGCACGGTCAATCCGGCATCGACCCGCCCGGTGTTACCGACCGGGTACCGTTTGGACCACGATCCCGGTGCTGCCACCACGATCCGGATCAATTGTCCCCACGACTCACGTCGATCATGCTCTCGCACAGCGACTGTCAGCATCGCGGCATGATTCTTGGTGTGCAGCCAGGCGTACGGCTGCGACAGTATGTGCGCACGTTCGAGGTGATGCCATCGATCGGTGTTCGTCGACGCGGTCGCTGCAGCCTTCATTTCGAGGGCATAAAGCGTGCGCGCTATCTCGTTCGCAGTCATGTCTTTACCTTGCTCGGTGCTCGAGTGCGCTGGAGGCATTATCAGGCGTGCAACACGCGCACCCCGGAGAGCATGGCGATGACAGTTCGACAGCAGAGGCTTTCGACGAATCCGTTGGCGGGGAGGCGATCGGGAGATTCGGCCGCTGCAGGATCCCCGCCTCTCGAGCATTCACCTGCGGGGCGCAGCACGCATCGTCGAGGTGCGGCGGCGGCGCGACGGAGACGTGGATCGTGCCCGACAGCGGTGTAGGCGCCGCGGCGGTATGCCCGTCCAGTGGTTTCGCACGTGCCGCGCGGATGGCGTTGGCTATGACGAGAACCTCGGCGAGTTCATGGATGATCACCACGGTGGTGAGGCCGAGAACACCGGTCGCGGCCAGCGGCACAAGTATTGCGATGATGGCGATGGACAGGCCGATGTTCTGGACCATGATCCGCCGAGCCCGGCGGGCGTGGGCGAGCACCTGGGGCAGATGCCGCAGATCCTCACCCATCAAGGCGACGTCGGCGGTTTCGATGGCGACGTCGGTCCCCATGGCTCCCATCGCGATGCCGATGTCGGCCGTCGCCAACGCCGGTGCGTCGTTGACTCCGTCACCGACCATGGCGATCTTTCGGCCGGAGGCGATCTCGGCAAGCAGGCGGGCTTTGTCCTCGGGCAGCAATTCGGCGTGGACTTCGGTGATGCCGGCTTCTGCGGCCAAGGCCTGCGCGGTGAGAGCGTTGTCGCCGGTGAGCATCGCGGTGTCGATTCCGAGGGCGGTGAGTTGGCGAACTGCCTCTGCTGCTTCGGGGCGGAGTTCGTCGCGGACCGCGATCGCCGCGATCAGAATTCCGGCGCGGTCGAGGAGAACGACGGTGGCGCCGGCGCTCTGCAACCGCGCGACATCGTCGGTGAAAGTATCGTCGTCGAACCAACTCGGTTTTCCGAGCCGGATCGCAACGCCGTCTATGGTCCCGGTCAATCCATGCCCGGCCACGGCGGTGACATCGTCGGCAGCAACGACCGTCGGTGTGCAGGCGAGTATGGCGCGAGCCAGTGGATGCTCACTGCGCGCTTCGAGTGCGGCGGCCGCGGCCAGCGCGTCGTCGCGGGTGACACCGGCTGCAGTGACGACGTCGACGACTTGCGGTGTTCCTGCGGTGAGTGTGCCGGTCTTGTCCAGCGCGACGACCCGGATGCGGCCGAGTTCTTCCACTGCTGCACCGCCTTTGACCAACGCGCCGTTGCGGCTGGCAGCTCCGATCGCCGCTACCACCGATAGCGGCACCGAGATCGCCAGGGCGCACGGCGATGCAGCGACCAACACCACCAGCGCTCGTTCGAGCCACAACATCGGATCCCCCAGAACAGCGCCGAACCCGGCGACGAGAACGGCCAGAATCATGATCGAGGGCACCAGGGGGCGTGCGATGCGGTCTGCGAGACGCTGGCCGGACCCTTTACGATCCTGCGCCTCTTCCACGATGTGCACGATCCGGGCAAGTGAACTGTCGGCCGCCGCAGCGGTGACCGCGACCTCGATCGCTCCGCCGCCGTTGATGGCGCCGGCGTGCACCACGTCGCCTGGATTGGCTTCGATGGGAACAGATTCCCCGGTGATCGCGGACAGATCGAGATTGGTGGAACCGCGGGCGATGATGCCGTCGGTCGCGGCCCGCTCGCCGGGCCGCATCACCATCGTGTCTCCGATGACGACGCCGTCGGGCGCTAGGACCGTCTCGGTTCCGCCGCGCAGCACCGTCACGGTCGGGGGCACCAGCGACAGCAGGGCACGCAACCCGCGGCGGGTTTTCGTCACTGCGTGGGCTTCGAGCCCTTCGGCGATGGAGAACAGGATTGCCAGCATCGCTGCTTCGGGAATCTGTCCCAGCGCGATCGCGCCGACGAGGGCAATGGTCATCAATGTCCCGACACCGATGCGGCGGCGGCGAAGATTATTCAGGGTCGAGGGGACGAACGTCGCGGCGGCGACGGCGGCGGCGATCAACTCGCCGGCGGTGGCGACGGTATCCGCTCCCGCGCGGCTGATCGCCCACGATGCGGCGAGGATGACCGCGGCGACAGCGGCGAATTGCAGTTCACGGACCCTCCAGAGAGTCGGTGGACGGTCGTCCTCAGGCGCCCGGTCGGCCGAAGCAGGTGGAGTGGGTCCGCAGCATGCGTCAGACATCGCCGACTCCCGCAGTCGCAGCAGAGGTGGACACTGGTTCAGATTTCTGGGTCAGTGGTTCGGTCAGCACCGCGAGCAAGTGCGCTCCGCGGTCGGTGAGCGAATACATGACCAGCTTTCCCGTCCTGCTGGAGGCCACGATGTTGGCGGCTTTGAGCTTGCGCAGGTGGTGGGAGACCAGTTTGGTGCTCTGGCCCACGATCCACGCGATGTCGCAACCGCACATCTGACCGCCCGTGCCGAGCGCGAGCGCGACCGTCAGACGGGTGGGGTCGCCGAATGCCCGCGCAGCATCAGCCAAAGGCTCGATATCGCCGAGGGTCGGAAGGGTGTCTCGAACGTGCTCTGCGTGGGGAAGATCCAGGCACAGCAAGTCGCACGAGTCGAGTGGTTCGGTGGACATACCCATCAATCTAACAATCGTGAGATCGTTAGGAAACCCCTTCAGGTAAACATTCAAACGATTGTTAGTGTGTCAGGTGCTCGGTCGGCTGGCAGCCGAATCGACACGTCAGTGCAACGACTCGAAAAGGTAGAACAATGAGCCGCACGTTAAAGATGTCCCTCGCGTTGGTCGTGGTGTTCGCCGCCGCGCTGGCGGTGTTTCTGGTGATGGACAGATCAGGAACACCCGATGCAGCAACGGCGCAACAGGCCAGCACCGATCCTGCGTCGATCGCGGTCCGCGAGAACAGTCACCGCCTGAACACCGCACCCGATGGCCGTGTGACATTCGTGGAGTTCCTCGACTTCGAGTGCGAGGCCTGCAGGTCCGCCTACCCGGCTATCGAACAGTTGCGGGAAGAGTACGGCGACAGAGTCACCTTCGTGGCCCGCTACTTTCCCATTGCCTCGCACTTCAACGCCGAACGCGCCGCACGTGCGGTCGAAGCAGCCGCGCAGCAAGGCGAGTTCGAGGCGATGTACCAACGGATGTACGAAACCCAAGCAGAGTGGGGCGAGCAACGTACCCCGAAAGACGAGTTGTTCCGCAGCTTCGCGGCCGATCTCGGACTGGACATGACCACATTCGATGCCGCCTACACCGACCCCGCCACCCTCGAGCGCATCCAGGCCGACGTCACGGACGGCACCGCGCTCGGCGTGCAAGGGACGCCCACGTTCTTCCTCAACGGCGACAAGATCGAACCCCGAACCTACGGAGACCTCGCCGATGCACTCGATGCCGCGCTCGGCTGACCCGGCCGCGCCGCCGATTCAGCCGGCCCGGCCCCTCGGCCGGAGCCTGCCGTGGTTGCTCCTGGCAGGTGGTGCGATTGGGCTGGTGGCAGCGTTCGTCCTCACGATCGAGAAATTCACTCTCGCGATCGACCCCACCTACTCACCGAGCTGCAGCATCAATCCAGTCCTGAACTGCGGATCGGTGATGGACACCCCGCAAGCGGCAGCGTTCGGGTTCCCCAACTCCCTGATCGGTATCGCCGGGTTCGCGGTCGTCGCGTCGATCGGGGCAGCGATGCTGGCGGGTGCGGTGTTCGCCCGATGGTTTTGGGCTGCAACTCAATTCGGTATCACCGCGGCCATGATCTTCGTGCATTGGCTAATCGTTCAGAGTGTGTACGAGATCGGCGCGCTGTGTCCGTACTGCATGGCAGTGTGGGCGGTGACCGTGCCGATCTTCTGGTACGTCACCGTGCGGAACCTCGATCTCGCGGTGAGGTCGCCGGGTCCACGTCGGTGGGTGGACTGGCTGATTCGCAATCACTCCATTCCCGTGACCGTGTGGTTCCTTGCATTGATTACCTTGATTGCACAGCGCTTTTGGGCGTATTGGTCCACGCTGCTATGAACCGCCCGCCCTCTCGTCCACTCGCTGGGATCCTCGCGGCCAGTTCGAGGTCATCGTGAAGCCTGGTTGGTCGTTGGTAATGCTCGCACTCGTGCTCGTCTGTATCGCGGTGCTGTGGCCGCGGACCGATGGCGCTGATTCCGGCCTGGTAACGACGCCGGACACCGTCACCCCGGCCCAACGTGCACCGGCATTCTCCCCACCATCCGACGCCGAGTACACATCCAGTTGCCCCACGCCCACAGCGTCAGGACAGCAGGGGCCGCTCGCCGGGGTGATGGTGCGCTGCGTCGGCGACGCGTCAAATCTCGACCTCGCCGACGCGTTGGGCAACGAGACTGTGCTGCTGAACCTGTGGGCGTCGTGGTGCGGGCCGTGCCGGACCGAAATGCCTGTACTCGACTCCTATGCCTCGGAGGAAGGGGCTATCCGGGTCGTCGGAATCAATGTCGAAGACCGACCGGATGCCGCGTCGATGGTGTTGCGAGAGATGAACATTCGATACTCCAACTACGTCGATACCGGCGCCATCCAGAACGCGCTAGCGGCCCCGCCTGTCCTACCTCTGAGCTACATCGTCACCGCGGACGGTGCCGTCGAGCGCATCACCGATCCCACCGTCTTCGACACACCGGATCAGATCCGCACTGCAGTGAAGGACTCCACGTCATGAACCAATACCGCCTGGACCGGGCACGGACAATGACCGGAAACCGGCTCGTCGGCGCGGTGCTCACCGTTGCCGCCGCGGTGTCGATCTCCGGATGCTCCGCAGGCACCGATGCGGTCGCATCCGGCGGCAGTTTCGACTTCGTTGCACCCGGCGGGCAGACCGATATCTTCTACGACCCTCCCGAAAGCCGCGGAGCCGTCGGCGAACTCACCGGACCGGATCTGATGGACGAAGGCAAGACCACCGCACTGTCCGACTACGAGGGCGACGTCGTCGTGGTCAATCTCTGGGGTCAATGGTGCGGCCCGTGCCGAGGTGAAGCCGACGACCTCGAGGAAGTGTTCGAAGCCACTCAGAGCAGCGGAGTCCAGTTCCTCGGAATCAACGTCCGAGATCCGCAGAAGGACAAGGCCCAAGACTTCGTGGTCGACAACGAAGTCTCCTACCCCTCGATCTACGACCCCTCGATGCGGACACTGATCGCACTGGGTGGCAGCTACCCGACCAGCGTCATCCCCTCGACCTTGGTTCTCGATCGCCAGCACCGCGTTGCAGCAGTGTTCATGCGTGCGCTGCTCACCGAGGACCTTCTCCCGGTCGTTCAACGGGTCGCCGCCGAATGACGACGCTATTGTCTCAGGACATCGGATCGGCGTTCCAGAATGCCGCGTCGAGTGGGCCTCTGGTGCTGGCCATCGCCGCGTGCATGCTTGCAGGCCTGGTCTCGTTTGCATCCCCTTGTGTGGTTCCGCTGGTGCCCGGTTATTTGTCGTACCTGGCCGGCATCGCAGGGGCCGAATCGTCTCAGCCCACCGGCCAGCTGCCTTGTGGTGTCAACGGGTACTCGACTGTGTCGACATCGGCGAACCGGTGGCGGGTGGCCGGTGCGGCAGGGTTGTTCGTCGCCGGCTTCACCGCCGTGTTCGTACTCGCCACAGCGTCGATATTCGGTGTCATCGGTACCTTGCGGCTCAACGAAGAACTGCTGCAGCGCGTCGGCGGAGTCATCACGATCGTGATGGGCTTGGCGTTCATCGGATTCATCCCAGCGCTACAACGCGACACCCGATTCGCGCCCAGAAACATCACATCGCTTGCAGGGGCACCGCTCCTCGGCGGTGTGTTCGCGCTGGGGTGGACGCCATGTCTGGGTCCCACGCTCGCTGGTGTGTTGTCGGTAGCCGCCGGGACCGAAGGTGCGACCGCAGCTCGCGGAGTGACGCTGATCGTCGCGTATTGCTTGGGTCTCGGGTTGCCGTTCGTCCTCTTGGCCTTCGGGTCGAGTTCGGCGATGCGGGGCGTCGGGTGGCTGCGAAGGAATTCGCAGAGAATCAAGGTTGCCGGGGGAGTGATCATGGTCGCCGTCGGTGTGGCGCTGCTGACCGGCGTGTGGGGATTGTTCGTCGCGTGGATTCGCAACGAATTCGTCACCTCGGTGGTTCTGCCGATCTGACGTCTCGCGGCGGGAATCGACATCACCCATTGCATTGTTCGGGTCACCGAACTATATTTTCAGGGTTCTGAAATTATCAGTCAGCGTTGGGTGCGATCACATGACTTTGCTGCAACGCCGGGCATCCCGGTCGCCGTCGAGATTTCGAGCGGGATTCGCGCTACTGGGCCCGGCGTTCGTTGCCGCGATCGCGTACGTCGACCCCGGCAACGTCGCGTCCAATGTCAGTGCCGGAGCGCAGTTCGGCTACCTGTTGGTTTGGGTGATCGTGGCCGCGAATGTGATGGCCGGCCTCGTTCAATTCCTGTCGGCGAAGCTCGGGATCGTCACCGGAATGACCCTTCCCGAGGTTGTTCGCGAGAAGTCCCGCAGGAGCACGCGGCTTGCCTATTGGGGGCAGGCGGAAGTCGTTGCGATGGCGACCGATCTCGCGGAGGTCGTCGGCGGCGCGATTGCCCTGTATCTGTTGTTCGATCTCCCGCTTCTGCTCGGCGGGTTGATCACCGGGGCAGTGTCGATGATCCTGCTGATGGTTCAAGATCGCCGCGGTCAACGGCCGTTCGAGTTCGTCATCCTCGGCCTTCTCGCGGTCATCGCTGTCGGGTTTCTGGCAAGCGTCTTCGTAGAGCCCCCGTCATTAACCGAGGCCGCGGGAGGCCTGATTCCCCGGTTCGACGGCGCTGAAAGCGTTCTGATCGCTGCCGCGATGCTCGGCGCAACGATCATGCCGCACGCGGTCTACCTCCACTCCGGTCTCGCCCGAGACCGCCACGGCCACCCCGAGGCCGGACCGGTCCGGCGCCGTCTGCTGCGCATCACCCGTGTCGACGTCGGATTGGCGATGTTGCTGGCCGGCGCCGTCAACATGTCGATGTTGCTGTTGGCGGCGTCCACACTCGGCGGCAGAGAAGGCGTCGATTCGATCGAAGGTGCACACGCTGCCGTCGGAGAGACGCTCGGGCCGGGCGTTGCTCTACTGTTCGCAATAGGCCTGTTGGCGTCCGGTTTGGCATCGACGTCGGTGGGGGCGTACGCCGGAGCGATGATCATGGACGGCTTGCTACGCAAGCGAATTCCGATCGTCCTACGCCGACTCGTGACACTCCTGCCAGCGCTCGCAATTCTCGCTGCAGGCGTCGACCCCAGCCGCGCGCTCGTCGTCTCACAAGTCGTCCTGTCCTTCGGAATTCCATTCGCGTTGATCCCCTTGGTGCGGTTCACATCGGATCGCAAGTTGATGGGAGAGAACGTCAATCACCGAATTACCACGTGCGCAGCCTGGCTGATCGCAGCCGTCATCGTCGCGCTCAATATCGCGCTGATCTACCTGACCTTGGTCTGATCATCGCTACCGACTTACTCCATTCACTGCCATCGATAGTGCAGACCCGCCTGGATCCCGTTGATCGACCGAGCGCACCAAATTGCTGGCCATTCATTGGCCGGGGCGGCGTGCCATACGTGCGTGTTGCAGTCGATTCAGGTGGCGCACAATTTGATATTGCGGATCGTGGTTACGGTCGGCAGGATAGGTAGACAAGCTCCACCAACAGGAGAGGTCTGAAAAAAAGAAAGACCGTTAGTCCGTTATAGCTATCTGACTTATTTGAGTGTTCGTGCCAGCGAGGGAACCTGCCGGTCGAGCTCTCGCGGGCTCCGATGATGCACGAACTCCTCCCGCGTTTCGGTAGTGTCCGTTGATGGCAGTGTCGGAGGAGGACTATCGGCTGGTGGAGGCGTCGTGAGGAGTCAACGCCGGTTCGAAGGCCACAGGTTCGAGCTCTGGCTGAGCGCGATCGTCTTGGTATGCCTGGCCGGTGGGGTCGGACCGTCTGTCGTTGGGGTCGCCGTTTCTGTTGGGGCGCCGTGGAATTGGTTCCAGCTGGCGGTGTGGGCATGTGTCGTCGTCGGGTTCGTTCACACATTCGTCAAAGCGTGGCGTGGCCGTCACTCATCTAAGGCTGACCTGCCCGACCCGGACGTGTCGGTCACTGATGTCGAGCGCATCGTGTCAAGCGAGCCGAACCTAGTTGCAGCAGTCAAAGCGCTGCGCAAGCAGACCCTGGCCTGAAGCCCAAAGATGCCGCCGATCTCGTCGATGCAGCTCGCGCAACGCGGGGTCCTGAACCGGGATTCTGACCGGTGGTCAATTACGTTCTGTTCGGTCCGATCGCTGGATAGCTGCCCATCGTGACGTCCGAGCGCGCCGCGTGGACGTTCATGATCTGGTTACTTTATCCGCGCACCCACGAACAGCACTTGACCGCACTCCTCGGTCGAAGACCTGTTCCGATCAAGCAGGTTCGATCGGTGGGTCGACGTCCGCCACGTTGTGTTCTTCGAGCCATGCAATCACATCGAGCGCCTCGGACCGCCGTGCTGCGCCGAGGGGTGTGAGTCCGTCGTAGCCGACCCAGTCGATGTCGGCACCGTGATCGAGCAGCACGGCGGCGGCGTCGACGTGGCCTCCGTGGCAGGCACCCCAGAAACTGCCGGTGATGGTTTCGAGGGTCGGATTTTCGGTTCCCAGATGGTGCTCGACCGCCGCATCGAGGCCGAGGGCGGCCGCGTCGAACAACGTGGTGACTGCTCCGCGCTGCACCAGCCGACGCGCGGCGTTCCACTGTCCGAATGCGGTGGCATTCGAGAGTGGGGTGCCTCCGGCGATGACTGCGCCTCGGGCATCGATATCTGCACCCGCATCGAGGAGTGCGTCGATGGCGTCGACGTCATCGCTGCTCGCCGCCCAGTGCAGAGGTGTTTCGTGATGGTCTCCTGGAAAACGGCAGTCGGGGTCGGCTCTGGCCGCGATGAGGGCTTCGATGGTTGCGGCGATGCGCGGGAAGTGACCGGGCCAGTCGGTGGCGACGTGCAGCAATGTCCGACCTTCGCGGCGCGGTATGTGCACCGACGCGAGTTCGGCGTGCTCAGCCAGAAGCTGCTGCAATGCCTCCACCTCGCCCAAATGGATCGCGGCTACGGCGGCTTCGTGGATCGGATTGTCGACGAGCGCGTCGAGGATCCACTGGTCGGGAGGGATACCCGACGTGCCGTCTGCAGTGTTGTAGAGACGGCATTGCATTCCGTACTGGTGTGGAATGGCTTCCGCGTCGTGCTGTGAATGCGGGCAGGTGTCGGGTTCGATGTCCCGGCCTTCAACACGCACACTCGGTGAACCGCGAAACTGCCGGGCCAGGGCTTGTTCGCTGTTGTCGATGCGGCTGAACGTCACTGTTGCTGTGATGGCGTTGTCCTCGAGCAGTTGGTGCAGATGCGGCAAGAACCGTTCGTGGTGTGGGCAGCCGTCGAAGTAGAGGACTTCGATCGACGGCGGCTCGTCCATGATGGAGATGTCGGCGATCAGGCCTTCTCGGATGGTCAACTGGACGAGCATTTCGGGCGGCACATCAACGCTACCCGGCGCCGCGATCTTCATCCGAGCGGTGTACACGTCCTCGACGGTCGATGAACTGGTGGATTCGATATCAGCGATGCTCAATGTCATGCCGCTGGCAAGGAGCCCGGCGTAATGATCACCTGCCTGCTTGCGAGTGGTGCACTCGTGACCGGTGCCGCGTCGCTCGCCGCCCCACCGGATATCCTCGGCCAGCAAGGCGGTAAACGACTCTCGGGTACCGGCCGCCAGCGCTGCGCTCAGACTGACGCCCAGCTGTTCGGTGCTGTCGGTGCCTCGTTGTGAGCTCATCCGACTCCTGTCCTGACGCCGCGGAACTCCCTGGATTCGGGTGGTGTCGTTCGAAGCGTAGTTCCACGCGGTTGATCGTGGGCACGTCCGGTGACTGGAAGAGTCACTCGGGAGCATTATTCTGCCGACTGTAACCCTCCTGTCGCTGTGCATTGGCGAGTCGACCCCGTGTACAAGAGCTTGGCCATGCCCCCGGTGAATTGGAGGGTGCCGTAGCCGAGGCGGTCGATGGTCGGGTCGCCAAGATGCGCGTTCCGATCGGTCTCGGCCTCGCATCGTCGGATGCAACCCGGATCGGTCGCTGCCCAGAGTTGTCAGCTGCTCTGGTTGGAGGGTAGCGGCTCCAGGCTGCGCTGCCAGCTCGGCATGGCGGTGGGCGACAGAATGACTGTATCCGAGCATTGTGCGGCGAGCGGCGGAGGTACCTAGGTGACGAGGGCACGAAGCGATGTCGTGCGTCCGCGGTGTCGCACAGGGTCCTGCAGCTCGTCGACTGTGTAGGCGCGTTTGCGTGGATCGCGTGTAGCTTCGAAGAACGTGGCGAGCGGAGTTCGACTCGAAGATGATTTGCACCGGATATGTGCCGAATCGGTTTTCGCACTGGGGAATCCACCCATAGGGCTGGGTCGGTCAGATAAGCCATGAACTGTCGGATCGCGCCATGATAACCCAGGACTGCCTGTGCGCGGCACCGTTGATTCCGCGGAGTTCGGCCGCCCAGTCGTCTGCCTGAGTGGCGGTCCACTTCCAAAGCACGTCCGTGTCGCCTCAGCCCGACATCTACGCGGGACCGAGTTTCGACTCGCGATGGCGCCCGGGGAGAGGTTGCGCGCCAACTGTTGCCGCGTCCACCCGGTCACCATTGCCTCGAACACTGCCTCGACTGATCGCAGTACAGCGACCCCGTCGGCCAGCTGCAACTGCGCCGCGCCAGTCGGCAGCTCACCACGACTCATCGACAGACCCCCAGTCATTCGCATGATGTGCGAAAGTCTCGCATAATCCGCGAATCTGTGCATGTCACGCCAGGTCACGCAGCCCGACGGCTCGGGCCGGATTCGGCGCCGGGCCCGGCGTGGCCACCAACCTATGAGTCTCCGGCCGAGCTAGAATCTGCATCAGTGCAGGTCGTAGCGGGCTCGAAAACTGCGTTCAGCCAGGCGGCCATCGGGGTGGGGTTCGAGTTCGCACTTTCTGCGACTCGCTACAGTTTACTGGTAACCCTGCATATCAAGACTGGCCAAATTGCTAGACCAACGCGAACTGTGCCCCGGCCGTCGCGTGCCACGCATCCATCAGCCCTGTGCCCCCTGCGCGGATATGGCTTTGGCGCGAGAACCTCGGCGTCGACTTCCGAGTTGTTCGCGACAGCGGAAACTAATATCTGGGAAGAAACGGCGCCGGGGCTGGCTGCCGCGAGTATCCTCGCATTCGATTTGGTGCCGGCTAGGTCGCATCCTCAGTTGTCGCGCTGATTGGCACATCGATGCGGTCCCGTGCAACGACAATGCCATCCTGAATGGCATAGCACTCGACCAGATGCTTACCGCGGAACGAGGTGCTTTCGTGTCTGCCGTTCCCGCGGTTGGGCTCGACGATCTGCCCGCGAATCATGTTCCGACGTTTGGCTTCGTCGCCTTGGTTGAGTACCTTCCAACGGACGTCATACGGACCCGGGACATCGCACCCAGTGATGGTGAAGTCCAGCCCTTTGTTGGGCAGCAAAGGAGTCTTGGCTCTAAGCATCTGCCTGAGGGATGTTGGACGCCAGCCGTTTTGGGTGACCGTGCAGTCGATTGTGAGCGTGTATCGGATGTCAATCGGGCACTTCTGCTCGACGAACTCTTCGGTGTTGTCGAAAGAGCGTGCTGATTTGACAACGCTTTCGAGTGGCACTGATGTTCCGAAGATCTCTCGCCACTTTTTGTTTGCCGAGGCCTTACCCTCGTCAGCGATTGCCTGGAGGCAGCGGTTATACGCCTTCTTGGCCTTCGGCTGGAACCTCGCCTTGACTTTCACCCGTTGGTTGCTGCCCAACGCCAGGTAGAAGTCCTTGTCAGGTTCCTCCATGAGGAATCCAAAGAAGTCGCGGACCATCAGGTCGAACGAACCGGTACCGGCCGAGTCGTATTCGTTCGTCTGGGCAAAGAACCGGTGAACCAGGGTGTCGATGAGCAGGCCGCCCATGCCTACGCCGTTAGCGTTTTTCCATGCTCGGGCCATCCTCGCGAGATGACGCATGTTCGTCGAGGTGCGACTGTTGCACTCCCTTGTCGCCTCGATTTCGGCACGAGGCTTGGTGACCTTCCAACTTTCTGTCGCCGTGTCCGGGTAGTCGAAACTGCCGTCATCGTTCGCGAACGCCGGCTGGACCTCGAACTTGAAGGCGTTGCTTTGGAATTGCACGCGCACGACGCACTGATCGACGCGGATGTCAGTGTTCGAGTAGCGCGCCTTCAGATCGTTCCGGACGCGTTCCAACACTCTCCGCGGACCAGACTCGCTGGCATAGTCGCCCCGGATGCTCGGAGGAAGGATGTAGATCATGTCGAGATCGGAGACGCCTTTGATGGCGGTATGACGGCCGTAGGAGCCCACCATCAGCTTGTGGCCGGTGTCACCGTCTTTGGACCGGAAGTCCTTGTTCAGCGACTTGGTGATCTCGTCCCGGCGCGAACCGACCGTGGTCGCCGTGTCGCCGACCTTAAGGTTCGCAATTAGACCGTCGAAGACCTCGGATGTTTTCACTGCCGCACCTCGCCGCGATTGAGGCGAAGTGCTTCGGGGAGGAAGAGATCGATCTCCCGGGGTGTGAAAGTCATCTCTTCGTTGTGTTTGAGTCCCTCTTGAGCGCGCGTGTAGGCCTTTGCGGTCGTCCTCGGCGCATTAGCGTACGCGGCGCTCGTTGCCTCCTGGAGCTCGTCGCGCCGCGTCCTTGCTTGCTCATCGGAGATGCCACCGGACATCAGGTCGGAGATCAAGGAGATATAGGACTCACGGGCATCCCAGAGCTGGGTGGCAACGCCGCGATGGGCGTCGGACTCGTCCGCGAACTTGAAGGTTTTCGCGCCGAGGCTCATCCAGGTCACGAGAAGCGCAATGGACGACGTCGTCAGGCTGGCCAGGACCGGGTTTCCGAGAAGGCCGACCACTGCAACCAGGAAGGTGCCTGAGCTAATAGCCGTAAGGGCGACAAGGACCCCCTGCTGCAACCGGTGCTTCGTGAAGCAGATGTCAGCCTGCTTCTCTCGGGTCTTGTGACTGTAAACCACGCGTCCGAATGCTTCTCGCACCTGAGCAAGCAGGTATGGATCCCGTCCAGTCTGGCCCGTACTGCCAGGCGCTGTCTCGTCCGTCACGCTTCTCCGATCTTCGTCATCGGGCCGGTGCATCCCCTGTAGGTACCCGCCGATGTATGCCGCCGCCGTACGGCGCCTTACGACGTCGCAGCGGGCATTGCCAAGTATGCCCACGACCACCGACACGAAGGAATCCTGGTGCCGTCGCCAACTTGTTTGACCGACAAGCGGGCATCTAGCAGCCGCAGGTTGGCGGTGCAGGAGCGCCTGTTCGTGGCGAGTTTGATTCCTACTACACCGCTCGTTACCGCTGCGCTGGGTATCGGTTCCATTGTTGCGCAGCGAGTTCGGCGTGCCGATGAACCATCGAATAGCTGTATCCGAGCATCTCCGCAGCGATCGGCGGAGGAACGTGGATGACGAGTTCACGCAGCGCCGCTCTGCGGGCTCCGAGAAGCGGAATGCCGAGCGCCCGGAGACGATCGGTCACCGTGCCGGGATGAAGATGCCTGCCAGTAAACCTGCTGGGGAAGAGCCAACCGGTGTCCGTGCCGGTAACCAAGGTGGTGCGAGTTGCGATGTGCTGCCGGAGAAGTCGAGCGAACGGCTCCGGCACAGACACAGGCTCGGTACCGAGTGCGATCTGCAGCCCGTGTCCGGCTTGGGTGACATGTTCGGCGCGTAGCGCTGCGATTTTCGCGATTGGTTGTGCGTAGAGCAGCAGAAGAACGCCCGCGACGCGGTAGGGAAGGGATTCGCTTGTGCCGATGAGTAGTTCGCGGATCCAGTGCAGGCGCTCGTCCTGGGTGAACGTCGCTGGCGGTTCTGGCTGTCGATGTCCGATGGTGACGGTGCGGTTGATCCGTGCGGCTGTGGCCCACACGAAGAACGTCCGGACGAGGTGCCGGGTGGTGGGGCCTTCGGCGAGCCAGTGGTCGACGTCCTGTTGCGTGCAGGTGGTGGCGTCACGTCCGTGGGTGTCGTGCAGCCAGGTGAGGAATTTGATGGTTTCGGTGATGTCCTGCTTGGAGGCGTGGACAGGTCCTCGGGTGGGCTTACCGGCGGCGGCGATGCCGCGGACGCGTTTGAGGTGGTGCCAGGTCGCGAACTGTTCGGCGTAGCGGAGCACCGAGGTGTGTTCGATCGCCGTGAGCTTGTGGTCGATCCAGGCTTCGAACAGCGCGAGATAGCGATCTCGAGGTGGCAGCAGTTCGTGGTGCTCGAGCACTCGGCGTAGGTGTGCGGTCTGACGGTCGTTGCCGACGGCGTCGAGACCCTCGTGCGTCAAGGGGATGTCTCCTACCGAGAGGCCGATCAGTAGGTCTTGCACCGTCGTCGATCGTTTCCAGGTGTGGACGCTTTCCGGCCGGTCCGCTGCGCAAAGGGCCTCGACCAGTGCGCTCATCGCGACTGGGTCTGCCGCATCGTGCAGGACCAGCGTGGTGAGGTCGTTACGAAGGGCGCAGCGTGCGCAGGTCCCGTGACGGTAGTGCTCGGCTTCGACACCGCATGTGGCGCAGTGAAAGTCGGTGTTGATACCCGCGCAGTCGACGCATACTGCTCGGTCCTCGTCTCTGCCCGGGAGCATCCGTTCGAAGCCGCAGCCGCCGCAGAATCCGTAGGTGCGGACCGCAGCGTGAAAGCAGGTTCCACAGATCGCGCCCTCCGGCCAGCGCGCACGGGGTTTCCCGGCCTCGCGGCCGCACCTGTCGCACACGAACGAACCGTCAGTGCGGGGTCGGCCGCGAACGGTGTTGCGGGGATTGACGTCAATCGCCATCTCGGATCACCCTCGCTCGCCTCGGCCGCACAGTCCTGTTGAGTTCGACGACGTTGGGGGAGGACGTCGATGATACGGCCTTCTTCTTGCGTGCATCGGCCGCGGTGACGGCGACGAGATCGTCGACGCCGCAGCCGAAGATGTCGCAGAGTGCAGCGAGCATCTGCAGGGACACACGTTCCGGACGTTGGGTGACGAGGCGATACACCTGCGGTCGGGAGAGATCGATGCCGCGCTCGAGGAGACGCGGGATCAAATCGGTGCTGTTGTGCATTCCGTTGGCTGCCATCAGTTCGGCCAGCCGCCAGGTGTAGTCGACGGTGCGTTTCACGAGATCTCTCCATCCTCTGCCAGGTCGAGTGCGTCGGCGACGGTGGAGTCGAGCACCCTGCGCAGTGTTCGGGTGCGGTAGTCGCTCGAGACGCAGGTGTACAGCGAGGTGGTGCTGGCGTGTTCGTGGCCCATCTGATGTTGCACGAACAGCGGATCCCAGCCGTCCTCGATCAGATGTGTGGCGTACGACCGGCGGAGGGAGTGCAGATCGAGGCCAGGGGAGAGGCCGAGCTCGGTGCAGTATCGCCGGAATCGGCGCAGAAGCGTCGATTCGGCGACGAGCGTGCCGCGTTCACTCGGGAAAAGGTCGAGTCCTGTGTCGAAGTAGGGCTGGCCGTGGGCGAGCCAGTCGCTGACGATGTCGGGCGTCCAGTCGAACACGGTCAGAACGCTGCGTCGCTTCGTCGGTGAGCCGCGTTGTGCTTTGCCGTAGCGCACGTGCACCACGCCGAAACGCCCGAATTCACGAGCTTGGGGGTTTCGGGCGAAGTCGATTGTCTGGATGTGGCGGAGTTCGTTGAAGCGCAGCCCGTAGGAGTAAGCGAGTTTGAGCATCACCGCATCGCGGTAGGCCGGCAGCCAACCTTTGCGCCGCGAGGCCGCGACGAGCTCGACCTGAGTGTCGGCGTGGTCGAACAGCGACTGCAGTTCGGTCTTGGTGAACGCCCGCTTGCTGGGCCGCGATTCGTTGGCCTGGACGTGTGCCGCGGTGTTCCACTCGAAGAACACCTGCGCGGGATGCGTCCCGAAGCGCTGCTCACACAATCGGTCCCACCCGTAGTCAGGGTTGCTGATGTAGGAGCAGAACAGCTTCAACGACGTCTGATAGCTGCGAATTGTCGAGTGAGCGACGCGGCGAATCGAGCGGAGGTCGCCGAAGAACTCCTCGACTAAGCCTGGTGTCCATCTCCAGGGCAACTCGTTCGTGTAGTCCAGGAAACGTCGCACCATCTGCTGACGTTGCTCGATGGTGTGGAGTTGCAGATTCCGGCACAGCTGCTGGTTGCGCCACCCCGTCAGCATGTCCTCGACCGTCTGCTCCTCGGGATGGAGCGGCGTTACCGCCCCGACCAATATCACGCGACCGCTACCGTCGACCCCCAAGAGATGCCCCCACATCCGTGTCTTATCCGACGAACGAATGATTCACCGGATGCATCATCGCTGTCAATAGCGTTGGAGACAAACAAGGTTCGGAGAGAATCATCTGTGCCAGATCACAGTACGACCCCGCCACGATTGACGTCCTACCGTAAATATCCTGTATGCAGTTGCTGTACAACATGTTTGGAGTAGACTAGCTGGCCAGTCGGTTGATCGGTCGACGCCGAGATGATGCATCTGATGCAATATGCAGTCTTTTAGTTGACATAACGATTATTATCGGCATTTAACCATTACGAATTACAGCAGGTGAGAGCACTCGTCGCTGTGTGCCAATCAGTCTGTAAGCAGCCAGGTTAAGCCATCTCGTCGAAAGTTCGGCGTCACGTTAGACGGCGCGTCTACGACTCTTAGATCTCTGCGCGCCAGCGCTATTGACGTTTATCGATCATCTGATGCATGATTCGATCAGCTTGTCGGTCGGAAGGGCGGTGCAATGGTCGAACGGTGGACGGTGCCCGGTAGCGCCCCGGCCTTGTTCCTTGCCGGGACCTCGAGGTTGTTACGGCCGGATGAGCAGGTGTTCGAGGCGATGCTGGAGGGTTGGCGTGACCAGCAGCTGAGTAGAAATCTAGGCCGGTCGACGATCAAGCCGCGACTCGATCTCGCGCGACGGTTTTTACGCTACACCAACGACTTTCCGTGGAACTGGCGACCGATGGACGTCGACGAGTTCTTCGCCGACCTGCGGGGTGAACGGCGAGCCCACTCCACGCTGCGGTCGTACCAAAGCTCGCTGCACATGTTCTGCGACTACATCGCCGACCCGCGCTATCACTGGACGACAGTGTGCGAGAACTTGTTCGGTACCCACCCGGCCCAAGTGTTCTTCGAATGGAACACAGCCACCCACACGACCGACTACGAGGGCCGGCCGGCCCGGCGCGCGCTGACCAAGCAGGAACTGCAGGACCTGTTCGACTACGCCGACGACCAGGTTCAGATCGCCCGACGCAGCGGCAACAAGGGCTGGTTCGCGGCACTGCGAGACGCCGCTGCACTGAAAACGGCCTATGCGTGGGGACTGCGTCGCCGCGAAGTCGCGATGCTCGATCTCGCGGACTTCGGCAGCAACCCGCACGCGCCCGAGTTCGGCGTCTACGGCGTGCTGTACGTGCGGTGGGGCAAAGCCGGCAAGGGCAGCACCCCCAAGCGGCGGAGCGTCCTGACTGTCTTTCCGTGGTCCGTGCGCGTGATGAGCCAGTGGATCGAGCAGTGCCACGACCTGCAGAGCAGCGGCGCACGCAACAGCGCGTTGTGGCCCAGCGAACGATCACCGCGCGTGTCAAAGGAAAAGCTGGGTGCCCGCTTCGCCGAATACCGCGATGCTCTCGGTTATCCCGACGAACTGACATTGCACTGCCTGCGACACTCCTACGTCACACACCTGATCGAAGACGGGTACGACCCACTGTTCGTCCAGCAACAGGTCGGGCACTCCCATGCCTCGACGACGGCTCTCTACACCTCCGTCTCCTCGGACTTTCGCACCCGTACGCTGCGAAAGGTACTCGACGACAGCATCACCCGCGCTCTGGCACTACCGGATTCAGGAGCCGACTCATGACCCCCACTCGCCGCCTCGACTATCACTGGAAGCTTCGCCAGCAGATGGCCGCACATCAGATGTGGAAGACCACCCAGCTTGCGCCACTGCTCCGTGAACGCGGCATCGACCTGTCCGCAGCACAGGTCTACCGGTTGGTCACCGACAAGCCCGAACGTTTGTCGATGAAAGTGCTTGTGGCACTGTGCGATATTTTCGACTGCAGCCCGAACGACTTGATCACACCGGAGGTGGTCACCGGCCGTGTGCGCAGAACAGCCGGCACGGCTGCCGCCACGGTCACCGCCCTGGACTCCGAGCTGCGGCCTGAACGCGCCCGCATCACGGACCCCGACAGGTGAGCGCCGCCCGCGCGCCGCGGCGCCGCATCCAACAGCCCGACCCGGCCAAACACCCCCGATGCACGCGCTGCCGCGACCACTATCCGGTTGCCGCGCACTGGCCCGAAGGCCCGGTATGTTGTTACTGCTACCAAGCGGCGAAACGCATCGAGGGAACTTGTACCGGATGTGGGCACACAGGAATGACGCCCGGTCTCGACGACGACGAAGGGCCGTTGTGTTTGCGTTGCAGCAAGATTCCGCTCGATCTGACATGTGGCCGCTGCGGGGAGGAAACGTGGCTGGCCAAAGCTGCTACCTGCTGGCGGTGCCTACTCGACGACATCGTTCGTGATTTGTTGTCCGGACCGAACGACGTCGTTACCGCGGAACTGGAACCGCTCGCTGCTGCGATCATCGCCATGCCCCGTGCCAACAGCGGCGTCACCTGGATTCGGGCCAACCCGCAGGTTCGGGAACTCCTCGGTGCCCTCGGAGACGGCGCACTGGCCCCCACACACGCAGCACTCGATGCGTTGCCCGGTGGACGGTCGGTGGAATTTCTTCGGGCGTTGATGATCGAGCACGGCGTCCTCCCACCGCGGGACAGGCTGCTGGCCAACTACGAGAAGTGGGTGACCGACAAGCTCGCGGCGCTCACCGACAGCGATTCTCGGCAGATCATCGAACGGTTCGCCCGTTGGCACCACCTACGCACCCTGCGCGCGCACGCCCGCACTCGAGAGGTCGACGCCGGGCCGTTCTTGCGAGCAAAGCAGTCCACCTCGATGGCGATATCGTTCCTCGCCTGGCTCGGCGAACATGACACGAGTTTGACCGGCTGCACCCAGCACCACATCGACCGCTGGTATGCAAGCGGGCCGTCGACTCGGCAACACACCGAACGTTTCCTGTACTGGGCGCGAACGAACAAGCTCACACCACGCCTCGACATACCCCGACACGCCCGCGGCGCCCACGAGCTGGTCAGCGAGGACAAGCGGCTGCAAATCATCCGAACATTGCTGTTGCACGACGACCTGCCCACCAGCCACCGCATCGCCGGATGCTTGCTGACTCTCTACGGGCAATCGATCAGCCGCATCGTCAACCTCACCATTGACGACGTCGAGATCACCGACCAGGGTGTCCGACTGAAACTCGCCGATACGTGGATCGAGCTACCCGAGCCGATCGCAGCAATTGTGCAGTTGCACATGGCAAATCGTCCCAACATGAATACCGCGACCAACACGAACTCGAGGTGGCTGTTTCCGGGCTTCATGCCTGGCGAACACCTCAACCGCCAGACCATCATCGACACGCTTCGACGAACCGGTATTCCGGTGCGCGCAACCCGCAACACCACCTGGCAGCAGCTCGTTCGCCAGGCACCGCCGCAAGTACTCGCCGACACACTCGGCATCAGCGCAGCCACCGCCATGCAGCATGCCGAGAAAGCTGGTTCCGACTGGACGCGGTACGCCTCAACGCGCTCTCCTGAACCAGGCCCAGCTCAATGCTCTGATCGGCTGAGTAAGAGCGCCGAAACCTAGTTCGATACTTCGAAAAGCTCGCCGTTACCGGCTGTCGAGTCCGTCTGCAGACTCAATGAGCATGCGACCGACTTCCCGAGCCCAGGACGGTGGAAACTCGAAGACACGACGCTCAGCGAACCCGCCACCTGCATCGGGTTGATACAGCGACAGTTCGACGTTGTCCTGTTGCCCAGTTTCGGAATGAGAAACACCAACAGACCACACACCATCTGCGGTGGTAACGGGAACTGGTCCGGTGTATTCGCTCATGCCCCAGAGCCTATCGCTCGCAATCGACGGGCTGCGACCAGGACTTCCGAAGCTTCCATAGGACGCACCAACCACGCCAAATACGGCAAGACGTACCGCCCAAGACTGTCCGTCCTCATGATTCCGGCCCATGGTCAGCACCGCCCTAGGGGTCGCGCTCTAGCCTGCAAGCAGTCGACTCACTGAACTCGTCGCGGTCGTATACGTCGCGTCACCGGTATTAAAATGTTGCGGCGCAACATCTTTGACGCTTGGTTGTCATAGTCTCGGCATGTCAGCCGAGATCGACATGGCGCTGATCGGTCGCTGCTCGGCGCGACTGGTTTCCGCGAAGCCGGTATCGATTTCTCCAATACCCACCTGCTACCACTAAGCCCATACGTAAGGCCATACCTATGGGCGTGCCCACGGCCTTACGACCGCGCACGACATCATCGATGCATCTGGAGGTCGCTGCCGCCCGGGGCTGCCTGACCCTCGAATCGTCACTGTGACGCTTTGAGGCCGAGTATGAGGATGCCGATCCGCGTTGTGTTGCAGCGCTCTTCGCACCGATCGGGCGCCGAACCTGTTCAGTGCGTCAGCGTCACCGAACGACGGCCGGTGTCTGAGCGCGTAGCGGTCAGGTGTCCGCTGTTCCGTCTTCGGGACATGCTTGCGATGTCGCGAGCAGCGCGCGGATCTGTGTCGGGGTGAGCTCGACGGCCGTGTCCAGGGCCGATCAGCCCTGCGCGGTACGCCTGGTTCATCGCCTCCCGGTGCGCCGTGTAGGCGCGTGCGGTGTGCGCGATCAGCGGAGCCACTCGTAATCTGTCGATCCGGTCGTTCAACCGCCCGAACCTGTTGTCGTTCATCGATACTCCTTGTCCAGGCCTACCGCATATCAGCTCGTCGAGGGCCCCTGTGTGGTCGCGGTCGAATAGACCACTACACCGGCCTCCTTTACCCAGGTCTCGTCGTCACCACCGAGGTGCTCGATCAGTAGCTCGACCGTCGGAATATGTTCGGCAAGTGGATGATCGAACGCAGCGCGAGCGTTGCGCGCGCAGATGGTCCGATCGAATCCTGGCGTGTAGAGGGCGTCGATGACGAAGCCGGGAGTGAAGCGTCCACCCATGGGGTCGCCGCCGCCCACTGCGGCGACGCGGCCACGCCACCACCGGGTCAACGCCCGCACTCGGGTGATGTCAGCGGGCGCTTCGACGTCGAGGATCGTGAACTTGTCATACCCGGAGGATGCGAGGTCGCTCAACAGCCGCGGACCGAGCCCGGGCCAGCTGAATGTTCCTTCCAGCACGACGTTTTCGCCTCTGCTGATACAGATGTCGGTGATCGCATCGAGTAGTTTCGTCGATTCGCTGTGTACCAGGGTCGCGAGTTCGCGCGGCAGTACCCGATATCCGTCGGACAGCGTGCGGGCGAGCAGGTCGTCATAGACGCCGGCGTCGAGGGCATCACGCAGGAGGTAGTCCTTGACGCGGTCGGCGTCCAACACCCGCCACCCCCGGCCTGCGAGGTGGCGCCGTTCGATACTCGACGACTTACCGACTCCGGGCGGGCCGGCGGTCGCAAGCGCCAGGCATTGGCGGCCGATACTGACCTCGGTCTGCTCGGACAGGTATGCCTCGACGATCCCGTCGCGGGTCCGTCTCCGCGGAACCGGATCGAAGATGTTCATCGAGGCGCGTAGTCCGTCCTTGTCCAGCACCCCGCCCGGTCGGCACCACGCCTCGAGTTCTACGGAGACCGATGTTGCCGAATCAGCGGGCATTCGCCTGCGCACGTCGATCAGCGGTGGCGTCGAGGAGGGCCCGGTAGTCCTCATCGCTCAACAGCTCGCCGGCGCGTTCGATCTGATCCCAGCTGCCGCGGACGTAGCTGTCCCCGATCGGATCATCGACAGCATCGTGCCCGTAGGTGTAGTCCCATGCGGTCAGTTCGGCCATCATCGCGTCGTGATCGATGAGTTGGGCGGCGTGCTCGAGAAGCACCTCGCGTGGGCTCCGCTGACGCGCCCAGGGCTGCAGCCGGAGCTTTTTGACGATGCGGCTCACCTCCGGCTGGGCGACAGAAAGGTTGGCGGCGATCACTCGCTGCGGGATCCCGGCGTCGGTGGCTTGCGCGACCGCTCTAAGCAGTCGCAGCTGCAGCAGCTCTCGCTGCGCGGGAATCGACCGAAGATCGCGCTCCAGATCGGGCATCAATGCCATCGCTACCACCTCCACAAGGCCTTATACAGAATTGTATCACCATAGAAGGCCGCGGCTCCGTGCCCTGTCTGCGGGCGGTGGCGCCGTTCTCCCCCATCCCACTGAGCAGGGAGTCGTCGCCAAGGACATACGCGACAGCGAGCACTTCCCGGCCGACCACACGTACCGGTAAGGGTCCCACCCGTCGCGGCGCGCCTGCAGCGCGCGCCCGACGATGTATGCGGCGAACAAGACCGAACAATTCACCTCGGCACTCGCCTCCCGCGATCTGATCGGGCAGGCGAAGGGAATGTTGACGGAGCGCTACGAGATTGACGCCGTCCAGGCGTTCGAATTGATAAGAAAGCTCTCGCAGGACGAGAACATTCCCGTCGCCACCCTCTCAGCGGAGATGGTGCGCCTCGGGTCGGAATCGGCGACACCTCACACCTCGTAGCGCCGACGCTCGGCCGCGCTGCGGCAGGGCAGATCGATACTAAAACTAGTGTCGGACAACCAAATCAACGCGTCTAGTGGGCTCACGTGGTAGGCGAACGTGTCCAGCTGTCGCGCCATGGGTCAGGGGTTCAGTGCGGCACGGCGTCGTCGACTCTGGTTCCGTACATGCGGCGCAGACGCGGCAGGTACTGGTGCATGTGTGCCGCGTAATCGGCGTCGCTGCAGACCATCGGAAGCACCGCGGTCAGCAGGAGATGGACGTGATCGAACCGCACGGGTAGTTCACTCGGTGCACCGCGCGGGGTGGTGAACCCGGCGAGCGCGTCGACCAGGACATCGGCCACCTCCGTGAGGCGGGCGTGTACCGAGGTGTCTTCTGTTGGTGAGCCGTCCAGGTCGGTGTTCAGTAACGTCATGAAGTGGCTACGCCACAGACCGTAGATAGTGAAGTGACCGGGCGCGGCTGGGGCGTCGGCGGCGTCGAGGGCGTACATCGCCCGCACCACCGCATCGGTACCCGCTTGCTCGACCAGTTCGTAGAGGCACGCGGCGATTGCGGAGACACCGGTGTCGCGACTTCGTGGAAACTTCTCGCACAACTGCTCGACGCGCTCGTATCCGGTGCGGCGGATAGCTGCAGCGAGTTGGACGCTGTTGCTGTGGATGCGCACCACGCGGCCTTTGTGGATTCCAGCGCGTAGGGCGACCGTCGTCGGGGACAGTTTTTCGATCCCGTCTTCGAGTACGACGTACGCTGCCGATTCGCACACCAGAGTGCGTACCGCTGCCCGCGATTGTCGAGGGGCTCTCTCCGTCATGCTCTGCCACCCCGCTCGGGGCGCGGGCCACAGACACTGCCGGCCACCGGACGGCTGCACCGTGTGACGGCGTCGATGCACGGCCGTCTCTGTCCCGGCGCCCTGCGTGTGTGCTTCACAGTAGGCCCCGATCGACAGCGGAATCGGTTCGTATCGAACAGAACCTGCAGTGCGGCGGTCACCGCGAACGGCTCGGCCGGGTCGCTGCACCTGTGGCCCGGGGTCGTCGACGCGTCGACACCGCATGCAGTACCTCGCCGACGATAAGAATCGGGACGCAGACGGCGACGACGATCACGGAGGCGACGACCATCGAAATCAGAATCGGATACACCTAGGTGAGCTCGTCGTCGTCGGCGAAGACCAATGTTCCCGAGTGCAATGCCACCGCCCATCTACGCGGTGTGGCCCAGTCCCGCCCCAAACCATCATGGACCGTGCTCTGGTCACCGAAATCCTCGACGATCTTCCCCGCCACCGCCGCCTCGTCGCCGCGCCGCAGTTGTACGGTGTCACCAACCTGGCGATCCGTAGTAGAGGTGTTGTTGTCATCTGTCATAACTCATTGGAGCAGATGAGGCACCGCCAGCGGATGGCGACCACGCCGCGCAGCGACACTGTTGGCTTACGCGGCGCCCTCGCGGCAGTGGATTTTCGGTGCGGTGGCAGCGTCGATGCGGTGCTATTGCTGTCTGCGGTCGGGGCGATTCGCAGTGCAGGTTGAATTCCCGGCGAGGGGCGGGAATTCAACCGACGCGCGCCCCGACAATCCCGTCTACACTGTCCTTTCATCGGAATCGATGTCCGACATGGACCCAGACCCTGTCCATGCCGTGGGAACAAGCCCGGCGGTAGACAGATGGGGTCCCGGGCTTGTTCCCACCCACGTCGATGTCTGCGATACCTGTGCCGGTGCGTTCGCGTTGCGCGTCGACCCCGAAGGTTCTCGGTTGCGGTGCCCGTTTCGACCCTTGCCGTACCGAAATCTAGCCGAGGGGATGCGGCGCGTGGCCGCTCAGGCGTGATCAGCGACCCACGAACGTGTCACAAGAAGGATCAACAGGACAGATCGGAAGTGGACCGAAAAATGTTCGCGGACAGTTTATTCGGTGCTCGGGTGCATCCGTTCGAACATGACGTCGAGATCGCCCGTAGTGCTCTGGCGTAGTACCGCGACACGGCTGGTATCGAAGGTCACCGCGGCGAGTTCTTCCAACTCGATGGCGTGCGCTGTGCACAGCGAGGATTCGGTGTCGCTGTAGCAGATGTCGATGGCGGCGGGCGGCGTGAAGCGACCACCGAGGCTGTGGGTTCCCTCTACCCACTGTCGACGGCCTGACCACCAGCGCGAGAGGGCTTGCTCGTGACAGGTGCGTCGGTCGGCGTCGATCGCGATGACTTCGATCGAGCGGTAGTCGGCTTGGGTGAGTTCGGCAGCGAGCCTGGTCGGCAGTCCTTTCCAGCTGAGTGTGCCCTCGATGACGATGTTCTCACGGCGGCTGGTGCAGATACGTCGGATCTGGTCGATCAGCTGTGTCGATTCGTGATGCACCAGAGCCGCCAGCTCGCGCGGAGCGACCGCGTGACCGTCTGCCAGAGGTGTGGCGAGGATGTCGTCGTAGATCCCGTCGCGGATTGCTTGCTCGATGAGATGGTCTTTGACGATGTCCGGATCCAGCACACGGAATCCAGCCAGGTCGTCGCCGCGAAAGCGGTGGAGCGCAGTAGTCTTTCCTGCTCCCGGCGCCCCGGCAGTGACGACCGCCGAATAGCCGTCGCGCGGCGGGTTCTCACGGTCGAGGTAGTCGGCGATGACGCGTTTGCGGAACGCGAAGCGTTCGATCTCGCCGGCGTAGAGCACGCTGCTGTTGTCGCTTGCGTCGGTGTGCAAGCGGCCACCGGGAACGGACATGGCAATGAGTTGCGCGGCAACGCTGCCACGCAAACTGGGGTCGTCTGTCACCTACGCGCTGGCCGCCTTCTCGAGATCGCTGCGATGCCGTTCAACCAGCCGGGCGAACTCGTCGTCGGTGATCCGGTCGCAGTAGTACGCCTGCTCGATGTCATCCCAGTCGCGCGCGGTGTAGGCGTCGGTGGCGACGCCGTCGACGTACTCGACACCGCCGAACTCGTACTTCCAGCCCAGCAGGGTGTCCATCATCGCCGCATCGTCGATCAGCCCTGCGGCGCGCTTGTCGATCACCTCGGCGGGAGTTTCGTTCAGCAAGGTCGGATCGGCCGCGAAGCGGGTCAGGATCCGCTGGATACTGGTGGTGGAGACGTCTGCGACGACAGCACTGATCTGTCGGTGTGTGAGATGGTGATTGCGCGATGCCCAATAGATTTCACGGTTCAGCTCAAGGGTGTCGATGCGGCGGCGCGCTGCTGCCTGCTGCAGCCTGTGCTGCGCCGTGTGGCGTTCGACTGTCGTCATCGCTACCCACCTTCTGGTTCAAAATGGATCACTACTGATGAGGATACGTCCGAGGATGTGCATCAGTCGAGCCGCACCCTCGCGAGTCCAACCGGGCGGCCCCATTTCGTACACAAGTCGCGTAACGGTGCCGGGGATCGTCAATCGCCCGTGCAGAGGAGGAGCAGCCGGCCTCCCCCTCAGACGGCCGACCACCCCTCCGCACTGTTAGATGCAGCGAGGAAACAATCGGTTCCCGTGCGTCCGAGAAATTTTCAGAACATCGCCAGTTGCTCGGCGGCCGGCATCGTTCGAGTGCGGCCGCGGGCGCGTGCTGCCGGGCGTCGAGCAGGCGGCACCGGAGCGGGCAGTGCAGCTGGAGTCTCGGTGAGCCCGATGCCGGCGCGGTTGGCCAGCACCGCCCGCACGTAGAGGCGGCGGGCGTGTTCTCGGCGGCCGTCCTCACTGTCGCGGCCCTGCCACTGCGTCTTCCAGGCCGTCGAGCCTGCTTGCGGCGTCGCGAGTGCGCGGTCGGTGAGCCGGTCGAGTAGAACATCGATCTTGTCGGTCAGAGTCTGTGCGAGCTCGTCGAGCACTGTCTCCGGTATCCCGGCGACCGCGGCAGGCTCCCTCTCGCTCATGACCGCATGCTAGATCGCCCCGCCGACACACACTGTCGCGGCGCGCCGCCCGGGGTCGGGCCGGTGGACGGGTCGGAGCTGGCCCGCTCACCGGCTGACCGTCAGTGATCGGCCGTCTCCGCTCGGCCACGGGAGGAGGTGTTCCGCGCCGGTACGCGGCCGGTTCCCCCTTCAGGATCGGCGTGCGACAGCGCGAGCGCCACCGCAGTGAAGCGTACGATCTCCTGCTGCAGCGGCGGGCCGATCAGGGTACGGATTCGCATGGACACGAGTATGTGACCTGGCACCGACACCAACGCCTGCAGTGTGTGAATGTCGACGCAGACGGAACCAGACGGTCGGGCGGTGCGTCCAAATCGATGTGGAGGACGACCCCGAATATCGGCAAGCCTTGCTCGAGTCCGGGCACGATCCCGACGACCCGCGCGTGCGGACGGCCATCGCCGACGTCGTCGGACTGCTCAAGCAGATCGCCGAGGAGGAACGCTCCGGAGCCGATCCCGTGATCCCCCGCGCCGAGCAGGAGTTGATGCACGACACCATCGCCCGAGCGCTCGACCAGATCCGGTTAGAGTCAACGGCCCAGATCGCCGACACCCCGCGTTCGGACTCGGGTGTGGGCGTCGACAACGGGGACAACCATCGACCGCCGAGGTCGAGCTGGCATCGAGGAGCGTCATGACCGCGTTGATCGTCCTCACCGTCGACTTCGACGAAGCCGACTATTCGGTCATGGCGACCCTCACCGACGGCGGATGGGTTCAGCGCCTGGCCTTGACCCGGGGCGGTACCAACGCGTGGAAGCTTGGCCAGCATCCGAGCGAGGTCATCGACGATGCGTTGTCCCAGTGCACCATCGCTCCCGGTCGCCTGCTCGGTGTGTTGACTCCGCCCGAGCACATCATCATCACCCACCCCCAGTACTGGGCCGCAGGGTGGATCGACGATGCACTGGGCGCGGTCACCGGTGCCGCGTATCCCCCGGGCGCGGTCTCCGTCCACGCCCGGCCGACACCACGCTCCCGCTGACGATGCGACCACACGGTTCCCATGCTCGTCGGCGGGAACCTCTCGGCGCCCGCAGCATCCAACTGACGAACGACACTGCTTCCCCTCAGGTCGCGGCAGAACAGCCCGCGATGCTCGGACTCCCACCCGGCACACCCTGACCACGTACACGCCGCCGCACGGGACACGCTCGCCTTGGCGCACAGCAGGCTCTGTCGACGTTCACCGCCGCCGAGGACGCAGCCCTCGTCGCCCTGATTCACACCTACAGCTAGCTCGTCCGCTGACCTCGTCCCCCGCCCTCTCGGGCGTCGACGGAAACACCCGCTCAGCCACGTGCAGACGGCAGGGCCTCGGATGTCAGTGGTCGGGTGGGCCGGTGTCGAGAACGTCGGCGAGATAGTCCTCGTCGAACTGCTCCCGTCCGACGTCGTCGACCACGAACAGTGACAGCGGCGGTTCGGGTGGGGTGCGGGCTTCCTCGCGGGCGGCGAGCCATTCCCGCCAGACGATGCGTTCGGCGCGGTGCCGCACGACCCGCGCCCGCACTGCTGCGGTCAGACCGTGGCGGTGGCCGATCTCGTCGAGATCCGCCGCACCGATCACCACGACCGCAACGTCCAGAACCAGCAGCCCGGCCACCCGCAGATCACCGAGTGCTTCGTAGCCGCTGGTGCGTCCGATCCCGACCGCGGTGAACAGCTCCTCCGCCGTCATCGGAGTCTCGGTCGCCGCCACGGTGTCGTAAAGCATCTTCTGCCGCCAACCGAGCACGCTCCACGCCGGATGCACCGACTCCACCTCGAACTCCGCTGGACCACCGCTGCGCCGCTCAAGATCGTTCTGGGCGGTCTTGGTCGGGACGAGGGCGTAGCGGTCGGGGTTCTGGCCCACCCCGCGTTCGATCAACAGCAGGGGCGACCCTTCCATCTCCCGCAGCCGTTCGAGCACCGACCAGACTGTCGATTCCGGAAGCATTCCCGCCGCGATCGACAGCGACCGCCCTCCCACTCCGACCGTGGGGATTCCTTCGACGATCTGACCGGACACCGCGGCCGCCCATGCCAACGCTTGGACCACTACGTGTGTGGTCCACCGGTCCCGGCGAGAGATGAATTCGCGAGCGACCCAGGTTTGAGCGTGGGTAACCCAGGACCGTAGAACCGGATCGCCGGTGCCCCCTGTGTGCTTTTGCTTGTGCCCAGCATCCCGGACTGGATCGGGGAGGGTCGATGCGGCCCAGTCGAGGGCGGCGGCGGCGTCGCGGCGGATCGCGCGCGCCGGTTCGGCGTAGTGCGCGTACGCCGCGCGCAGGCCCGCCCAGTCGGGCGCGGCGGCGCGGGCGACGATGTCGTCGGGCGAGCCGCCGGCGAGGACGGCGTGGGTGATGACGGACTGGCGGGCCTCCGACCGGGACGGCCAGCGCGTGCGGTCGCGGCGGCCCGTCGCGGCGAACTCGGTGACGGCTGTCGGCGGCGGTGTGGAGCGGCAGAACCGCGGGTGCAGCCGGGTATCGCCGCCGGTGCCGAGGATGCGTTCGGTGACAGTGTCGGTGTGAATGTGTGCGGCGACCGGGTGCCTGATCGGCGAGCTGCTGCCACCGAGGAGGGCTTCGAGGCGGGTCAGGGTGCCGGGATCGGAGCCGACGGTCAGATGATCAGCGGCCGTGGCCGGGTCCAGATCGGCCAGCCGCCGGTGTCCGCCCTCTTTGCAGGCCGAGCCCGGGACGGTGATGCAGCCCGAGGCCGGGTTGGTCATCGGCGTGATGTCCAACGTGCGAAGCCGGGCGGCGAGCAGGCGCAGTAGCGGCCGAATCTCCTCGGCTGTGACGGTCTTTCCCGGTGCCAGCGGCACCAACACGTGCCGGCCACCGGACGTCGACACGTCGACGACAGCGCGGCCACCGCACTCTTTGAGCCACTGCAGCATGCGTGCAACGTCGTCGACGACCGCTGCCGCGCCGTGAGTTTTGGCGTCGAAGTCGAGCGCCAGAATGCGTGCTCGACCGTGCGTGAACAACGGCACAGCCGCCGGTAGAGCTGGGCGTTTGGTCGTTAACGGTCCCGCTGCGCCGTACTTCTTCGCGACCGGGTCGTACAGCCGCATCGACTGCCGCGCCGCCATGGGCCGCGCGAAACGCCGCCACAAACGGTCCGGTGTGGTGTCGGCAACATTGCCGACACGAGCATTAAATCTTGTCCTTGCTTCAGGGTGCGATGTACCCTGAGACATGTCCGCCAAGACAGTCCCTTCGGGAGTGCAGTACACAGTCCGCGAGAGCTGCTAACTCTTTCGGCACAGCATGAGCCCTGGTTACTCCGGCATGAGTGCCAGGGCTTTCTGCTGTTTGGTGCTACTGCTTGCGAGTATTTAGTTGCTTAGGTGCGACTAATCAGCACGCGTCAGGCAGCTCCTCCTGTCCAGACATCGGCGCCAGGTGCGTCAGACCTGTGTCTGCGGCAATCAGCGCAGCCAGGTAGTCGTTCTCGGTCATTCCCTTACGCCTCGCAGCATCTAGAGCTGCAGTCTTGAGCGCGGGAACGACTCTGCATTTTGCAACAACGCGGTCCCCTTTGCTGGGGCGACCGCGTTGGCGCGATGACATGGTGGCCATGGCTGCTTATTCTGGTACCCGAAACTCGAGACTCGGTTCCCGACACGCCGAGAACCGAAAAATTGGTTCCAGAAAATGCGGCGCATCTCATCTAGTGGACCTCGACCATCAACGATTCCAACCCACGAAACACGATGCTTTCGCGCCACACCGGAGCATGGGATGCAAGATGCAGAGTGGGGAACGCGTCAACCAACCTCATCAGTGCGATCTCACCTTCCATGCGCGCAAGCGGCGCACCGATGCAGTGGTGAATGCCATACCCGAACGCCAGATGTCCTCGGGTCGCGCGGGCAGGATCGAACTCAGTCGGATTAGGGAATTTCGCGTCGTCGCGGTTTGCCGCCGCAAGACTGATCATGACGACATCCCCCTTCGACATCTGGACGCCTCCGAAAGCAACGTCCGATAGCGCCTGGCGCAAGGTCGTTGTCGGAAGGGAAGGTTCGTAGCGAAGGGATTCTTCGATCGTGCTGTTGAGCTTGACCGTTCCGGCGACGAGTTGTTCGAAGCGCTCCCGATTGCTAAGCAACGTGTACGTCGTGTTCGCAATCAGATTCACCGTTGTCTCGTGACCGGCGATTAATAGCAAGGCGACCGTTGACATGACTTCGCGCAGTGTCATCTCACCGCGCTCGCGCGCCTCCATGAGGACGGATAACAAGTCGTCCTCCGGGCGGCGGCGACGCTGCCTCAGCAACGGGTAGATAATGCGAGCCAGCGTTAATGCCGCTCGTCGTAGGTCATCTGGGTCGGCCACGATGACGTCGGAGAGGACGCGTGAGCATTCGCCGATTGCACGGTGATGTTCGTCAGGAACGCCCAGGATGTGGCAGATTACCTGAACCGGCAACGGAAAGGCGAAAGCCTCGACTAGATCGAAGGGCCTGCCACCGTGCGCACGCGCGCGGGCCTGCGCAACTAGTTGATCGGCGTACGTCTCGATCGTTGGCCTCAACGACCTCAATGTGGCTGGCGTAAAGGAGTTCTGAACCACGGCACGCAAGCGCGTATGGTCTGGCGGTTCTGCGGCCAGCATGTGAGAGACCATCCACGGTGCGGTTTGTTTCCGCAGCCAGGACCGCATACGAGCCGAGATACTCCCCGATTCGCCGCCAGGTGCGGCGCCAGCCATCGTGTCCTGTGTCTTCACAAAGTTGCGATTGTTGAGGGCTTGCCGGGCAAGGTCATAATCGGTGACCATCCATCCGCTGACACCGGTTGGCGAAGTGAATCGATGGACAGGCCCGTGCGCTCGGAGCTCTGAGTACAGAGGTTGCGGATCCTGAAAGAATGTCTTGTCGAACGTCACATGCTGGTACAAGATATCCGCTTCCGTTTCCTAATAGTGCGTGCCGAACTGCGGAGATTCAACTGTCTACAGTAGGACCCGACAATGACATGGGGGGCGCTGATCGTCATCTGCCACGGTCGGGGCTGTAAGGAGGCTAGAAGGTGACTCGGAAACGAGCAAACGATCCGAACAAACCCGAATGGCTGTTGATCGAGACCTTCGACGAGGACGCTTTACCCTCTGTGGTGTCAGTGGGATCGGTGCCCAATCGGTTCCGGCCGCTGTCCTCGTTGTTCTCACGCAACGAAGCTCGGGCGAAAGCCGTTATCGAGCTCGTCAAGCGGGTCCGAGACACAGGCCGTGGCATCAACGAAGAAGGGCACGGTCGGCGCATAATTGTCGACCCGTTGTTCCTTGAGAATCGCCTGCATGGGGCCTGGGTATGGATGAACAGTGCGGAGATTCCGGTTCCAACGCATGCCGCCGCCGGTGCCTGGATCATCGACCTAACCACTCACAAAGCACTGGGCAGCACCGAATGGGCTGAGATGGCCGACATCCCCAGCGAGCACCGAGGTCAAGAGCGGCATATGGGCGCGATGTTCGGCCAGGTAGACATCAAAGACGGCGGTGAGAATCGGGCGCTCAGCCTGATCGAAACAAAGCCGATCGGTACAGACCTGCAAGGGGACTGGAACGTCCGTCGCCGCGACGGAAGCAAGTGGCGAGCTCACTTTTCACTTCGCATCCTTGAGGTCGAGCGAAGCGGCGAGATTCATCGCTGCTCCGTCGGCCTGAGTCAGAATCTCGGGGAAATTGGCCAAGGCTCACCGGAGCCATTGGAGTCCATCGAAGGGCACTACCTGCGGCTGACGCGGCCGGACAACGAGCACGCCGCCATCGTCAGCCCCCGAAACCTCAACTTCATCCGCTGGGTGACCGAAGCCTCGGAGTTTGTTGCCTGGCGGGGCGTGGCCGGTGAGCCGACTCCAGGAATTCATCCGGAGGATCTAAAGGATGCCGTGGATCTCATGCGTCGTGCCGAAAACATCGGTCGCGCCGAGGGCCAGATTCGTTTAATGGGGTCAGATGGCGAGTATCTGCAGGCAAATCTGGTTATCTCTCCGGTCGCGCTCCAAGAAGACGTCCACGCGGCGTTCGTTTTGATTCGGCTTTAAACGATGCTTGTACGCTGTCCGAACGAACAGCTATAGTCCGAAAAGCGCTCCCCGGATTCCGGGGTTCATTCCCGCTCCCGCGTAGTAGGGACGGTTGCACTAAAGCGCGTGGTTTCTTCATGCCTGTGCAACCGAGGGGAGTGTCATGTTTGTGTCGTCGTCAGGATGCGACGCCGGGTGGTCGTTTCCGAGTTCGCTCGTACGCCGCTTCGATCTCTCCAACTGTCCTATCCAGCGCTTCGGCCAGCTTCGCGGCCACGTCGGGACGAAGCCGGGCTACCTCTGCACGTTCGAGCGCACCGAGTGCCGTCGTGGACATTCCAACGGCTTTCGCGAGTTGCGGTTGCGTCAGACCCGCAAAAACGCGCAGATCCCCAAGGTGCCGGTCGTTCTCGGCCACGACCACAAGATCGCTGATCGAAACACCCATAACTGCTGCGACTTTCAGCAGGGTGTCCACCTGCGGTGTCGCGCTTCCCGTTTCCCACGCGTAGACCGCTCCGACGCTGATGTCAGCCGCCCTCGCAAGGTCTGCGCGAGAGGGAAACCCTGCCCGTTCGCGGCAGCTGACGAACTCGTCGCGCGAGAACCCTCGCAGTATGCGCCTGCTCACTGGCACCGCGCTCTGTCATACCTCACGATTCATAACTTTGCCCGACTCCCGTGGATGTAGTGACAACATAAGGGCATAGCATTAGGGTATAGATTGAATATTCGAGTTCGAATCAACTTTGATGGGGGTGTCGAGCGTTGCGACCTAAGGCATTCAGGCGCCGGTCCGCCGACATGCCCACGCGAACCTCCGTGCTGGATGCCGCGACACCCGATCGCAGGCTGCGCCTAGCACGGTCCGAGCGGTGGCGGGTGAGTCGTTATGCCGGACGGCTTTCTCGCCACCGCATTCTCCAATTTCATGCCCATTTGTCGCTACCGCCGAGATTGCGAGCGCCGCCTGAATCGGCAGAGCCTTCGGCGTCAACGTTGATTGCCGTCGCCGCAGACGCCGAAGGCCCCTTACCTGTCAACCCCTCCAGCTCCCGATCGCGCTGGTTACACGCGCCAAACGTGTATCCAAACGCACTTCAACGGTCGCTATTGAAGGACGACTATGTCATCTTCTCATCTGAGCCCCCTGTTACACATCTACGACGGGCGTAACTCGAAACTGTGTGGCGCTTTGACGCCCGACAGCTTCGGCATCCTGGCATGTTCTCTGTCAGCCGATACTCACTCCGTTCATCAATTCCTGGACGACGACACCGGCGAAGTGCTTGTCGAGTGGTCTCATCCCTCGACAGCGACCGTCCTCCCCTGCCGGCGGGCCGCGTAGCCGAAATAGAGACTCGGCTGCACACAGCCCCCGTGTGTGGCCGTAGGCCCGTGGTGACCGGCGTCCCCGGTCCGGTCCAACACGGGCGCGCGTGACCGCGTGGGGCCTGTGTTCTTTCGGCACTCCGGCTTGTCGCCGAAACGCAGGCTTCACCGGTCACCCAAGTAGCCGAAAGGTTCTACGGCAGAAAGGAGTACAGGTTTCCGCTGACATCGCCCATTCGCAGTCGCATTGAGCTGGACGAGTGGCGATTGGCCCACATCATGTCCACAAGGTGGGGCGGGATCGAGGCCCGCATGCCCCGATCCCGTCCGCCCTAGGACTCAAAACCTCGCTCGTACAGCAACTCTCACACCATCCCTACGCAGCGCAGACCCACAACAATTTCTAGCCATCATTCCGCCCGTCTCGTCTCGAAAGGATAGTTTGTTGAACGACAACAACTCTCAAGGAAGACACCGCACCGTCGCGGTCGCCACCCGCTCGACAGTGGTAGCCGCCGCTGCCGTCTCGGTCGCGGTGGCATTCACCGGTCACGCACTCGCCGACGATGTTCAACCGGGCCTGTCCACCACGACACCCCAGCAACCGGGCCTGTCCACCACCACTCCCGCACCTGCCCCGGCCACCGAACCGGAAGGCGGGTACATCGACGGCTTCACACCGCGCTACGACTACGGCGGCCAGACTCGCACCGTCGAGGACTACAACGCCGGACGCCAAACTCCCTCGTACCAAAGCGAACCGGTCTACTACGACTCCGCACCTGCCCCGGTTCAAGGGCCCGGCATCGAGGCCGAGACCGAAACGACCACGCCCGCACCGGCACCCGCGCCTGCACCGACGGTGAAGAAAACGAAGATCGTGCCGATCCAGACACCGGAGAACACGGTTCTGGTCGGCGCTGACGTGATTCCGACTCCCTACGGCGTCGACCCCGTCTTCGCCCGCCAGGTCTCCAACACGTTCTCAGCCCTTGCCGCCGACGGCGGCAACCTGCTCGTCGACAATGGCCTGGCGGACGCACCGCGCGCGGACCGCATCGCCGTCGGCACCGCGGGCGGAGCCGTCACGGGCGGTCTGGTCGGACTCGGTGCCGGTCTCGTTCCTGGCACCGCAATTACTGCGGGAGGCGCGGCGATTGGTGCTGGACTCGGTGTGGCCGCAACACCGCTGTTGACTCCAGCTGTCGTCGCGGTCGGCCCTGGCCTCTTCGTCTTTGTTCCTGGGGCCGCAGCGCTGGCCGGTGCGGGTGTGGGAGCAGCGATCTCAGCCCCTATCGTGGCGACTACGACCGTCATCGGCGCCGTCACCGGCGGTCTGATCGGCGGTGCCGCTGCAGGCGGTGAAGCAATCACTGTCGAAGAGCCAGCGCCGGCAGCAGCACCGGCGATCGAGACACTGCCGGTGGGTCCGTCAGCCGATCAACTGCCGATCATCCCGGCTTCGCTGACGACCAGCCCGTCTCCGGATCTGCTCGCGCAGGCCAGCACCGCCGTCGAGAACGCGGCACCGGTCGTGCAGCAGGCCATCAGCGATACCGATGCTTGGACCGCACCGGCCCGCACCGCTGTGGAGGGGTTCACCTCCACGGTGCTCGAGCAGCCAACGGTCGCGGACGCTGCGGCCGCTGCTGGACCTGCACTCGGACAGGTCGCAGACGTCGTCACCGGCGCTCTCGCCGGGCTCGGGGTAGCGCGAGTCTGATCGCCGGGTGCGGCCGCACACCAACTGCCTCCCGTGCCTGTGCGGCCGTATCCGAAGGTTCGACTGCCACCAGCCAACCCAGTGCATCTCTACTTCTCGACGTGAAAGGAGAACTGCCAGTGGCTTTCTCGACCACCGAGGACGAGCAGTGGTTCACCGCTCTCCCCGCAGATCTCATGGACGTACCCGACGCGCGGAGCTCGAACGCCGCCGCGGCCTCTCCTACCGATGACATCGACGAAGAGGAGCCCGCCGAGTTCGACGATGAGAGGGTGGTTGCTCTGCCTCCCCCGGCTGCGGGACCGCAGTGGGCCGCCGCCCTGGACAACTACCGGACGGGCGCGGACGCGGGGTCGAGCGCGAGCGAGGAACGCGCAGGCACGCCTGCCGCGCAGCGGTCGTGGCTTCGCCGGCACCGCTCGTCGATGGCGGTCACCGGCTCGATCGCCGCACTGATCGCCCTCGTCGGCGGTGCGGCCCTGATCCTCGACGGAACCGGCCAGAATCATCAGAACGCCGCTGCTGCCGTCGAACCGACTGCGCAGCCGATGGCCGCGAAGACCGGGGACACCAGCACCGCAGCCGACAGCACGGCGGCCAGCAGCTCGGCCACGCCGCCACCGGCGGAACAGTGGTGCTCAGGCCAGAGCGGCGGCACGCGTGCGCTCGCCTCGTCGACGCAGGCCGACCTCGCCGCGATCGCACGGATCGAGGACGCCTACTACCTGACCCGCGACATCGACGCCGTCAACGCCCAACTCGGCGGCGGCGTAGTGGTCGAACCGGGAGACTTCGCCGCGGCGATGGCCGCCATTCCCGCCGGCACCGATCACTGCGTCCTCACTTCCCCGCTGACTCCCGGCCAGTACCGAGTCACGGTCATCGAACGCCGACCCGGCGGTGAAGAGAAACGCTTCACCTCCGCCATGACCGTTCAGCGCAGCCCGGACGGGACCACCTCGTCCATCGTCGGGATCGGCCAGGTACCCCAATGAGCACCGCCGCCGGTGGACCGGCACCGTCTTACCTGGACTGGCTTATCGCCGACACGAGGCAGTCCGCCGCCGATCCCGCGGCCACCGAGGTCACGGACACGCCCGCCTCTACTGTTCCCCGCGTATCGGCCGCATCGACGCAGCACGGCGATAGAGCCGGTAGCTCGGTGACCGTCGTCGCCGGTGCACACGGCGGGTCCGGGGCCACGATCACCACTCTGTTGCTCGCGATGGTCGCAGCAGCCGACTTCCCAGCAATGAAGACCGATGCAGTGGGGTCCGCGGGACCGGTCATCGCACTCGACGGCACCGCTGTGGGCGGCGACCTGGTCGTCAGAGCACCGGCACAGCACTGCCACCCCTCGTGGTGGCAGCACTGGCTGGCCGGGGGCGACGACCCCGCCGCCGACACCACTGCGCTGCCTACCTCGGGGTGGACGGTTCTCGGCCGCGACCGCACTCTCGGCGAGACCACATCACCGCTGTCCGGCGCCATCACGGCCTTGAGCAGCCGCTCCCGGTCGGTGATCGTCGATGCCGGCGCAAGTGTCGGCTCACCGTGGTTCGACGCTGCAGCCGATCTCGCCGATCACATCGTCGTCACCATCGACGACCGCCCCGGCGCCGCGAACGCCTCCCGCCCCGTCCTGTCGATGCTCCGTCGACGCCTGGGCAGCGAAGAAATGGGCCGCACGGTGCACCTGGTGGTCACCTCCCAACGTCCCGGGGTCGATCACGTCACCGGCCCCCTCGCCGACGCCCTGTCCGGACGCGTCGCCGGCGTTCACCACCTGTCCTACGACTCCGAAATCGCCGCCGGTGTCGGTATCGACCCCTCCCTGCTGTCTCCGCGCTCGTTCACCGTCGCCCACCACATCCACACCAGCACCACCAGCAGAGAGGCCACCACACGATGAGTCATCGCCCCTTCTCCCACGAGAGGTACGACAGCACCGTTCACACCTTCGGCCGCGAGGCGTACAGCGCATCCGCCACAGCCGCTGTCCGCAACATCGAGTACCGCACCGACCCCGGCGTCAGTGAAACCGAACGGATTCACCGAACCCTGTTCAGCCACTACAGCTCCGCACATCCCAGCGTGCCACTGCCAGCTGTCGACAGGTCTGTCACCGCATCGTCGATCCCACCTCGCACGCCTGCAAGGAGCATCCGATGACCAGGACCACCACCATCCCTACGACCACCAGCGCCGCTGCCCGCACCCGGGCGGTGTGGGCGCGCGCACTGACGACGATCACGCTCGCGGCGGCCGTGTCGGCCGGCAGCATCGGTAGCGCAGCCGCGGCGCCGCTCGCACCGACGCGGCCACCGGCCTCCGGCTGCGACGTGTTGCACGTCTTCGGCTGGCAGGGCACCGGAGAGTCCGGAGACGCCGATGCCACCGATGTCGATACCGGATTCCTCGGTACCGCCATCACCATCCCCCTGCGCCTGGCGGCCGACGAGATCGGCCGCACTCTGGTGCCGTACGCGGCGAGCTTCGGCGGCAAGCCCGGGGACAGCAGCGACCTGCCCTACGCCCAGTCCATCGCCGACGGGGTGAGCACAGGCCTGGACTTTCTCTCCGACTACGCCGCCCGCTGCCCGGGCTCACCGGTCGCGTTGACCGGATACTCCCAAGGCGCGCAGATCGCCTCCGAGATCGCCCGCGCCATCGGCGCCGGAGACGGCCCGATCCCCGCGAAAGACGTTGCCGCAGTCGCATTGTTCTCCGACCCCACCCGGCCCGCGTCGTCGCCCGTGTTTCCCGGCTCGCCGAACCCGACCTCCCCGGCCGCCCCTCCCGGCGTCCCATCGACCGATCTCGCCGGTCTGACCGTGACCGCGGCCGCGGCCGACGGCGGCGGCATCGCACCCACCGACACCACCGCCTCGGCGTCGGCGCGCATCGGCAGCAGCTCCCCTGCTTCTGGATCCTCCTCGTCCGGATCGTCGTCGACGTCGAGCTCGTCGGCGTTCGGGCAACTCTCGGGCCGGGTCGCGCAGTTCTGCACCCCCGGCGATCTCGCCTGCTCGCTGCCCGCGAAATCCACTCTCGCGCAGGTGGTGACCAACATTTCCGGCCAGCTGCACCTGCAGGAGCAGGATCCGCAACGCACGTTGATCGACCTCGCCGGTGCGCTCGGCGGCGCGTCGCTGCGCACGGCCGCCGATGTGGTGAACGAGGACGTCGATTTCACAAACGGGCGCTTCCAGGTCACCTCGGGCGGCGAGACGGTACTCGGCCGGCTGGCCGAGAACTCCGCGCCGTCCTCCGACACCCCGGAAGCGGACGCGAAGATCGTCCGCGCCGTCGTCAAAGCCGGGGTCATGGGCCTCGGCGCCGCAGTGACCGTGGCGAAGAAAGTCCTCACCCCCGCCACCATCACCGAACTCGCGACCGTCGGTTTGGCGAACCCACCCGCCGCCTTGGCCTCGCTCGGGGCGAAGGTCGGCGCCGCGGTGGTGTCCCTGTTCCCGCCGGCCACGATTTCCTCGGTCCAGCGCAAGATCTACCACGAGATCACTCAAGGCATCGAGGACAACACAGGCCTGCTGACACTTGCGACCGATGTCCGCTACTGGGCCACCGTGCGCCTGCACGGCACCTACGACCAGGTCCCGGTCACCGATGACGGGCAGACCCCCGCGAAGTTCACCGTCGAATGGTTCACCCGCCTCGCGAACGCTCTCACAGACGACAGCACAGAGGCCAACACCGGCACCTCGACTCCGCGTAGCGCCACCGCCCCGTCGACGACACGGCCCGGTGCGCCCACCACGCCCGCCGGGTCGCCCAGCGGTTCGTCGTCGACGAGCGGTACCGCAGCACCTGGTGCGCCGACCTCGCAGACAGTGCCCACGATGGCGCCCCTGACCACGCCGCCGAAGGCCACCGGCGCCGCCGATTCCGGCGTGCAGGAGTGAACGCCGCTCCCGTCCTGCACTGACCCCGCACGTACTCACCTGATGCACCACACAGACGACCGAGAGGGGGACCGGAGATGTCCAGTAGCGGCGAGGGCACCGGCGCGGCGACGAAAATCGTCGCGGTGGCTGCAGCGCTGCTACTGGGCGCTGTGGTGTCGGTAGTGGTGCTGTTCGTCTCATCCGGGCCCGACTGCACCGCCGAAGGTGGCCCGGAGGTTTCCGGGGAGGTCGGGAGCGCAGGCGGCGGCACGGCAGGTTTGAACGAACGCCAGCTCGCCATCGCCAAGCAGTCGGTGGCGATCGGTGAAGCGATGGGCGTTTCCGAGCAGGGCATCATCGTCGCCCTGGCGACGCAGTCGCAGGAATCGAGTTTCCGGCTGCTCGCGAACTCCAATGTCCCCGATTCGCTGAACTACCCGCACGACGGGGTGGGCTCGGATCACCTGTCGGTCAACAGTTTCCAGCAACAGGTCACCATCTGGGGCGACACCGCGGCCCTGATGAATCAGACGACCGCGAACCGGTTGTTCTACGAGCACCTTCTCGCGGTACCCGGGTGGGAGTCGATGCCCGTCACCGTCGCTGCCCAGACCGTTCAAGGCTCGGCGTATCCCGACGCCTACGCCGACGACGAAACCCTCGCCCGCACCCTCTACGCCCAGTTGAAGGGCGCCGGTTCGGAACTGTCGGCCACCGACAAGCAAATCCTCGCCGACGCCGGCAGCACAGCGACCGCCGACGCCACCGCGGTCGCCCTCGGCGGATCCGGAACTGGCTGTGCCGAGGGGGTATCGAACCCGAACGGCCCCGCCTTCACCCCTGGTGGACCGTTCGGGCAGAACGTGATCGCTGCGGCGATGCGCTGGCTCGGCACCCCCTACGCCTGGGGCGGCGGCAACACCGGCGGTCCCACCAATGGAATCAGCGACGGCGGCGGCGCGGCCGACGCGAACGGGGACACCGGCAAGGTCGGTTTCGATTGCTCCGGACTGACCCTCTACGCGGTCTTCCAAGCCTCCGGCGGGGCGATCAGCCTCGATCACTACACCGGCGACACCTCGACCCCCGGCCAGCTCTACGACCCACGCGGACAGGACATTCCGGAGGGTCAGAAACAGCCCGGCGATCTGATCTATTTCGGATCCGGTGGCAACACCCACCACGTCGGCATCTACTACGGCGTCGATGGCGGCACCGAAATGTTGCTCAACGCCCCGCAGTCCGGGGACGTGGTGAAAATCCAACCCCTGTCCGATTTTTCAGGAGAAACGATGTACGTCAGGAGATTCGGATGAACACCAGAACACACCGTCCGATCCACCGAGCAGCAGTGGTGGCCACCGCTCTCGCCGCCCTCGTCGTCGCCGGTTGTGGAACATCCACCGACCCCGCACCGCCGACCACCACCGCCGCTCCCGCCCCGACGTGCAGCGCTGGCATCGACCAGTTCAGCCGCGCGGACTTGTGCGACCCGGAAGCAGTGATGACCGCCGCCCTGTCGGCCCTGTACTCCTACCACCCGGCCACACAAACCCAGAAAGGCGTCGACATCGACTCCGCCGCAACCTTGCTCGACCCCGGCTATCTGGACCGCCTCGGTGTCTCCTACTCCGCTCTCGCCCCCGTCACCGGTAATACCTGGGAGCAGTGGAAAGCCGAGGGCGCCACGGTCACCGCGACCGCGGTCGTCGCGAGCGATGATCACCCCGCCGACACGGGCTCGGAGGTCGCCCGGGTCGTCGCGGTGCACCAGGCCGTCGTCGATGCCGCCGGCACCGAGACCGAGCAACTTCCCCCGCTGACGATCTACACCACCGCCGCCCGCACCGCCTCGGGCGGTTGGGCCGTGAGCGGGGTGAACGTGCGATGAGCATCCCCCACCTCCGCGGCAGCGACGACCACACCGCCGCGCCGCATCCGATGCCCCAACCAGGCACAGCCGCAGGCGAAGTACCGGTGTGGCCGGGCGCGATCCCCCGCACACCGCACTGCGCGGAGCATCCGCTGGTGTGGCTGCTCGGCGCGCACGGCGGCTCCGCTGTCTCCACCCTCACCGCCTCGCTGGAATGGGCCGGGGATGCACAGCGCCGCTGGCCGTCCGGCGGATACGGCGATTCTCCGCTGGTAGCGGTCGTCGCCCGCGCCGACACCGCAGGTCTCGCCGCGGCGCACCGGGTGTTGATGGCGCACCACAACAGGGAGGTCCCCGAGCAGATCCGGCTGTTGGGTCTGATCACCGTCCCCTACACCGACCGGCCCCGTAGCCGCGACATCACCCGCGAGCTGGGTCGCGTCGAATCCCTCGCCCCGGCCGCCTGGCGCCTCGGCTGGATCGAACCCTGGCGGCACCTACTGCCCGCCGAACTGCCCTCGTGGGGGCCGCAGTCAGTCCTGCCGACCGACAAACGCGCCCGCAATGACCCCCGCGCCGTGCCGGTCGCCCCGATCCGCGAACACCTGCACCCCGGACTACTTGCCGCCGCAGCAGCCGCACTGAAACCACCGTGATCCCCGCAGAGCGCCGCCCGTTCCACATCCGATCGCACGCATCCTCACGAAAGGCCATGAACACCATGCTCGTTCACACCCTCTACACCCTCACCGACACCGCCCTGGCCGCCCGCACCGCCTCCGCCCCGGACGTGCTCGCCCAGGTCGGTCCCTCCGGCGTACAGGCCCCGCCCGGGGAAGCGAAATACCAGATGCTGATGAACATCGCCATGTGGGTCGGGGTCGCTGTGCTCGCCGTCGTCGGTGTCTTCGCCGGCGTCAAGTTCGCGATCGGGCATCAGGACGGCACCAACACCCGCGGCCAGCAGATGGGGTTGGCGGCGGTGGCGATCGGCGCAGTGTTCACCGGCAGCGCGACGGTCCTGGTCAACCAGCTCGCATTTTGATGTCGTCGACGGTGTACGCCCTCGGCGCTGCGGTGCTGGCTCAGATCCCCACCGGGGACGACCGCATAGACCCGCCGGCGGAAGTGACCGCGCAGTTCGAGCAGCTTGGCCGCTGGTTCTTCTGGGGCGTGACCGGTGCGCTCGCGGTCGCCGGGGTTCTGGCTGGTGTGTACCTCTCGGTCGCCTACCACGATCACGGTCGACTCGGCGAAGGCGAGAAGAAAGTCGCGCTCGTCGCGGTGTGCGCCGTGATCGTCGGTACCAGCGGCGGCTGGGCACCGATCCTGCTCTGACCACCCCGGCCAAGCCGCGGCCTCACACTCCGAACCCGAATCACGTCCACGACTTCTCGACAGGAACACACATGAAGCAGCGCAACAGTTTTCATCCGTACCGCCAGCGCGCCGCCGTCGCTGTCTCAGCTGTCACAGCGGTCGCTGCGATCGCCGGATGCGGCAGCAGCGGCGACGATGGCGTTACCGGCACCGACAACTCCCGGCCGGTCGACACGGCCGCGGTACCAGCGCAGGTGACCTGGCGCCCGTATCAGGGTGTTCAAGTGCCCTACTCGGACGTCGACGGACCGACTGACAACACCACTTCCGCGGCACCTACCGGCTACTCCCACACCCCTCAGGGCGCGGTCCTGGCCGCGATCCAAGGACAGACCCGGCTGGCGCTGGCCCCGGATTCGTCCTGGGCGCAGGCCACCGGGGCCCTCGTCGCAGCCGGAGCCGGCCGCGACTCCTACGCAGTCGCCCGCGCGGGCGCCTCGATCACCGCACCTGCCGACCCTGCGACGACCGCGGCATTCACCGGGTTCCGAGTCACCGATTACCGCGACGAACAAGCCGACATCGATCTCGCGACGACCATGCCCGGCGGGCAGCTCACCACGGCCGCGGTGACCGTGCTCTGGCGCGGGGACGACTGGAAAATCGCCCTCCCCGCACCCGACACCGGCGGTGACGGCATCGGCTCCGACACCGATACCGCGTGGGACGCCCCCGCCGACACCGACCCGGTGCCGCTGACCTCCCTTGACGGCTTCACCGCTTTCGCTGCCGACACCGACTGACTACTGACTCCCAGCGGCCCGAAGCGACTGTCTCCCAACGGTTCCCGAATTCTTCGAAAGGTCACCGAATCCGCGATGAAAGACTCACCCACCACCCCCGATACCGAGTCCTCCGGTTGGCTCGATACGCATCCGAAAGCCAAGTGGCTGGCCACCTCGCGCACCACCGGCTACTTCTCCGCTGCGGTCGTGGTCCTCGTGGTGGTGTTGGTGACGATCATCGTCATCCGTGGCCGCGGCGAGGACACCCCCACTGCTACGCCGCCGTCGATCCCAGAGGCCACCTCGACAACCACTGCCCCACAGCCTGATCCGGGCAGTGTCGGCGGTTTCGGACCGTCGATCGCGGACCCGTTCGGGCGTGAGATCTCCGTACCGGCCAACGAGCAAGGCCAAGTGCTCCCCCAGACCGACCCCGGGGAGCGGCCCGCGTTCACCACCGGAACACCGGTCCCGGCGCCGCAGGGCATCAAATGGGAACGCATCGGCGCGACAGTGGCCCCGTTCTCCACCTCCGACGGGCCCACCCACATCGAAGGGCGCCTCGCCTACGGCTTCACCCGCACCCCGCAAGGTGCAGCGTTGGCCGGATGGCAGATCACCGCACGGATGCTGCGCGGCATTGAGGACACCCGCGAGGCGTATGCGAAACAGATTGTTGCCGATCCTGGGAGAGCAGAGCGCGCTTTGGCGGCACTCGACCGTACTGACCCCGCCAAGTCGGCTACTGGGAAAGCACTGGTGTTTCCCGACGCCTTCCAAGTGACGTCATACAGCGGCACCACCGCTATCGTCCGGTACGCGACGCCACTGAGTTCGGGTCGGTGGATGCAGGGACAGGCGACCCTCGAATGGTCCGACCAGATGTGGAAGCTACGGGACACGCCTCCGCCCGCGACGACGCAGATCTCGACGTTGAACGGGTGGACCCGCTGGTGAGCGCCCGTCGAGCGACTACCAGAGGTTTAGTCGTCGCTGTTCTCCTCGCATTGTCTGCACTGCTGGTCGTGCCGACGGCCTCGGCTCAGCCCGATGATCGGGGAACCGGAGAGCAGGCCCCAGCTGACGAATCTGCTGACGACGGGTTGTTCGGAATGTGCGACAACATGTCCGACACTGTCGGCAGCATCGGACCAATCCCCGGAATCCTCGACCTCGACACCATGTGCACAGCCGTCGCCACAGTCGCAGACCCCGGTGCGGCCGTGGGCAAGGTGACCGAATGGGCGGCGTCCGGGGCGGTCGGGGAGGCCGCGCAGGCGTTCCTCGAGGGGTTCGGTGAAGCGATCAATCTGATGTTCACCTGGTGGCTGAACATTCCCCTTCCGGATCTGGCCGACCCAGCCTCGGTCGGGGCATTCCACGGCTACCTGTACTGGATCACCGCGTCGGTGTTGGCGGTCTCGATCGCGACCTCGATGGTGCGTCTGGCGTTCGCGCACGCCGCTGCCCGCAACGAACGCGCCTACGAATCGGCCCGCCTGCTGGTGCGGACGGTGTTCGCGGCGTCGACGTTCGCCCCGGTCCTGGTCGCCGCGCACGCCGGGTCGGTGGCGATGGGCCGCTGGCTCGTCGACGACGCCGCCCGCGGCAACATCGGCGACGTCCTGGGCAACCTGCTCGACGTCTCCCAGATCTCCGGGGAACTCTCGGCCGGACTGATGTTCATCTTCGGGATCCTCGGCATCATCGGCGCACTGGTCCAAGCGGTGTTCGTGGTCATCCAATACGCGTTGATCATCGCCGTCTGCGGGTTCCTGCCCTTCGCGGCCGCCAGCTCGGGCACCGAGGCCGGGGAGCAGGCGTACAAGAAGATGACCGGCTTCGCCCTCGCCACAGTGCTGTTCCCGCTGCTCTCGGGCGGTGTCTACGCCCTCGCACTGTGGACCGCAGGCGGCGACGATGCGATGTCGCGGCTGTGCGGGATGGCGCTGCTGGCCCTGTCGTGCCTGTGCCTGCCGGTGTTGCTGCGACTGATCATGCCCGCCGTCGCCGCCTCTGGCGGTGGATCGGGTGCAGCCGCGCTCACCGGAATCGGAGTCGGCACCGGGGCTGCGACCGGCGCGGTAATGCAGATGACCTCCTCCCAGGGCGGCGGCAGTTCCTCCACCACCGCAACGCAGTCCGGTGGCCGCAGCCCCGATTCCCCGACCGGCGCAGCCCCCACACCGCCCTCCGGCGGCGGCGGACAGACCGGCACCACCGGAGCCGCTGGCGCTGCCGGCGCGCCGGGTGCCGCTGGCCCCGGCGCAGCAGGCACCGGGGCGGCAGGAGCCGGGGCAGCGGGTGCGAGCTCGGGGGCCGCTGCCGCGGCCGGACCGGTCGGAGCTGCGGCGGCCGGGGCGAAACAGGCCACCGCCGCGATCGGCTCGGCAGTTCAGACCGCCGAACGCGCCACCGGAGCCGCCGCAGGAGACGGACACCGCGACGGACAGGGAACCGGAGGCCGCTCCTCGTGAACACGCCGAGCCCCTCGACCACAGCCGCACAGCACATCCCCGTAGAGACCACCGAACAGGAGCACAGATGAGTCCGCAGACCGAAGAACGCGTGGTCCGCACCTACGCGGGATGGTTCAACGAACGCCGCGTCTTCGCCTTCAACCTCACCCCCATCGCCTTCGCCTCCCTGACTGTCATCGTGGTCGTCACCTTGGGCATCATGTTCACTGCCGGTGTCCCGGCCGCGCTGACCATCGGTATCCCGCTGGTGGTGGTGTGGCTGCCGCTGATCATCAGCACAGGCGACAAATCCGCCTACGAAGCATTGTTGCTGGGCCGCCAGTGGGGCCGTCAACGCCGCACAGCGCAGCACATCTACCGGGCCGGGCCGCTGTCGAATCAGGCCGGCGGGCGTTCCCGGCTGCCTGGTATCGGCGCGGACACCGAATTGTGGTGGGCGCTCGACAAGTTCGGGAACCGGTTCGGTTTCGTGCGGATGCCCTCCACGCACCAGTACACCGTCACCTTGCGGTGCCGGGTCGGGGGCGCAGCCGGCAACGATCAAGAGCTGATTGATTCGTTCGTCGGGTCGTGGGCGAACTTCCTCGCCGGTCTCGGCCAGGTCGGCAGCATCGCCGCGATGTCCGTCACGGTCGAAACGTTGCCCGAAACCGGGGAACGGGCGCAGGCGAACCTCGCTGCGATCATCGACCCCGGCGCACCGGCTGAAGCATTGGCGATCATGGCCGAACGCATCGCCGCGGCCGACAACAGCGGCTACCGAGTGCATTCGCGGATCTCGATCACCTTCGATTCCACCACCCCCGCCCAACGCAAAGACCCCATGCTCGCCGCTGCAGTGATCGGCAACCAACTGCCCGTCTTCTACGGCCAGCTCGCACACTGCAACGTCACCGCCCTACCGATGTCCGATACCGAGATCTCCGCGACCGTGCGCCGCGCCTACGACCCGGCCGCCGAACCCGACATCGAAGCCGCCTTGGCGCGTGGGGACTACGTCAGCGACTGGGCCGACGCCGGACCGATCACCGCCGAAGAAACCAAGGACACCTACCTTCACGACTCGGGCTGCTCGCGGGTGTGGGTGATGCGAACTCCCCCTTCGGGTTTCCCCACCGAACGGGTCCTGTTGGGACTATTGGCGCCGAACTCCTCGGTGCCGCGTAAACGCATCACCCTGATCTATCGCCCCTACAGCCCCGGTGATGCCGCGAAAACTGTGGAAGGGGACTTCAAGTCCGCTGTCGGCAAAGTCAACACCGCCCGCGGAATCGCCTCCGCGCAAGCCGGTCTCGAACTCGAAGCCAGCTCCGCCGCCCGTGTCGCCGAAGCCCGCGGCCACGGTTTGGTGCGGATGTCGATGATCGTCACCGCCACCTGCTTGGACGAGAATGACCTCGACGCACTGGAGCCGGAAATGAAAGCCCTCGCCTCCGGAGCACGCCTGAACCTGCGGCCGGCGTATCGGCACCAAGCCGCAGCGTTCCTGTCCGGTCTCGCACTCGCCGGTGTGCTGCTGCCCGATCACGCCACCATCCCCAAATCGCTACGCGCATAACCTGACCCGACTCGACCACCGCAAAGGAGCTTTCATGATCGCCGCCACACCACCCCCCGGCTCGACGTCCGATACCGCCCAGGACACGGGGGTGTTCCTCGCCGCTTCACCGCTCATCGTCTCCGCCGAGCTGCACACCCGCGAGCGCACGCACCGCCCGAACATCGCGCGTCCCGCCGCCGCGGGTGATTCCGGGTTCCTCGGCCGCGCCTTCCGGCACGTCGACGATGCGGCGGTGCTCTGATGGCCGCGCTGTCGGGAAAGCTACTGATCCGCCGCCGGATCGCGGATCTGACCGGGGCGAGTGAGCCCCGTCAGGTCCGCTCGACACGTCAGGTCACCGATCCGATGAAACGGGCGCGTGAGCGCCGCGTCGCCGAAGCCAAAGCACGTAAGAAGCAGGAGAGAGCGGACGCGATCGCCGCCCGCCTCGCACGTGACCCGTCGCGCACCGATCGGGTGCAGACGCCGTGGCGTAAGGCGTATCGGCTCAAGACACGGGGTTTCGCCGGCCGCGGCGGTGGACGGATGGGCGTCGTCGAGCATCCACCAACGTTCCGTGCGACGACCGATCAGGCGTGCGGGATGTGGCCGCACTACGTCGGTACCGGTCATCCGCAGATCGGCACACCGCTCGGTGTGGATCCCGACAGCGGCCAAACCGTCTGCTACGACCCGATCTCCGCGGTTTACCGGGCGCATCTGCAGAACACCCCGTCGGCGTTTCTGCTCGGGCTGCCCTCGCTCGGCAAGTCCACCGTCGCTCGGATCATCGTCGCCGGGGCGATCGCACAGGGTCAGATCCCGATCATCCCCGCCGACCTCAAACCCGACGAAGCCAAGCTCGTCGAATCGTTCGGGGCATCGGTGACCCGCCTCGGGCACGGCGAGGGCTACCTCAACCCTCTCGCCGTCGGGGCGCTCGGCTCGATCATCTCCCTGCTCGACGACTTTCCCGACGTCCAACGCAAGGTCCGCGCCCAGGTGTTTCAGCGCCGCCGCCGCCTCGTCCTCGGGCTGTGCGAGCTCGAGCGCGGAGGGGAACTGAACCAGAGCGAACTCAACGTCGTCTCCGCCGCCCTGCGCGAGCTCGACGCCGACCCCCGCTTCACCGCCGACCAGCCCCCGCTCCTCGGCGATCTTTACTCGCTGATCGAGCACGGCTCGGCCGAGCTGCACCGCAAGACCCTGACCACCGGAAACCCCGAGCGCTACCGGCAGAAGGTCGAACCGCTCCTGGAAACCCTGATGGCCCTGTTCGACGGGGAGCTGGGGGAAGTGTTCTCCCGCCAGACCACCGCCCCCATCGATGTCTCCGGCGATCGCCCGCCGGTGGCGGTGTGTGTCGACATTTCCGGGATCGGCGTCGACGACCCGAAACTGGAAGCGGCGATCATGCTCGCCTGCTGGTCCGATGCGTTCGGGGCGATCGAGGCCGCGCACGTCCTCGCCGACGTCGGGCTCCGTCCCCAACGCAACTTCCTCGTCGTCCTCGACGAACTGTGGCGTGTATTGGCCGGCGGGTCACGGATGGTGCTGCGCGTCGATCAGCTCACCCGTCTGACCCGCACCATGGGCACCGCCCTGCTGATGATCACCCACACCGTCAAAGACCTTGAGGCACTCGATTCCGACGTCGACATCTCCCGCGCCAAGGGGTTCATCGAACGTGCTGGCGCGGTCATCGTCGGCGGACTGCCCGATGCGGAGATGGACAAGCTCGACTCCATCGTCCCCTTCACCCGACAGGACCGAGAACTGGTCTCCTCCTGGTCCACCCCGGCCGGGTTCGACGACAACGGCATCGAACAAGCACCGCCCGGGCGCGGAAAGTTCCTGCTGCGCATCGGCACAGCGCGCAGGCCGGGGGTGCCGTTCAACACCATCATCACCGCCACCGAAGCTGCCCTGGGCTACCACGACACCAACACCCGATTCGCCGGTGTCGCCGCCCAGAAAGCGGCGGCATGATCACCGCAGCAGTCCTGCCGGGCCGGGCGGCCACCGAGACAACGCAGGGGCAGCGATGAGAGGCCGCACGTATCCAGCAGAAATCCGTCACCGTGCCGTCGAGCTCGTCTCGGAAATGCTCCCCACCTCACGCTCGACGTGGGCAGCGATCGAACGCGCGGCCGCGCACATGGGCCTGCATCCGAACACCGTCCGGTTCTGGTACCGCAGGGCCCAAGGCGTCACGGACGAGCGGCCCCTGCTCCCGTCCGAGCAGTCCGACGAAATCGCCCGTCTGCGAGCAGAACTCGCCCGAGCCCAACAGCTGAACGCCGAGCTGATCACCGACAGCTCACACCACCACCCCGATCACCACATCACCGCCACCTGGAACGAAAGGACCGCCCTGTGAGCACTGGCCGCGGAGCCCGAAACCCACAATCGGGTCTCGACCCGACGCTCGCGATGTGCGGGGCCGCCGCTGTGCTCGCGATCGGCGCGTACGGCGGGATCGAAGCCGCCCTGCACCTGGGCAGCCCCCTCTCCGGAATCGACCAGAACATTCCTGGTGGCCCGATCACCCTGATCGAAGGCCTCACCGACGGTTCGGTGGTGTGGTCGACCGGCGCAAGCGTGATCACGGCGTTCCTCGGGATCCTCGCCGTCGCCGCGGTCGTGCTGGGCACCGCATGGCTGCTACGCCGCCGCAGAAAGATCACACGCGTCGACGACGCGGGCCAGTACCTCGGGCGGCCGCGAGAAATGAAGCGGCTGACCGACAAATCCCTGCGCGCCGAGATCGCCCGCCTCGGAACAGCATTGGACGACGATGAGGTGCCCGGCGGCACCCTCGGACGGATGGTGTTGGGGCCGAACCGATTCGGCGTCACCCTCTACCCCGGCCCGGAGGATGTGTCCACCCACATCTGGGGTCCGCGCGTCGGCAAGACGACGTGCGTGATCATTCCGCAGATCCTCGCCGCCCGCGGCGCCGTGCTGACCACCTCGAACAAACGCGACGTCGTCGACGAAACCCGCGCCTACCGCGCCGAGAAAGGCGCGGTCGCGGTGTTCGACCCGCAAGGTGTCGCGCTCGAGCTGCCCTCGTGGTTCTACGATCCATTGTCCTGGGTGCGTTCGGCCCGCCCGTCCGCGACAGCCGCCCTCGCCGCCGACAGCGACTCCGAGGACGCTGCAGCCAGACGGGACGCCCTGGCCGAGCTGCTCGGCGAGGGGTTCGTGGCCCGAATGCATCACTCGGCGCAGGAAACGAAGGCGGCGATGTTGGCGAACATCTTCGCTACCTCCTCCGCGGGTGAGAACGCGCGCCGCGATCCGTTCTTCGATCCGATGGGCGAACGCCTGCTCACCGGGTTCCTTCTCGCGGCCGCGGCCGGCGAGCTGCCGTTGCCGATCGTCTACACCTGGGCCACCGACGTCGGCGACCGGACTCCGATCCGGCTGCTCGAACGCCATGGCTTCGACGTGTGGGCGGCGGCGATGGAAGCCCAGTACACCGCCCCGGACAAGCAGCGCGGCGGCGTGTTCGCGACCGCCGCGAACATGGTCGGCTGCCTCGCCTACGCCGAAGCGCACCCGTGGATCAGCCGCGTCGGTGAGCACGACACCCGCCCCGAGTTCGATCCGGCCGCGTTCGCCGCCGAATCCTCTCCGACCTTGTATTCGCTGTCGATGGAAGGCGTCGGGGAGTGCGGCGCCCTGGTCACCGCACTGACCGTGGCCGTCACCGATGCTCTCGTCGACGCGGCCACCGCCACCCCAGTCAGTCTCGACCCCCCGATGCCCGCGGGTCGGTTGCGGGTGCCGGCGACCTACGCTCTCGACGAAGCCGCCAACGTCGTGCGGTGGAAGGATCTGCCGAACTTCTACAGCCACTTCGGCTCTCGCGGCATCCTCGTCTCGACGATCCTGCAATCGTGGTCCCAGGGTGAGGAATGCTGGGGCCAAGGCGGGATGCGCAAACTGTGGGGTGCCTCGACGATCCGCGTGTACGGCGGCGGCGGCTCGACCCAGGACGGCCGCTTCCTCGACAACATCTCCGAAGCGCTCGGCGATCACTGGGAGATGACCGAGACCGTCTCCGCCGGCCGCGGCGGCTCCTCCCGCTCGACCGCCCGACAGCAGATCCGCACCCTCACCAAAGCCGATCTGGTCGCCATGCCCGCCGGACGAGCCGTGCTCGCCGAAGTGTCCAAATGCCCGGCCGCGCTGGTGGAAACCCTGCCCTGGTACACCGGCCCCTACGCCGAAGCAGTGGCCGCGGCGAAGATCCGCGCCGGGGAGGACCCCACCGTCACCGCTCTCATCGACGACCCGGATCCCGCCGATCCGGAATCGCTGCTTCCCGCTCCGAAGACGCGACTGCCGCGGGCGTCGGGCGTGAGCTTGGGGAAAAGCGCATGAGCGGCGACGAGTTCGACATCGACGCACCAGAATCCACCGAACCAGAACCCGCCGACCCGCCACAGGAACCACACACGGGTGCATCGACGCGGCCCGAATCGATGCCTCGAGAAATGATCGACGACGCCGTGGATTGGCGTCTGCGGCGCGAAGCGAACCGGATCGCCGAGGCGTTGTTCGAGGAACGACTCACCCCTGAGCTGCATCAGCAGATGCTCGACGCGTCGCGCCGCCGCATGGACGCGCAGTTGATCATCGACCTGCGCGCCGAAGAAGACGCGGCGGCAGCTGCGGAAGAGGCCGCCAGGAATCCTCCGAAGCCGGTCTACGCCAACAAGTTCGAGTTTTTCGACGACTTTCTCAGCGATGTCTACCGGCGTGAGGTGACCACGGGAACCCAGAAATCGTGGTGCCTGTCGTGGTGGAAACACACCGAGGCAGTCCTCGTCGTCGAGGCGTTGTGGCGGTCGTGGGAGAAGCTGCGCACCGACCCGGGAACGGGGTTGTCGGTGTGGAAGAAAGACCACGCCGATCACCACATGAACGTCTTGTTCGACTCGAACGGGACGTTCGCAAAATGCTCGGTCCGAAACGGTCACTACCTGCTCGACCCGCTGCCGTCCGACCCGATTCCCGCCGCTCTGCGCGGTGAAGTCATCGACGACCCACCTTTTGCCGAGACCACACCCACCCAACCTGCTCGAACCTCCCACAGCAGGCCTGCACAGCCGTAACAGTGCACCGCCCCGGTGCGCGGAACAACCGTCGTACAGCCGCCCGATCCTCACCGCCTGGAGACCAATCGAATGAGCACAGAACACGCCGATATTTCCCGTGAACACTCCGCAGCGCTCCGCACGATGCTGCACGTGGCGATGCAAGTAAGTGAGCAGCTCACTCGCCGGCGAGAGCAGCGGATCCGTGACGCCGCGGCCGCCAGTAATCGCCGCGCACGCGAACTCGACACCCGCCTCCGCGCCGAACAGACCTCCGCCGAGACGGCGCTGCGAGCAGTGCACCGAGACCGCTGGTGGAGCGCCGCGCAGCCGGAGCAGATCACCGAACAGATGCGCCTCGCGCACACCTGGAAAGACCGATCCCCCGCCGCGGCCGAAGCAGCCACTGTCATCGACGAACAACTACGCACCCGCTACGCGATCACCCGCAGCCGCGAGAACCTGGACATGATCGCCGTCAGCGCAGCCGTGCAGCGCGACATCTCCATCCAACAGCGACGCGAGGCCGCCGCCGCGCAGTACACCACCGACGGATTCACCGTCCTGGACGAGCAGCCACGCGGACCGGGCTTCGTCGCCGCCCGGTTCCTCCGCACCGGAGCCGCGTTCGACCATCCGGTCACCGACGACGTCATGCGCCGCGATCCGGACAAGTGGGCTGTACACCTGACTTACTCCCCCAGCAGCGATACCTACCTGCCGACGTACTACTGCACGAACGCCGACGCCCTGCCCTACCTGAGCTACGAGCACCCCACCACCGAGCGCCAGTTCGACGAGATCTACCTCGACAGCGCCCCCGCCGACCGGCTCGCGGACCTGCACTACACCGCCGCCGACTACGCGAAAGACAACGTGCGCGAGCGGATCCAGGAACGCTTCGGCGTCGACGCGGCCACGATCGACGCCGGTGCCCGGACCGCGCCGCTCGGCGTCATCCTCGACCGCGTCGAACAGGCCCGCAGCAACCCCGCCGCAGCGCAGACCGAAGCCGCAGCCGTCGACCGCGCAGCAGTGATCTCCGACGTCATCGATCCCGCCGGCGAACTCGACCGCGACCAGCTCGCCGCCGCCTGGCAGTGGCACACCTCAACCAACCCCCGCACCGCTGAACACCAGCTCTACGGCGGCACGGCAGGCTCCCGCGACGGGGACGCGTTCGACCACTACCTCACCCACGTCGCCGCCGACTGGGCCCGCGAACACCAACCCGAACTCCTCACCGACGGCGAGCCCGGAGAGCGCCGAGAAGCGATCGCACAAGCGTGGATCGAGAACACCGGCAGTGACTATCCCCGCCTGGATCCCGATGCCACGCGGGCGGTCCTGGGCCCGATACCGCCGCTCACGCACACCGATCTCGATACGGTGCTCGACTGGGGCGCGCAGCATGTGCCCCGCGACTTCGAGCGCTACGCGAAGTACACCGGCACAGACCAGACGACCGCCGAGAACGAGATCCGGTTACGGTTCGACGTCGCTCACGCACGCGCGTGGGCCAACGATCACGCACCCGCCCTCGCAGCGAGCTACGCGCAAGCTGAGGCATCACCGGACCGCGCCGCCTACCTCACTACCCGCGGGGAACTGATCGACGCCTGGAACCATGCCCAGCGTCCGATCGGGGCCGAGCTCGCGGCAGAACCCGAACAGACCCGGCCCACCGGCGAGACGGCATCCGAACAGGTCGTCGCCACCGCGACGCAACCGGCGTACGACAGCATCGAACGCCGCGACAACGACACCGCTGCGCTCCGCAGAGCAGGCGTCGGTGCCGACGCCATCAACGCCCACCGGCTCACCGACCTCAGCAACGCCAAACCCGTCACCGACATCGACTTCGGTACACCGTCTGGAGCAAAAGCCAGCAAAGGCGACCGATCCGGCAGCAAGAACACCAGCCGTGACAGGGGCAGCCGATAACAAAGGCGGAAACACTGCACCCATAAACGATCCGAACAGTCCTTTGTCTAACTGCTCTTCATCAGGGAGGCCGACCAAGGGGCTAATGTCCCCCGGGCTCTTCCTTCGGAACTCCCGAACGCGGACGTCCGTAGCGCCCGTAGTTATAGGTGCCGTACTCCCATAGTTCAGGTGGGGGTACGGCAAGCTTTTTGTGAGCTTGTTCGACTGGTGTCGGCTTACGAATAGTGACTCTAGGACGTCTCTTTTTGCCTACCCATGCCGAGAGTCGTGCATGTCCGCCGTCAGAAAGCGTTATTGCGTCTACGACCTGCCAAGACACGATCGCGTTCGGATCGAGCCGTAACGGCAACGTGGGTCCGTGCGTCGGTACGAGCAGCGTCTCCGTGAACCTGATGCGGCCGTCATAGTGATGGTCGGTCTGCTGGATCAACTCAAGTTGGTGGACGGTGATAGCAGTACGTCCACGATTTTCTGCCTCCACCAGGAGTGTCCACGACGTATAAGGTTCATCGCGATACGCCTCCAACGCCGACGTATCAATGGCGATAGCCCGCAGCCGAACTCTCGCACCCGACCGCCGAAAGACAGTCAGTGTCACAAGTAGCGCAATGAGGGCAATCAATACTGAGACGGCGGCCGCGACCGTACCGTACGTTGTTACATCCCACATTTCGTACCGTCCTCTGCGGGCTTATGACCAGATGGGTAGGCGACGTCGACTACCGCGACTAGTCTCCTTGTCAGTGATGTTCTCACCCCTACAGTGCGGATCAACGGTCAACGTGAACCGGACCGACATATGCGAACCACAAAGCATGCACCACCCCGGCTTCAATGAAGCAGCCGTCTTTTCATCAGTTGCAGGATCAGCAAACGGCTAGCGTTCGTGTCCTCGCCGGTCCGAATCACGCGACACAGCATCGGACGACGCTGTTGTTTCTTGAGGGCTCGGCTTTTCTCTCCACTGTTCCTCAAGACCTTGCGTAGCGATGTCGGTAGTCCGCTGAACCTTCCGCTCTTCCTCCGTTAATTTCCGATACACCACGTGAACACTATCCCCGCGCGCCGCGGATCTAGCCTGCTCGTCTGTGCCTCCGATGAGCTTCGACATTCGTAATGCTTCGACGATCTCGGGATCCAAGTCCGTATCCGTCGACGTCGGCCGTGCGGCAGCAGCCGTTCGCGATTCACCGCGCACCAGACGTGAAATCCGGAGCGCGTCCACGACGTCCGGGGACAACTCTTCAGCGGCTGCGTATTCACCGTGAAAGCGCGGCACAGCGGTACGTTCCTGCGGCTCCATCAGCGCTGTCGATGCACTAGAGAAAGTCTGCTCACGCAAGGGGAACCGAGTGGACAGGTCTGCGTGCAGTGTCTCGAGCTCACTGCTGCGCAACGCTACGAGCTCGTCTGCGCGTGCGAGGTCGCCGGCCGCCCGGCGTGCATCAGCGATCGCGTCCATCGTGCGCATCAACTGGCGCAACAGGAGTACTTGGCTTGCACCGGAACTCTGGATCTGCACCTGCATGAGAATCAGCGCTGCACCGCCGCCGCTGAGCCGCTTGTCGACCCGGGGTGCGCGTTGGTGCGCGGGAACCTGCGCCGCATGCGCCAGCGTCCGTGATGCGGCCGCCAACGGGCCCGGTGTCGCCTCGACACGGGTCGACCATGCAGCGAAAACACCCGACGTGCGGCCGGCGGCACGTGCCCATTGCGCGTGATCGTCGACCGGAATCGAGGCGAGGTAGGTGTTCCATTTCTCGATGTCCTGCGCGGCCCGGGCCACGAGCTCCGGATCGATGTGTGCGCGTTCGCGGCCGTTCCTGACTGTCACCGCCGCACCGCGGCGGGAGGCGTTCCACTCGCTCACGGCCGTTGTGCGTGCGTCCGCGCTCTGGTCCCACTCGTCCCGCAACCGGGGCAGTGTCAGATCCTTCGCGAGACGGCCGCCTCCGAACCACACCGGTTTGATTCCTGCTGCGCGTTGGGCTTTCGTCGGTGCCGCCCCGACCGAGTAGCCGACCACTCCTGCATCGGTGCTGCCCTTGTCGTATCGCGGGCGCACCAGCAGGCCGCTACTGCGTAGTCGGCGCACGAACTCTGCTTCGGTCTTCGATGCTGTTGCCGCTGCCCGGACCGTCCGTTCGAGGCTCACCCGCACCGGTTCCGCGAGACCGTCGCGCTTCGCTTTCTCCGACTCGCCGGGCTTGAGACCGCGGGTGCCCTTGTCCATCTCGCGGGAGGTCAGGATCACCAACCCGTAGCGGTGTTCGAGGGTGTTGCACGCCTGATGGGCACGCTTGTAATCGTTGAACGTGTTGACCTTCGTACCGTCCTCGCGGACAGCGGAGGCCGCGATGTGGATGTGGTCGCCGCCGGCTTTGGTTTTGCCGTGCCGGATCGCTACCCAGCGTGCCGGTGCGCGCGGTGAGTCTGGGTCGTCGAAGTCCATCTCCTTCATGAAGTCCGCTGCGATCGCCGCCCACTTCTCATCCGACAGCTCGCCCTCGTCCGGGTTCAGCGACAGCGAGCAATGCCACACGTTCTGATCCGAGGTCGCATCGGCCAGCGCGACAGACCGGGACGCACCGTTGTCGAGCGCGGCCGCCATCGCGCGCTTGTTCGTCACCGCCACCTCGGTACCGAACACCACGCGCGCTGTATCGAGCTTGCCCGCCAATTCGATTGCGTCGTCGTGAGACAACTTCCCCGACGGTGCCGCGAACATGATGGCTTCGTGGCCGGCGACCACGTGCGGGTTCTCGTGCTCGTTCGACTTGCCCGGACCGGCGAGATACACCACCAGTCCGGTCATCTTCGCGCCGCGCGTGATGTTCGGAATCAATGCCCGACCAGATCCCGGGGTAGGCGCTCGATCCGATCGAACACCCGACGTACCGCGTCGACGGCCGCAGCTGTTTCTTGGGGCACTTCACACGTCGCGTTCGCGACTTTGGCGAGCTGATTGAGGTTGCGACCGACGGCAGCGATGAGCTTGGTGACCGCGAACAATTCCGTCAGATCCTCACGCGACACCGATGCACGCGGAGCCTTGAGTGCCGAGTCCGCGAGCAGCCGCGCCACCGTCACACCCTGCACCCGCGCAGCAGCCTGCACTGCGAGCTCTTGCTCGTCTGTCAACTTCACGACATGGCGGTGGATCCGGCCGCCGACGACGTTCGACTGACGGGTGCGTAGCCACCTCGACTTCGTCTGCCCCGTCTCACTCATCACCCGCTCCTCACGTCCTCGAACGTCCATTCGGCCCAGCGCAGCGACCCCACACCTGGGAACCCACACGAGCCAGTGTGGCAGGTGCGCGCCGAAATCGCCAGATTTAGGGCACCCAAGTAATAGCTTGCTCCGCCCGGGGCACGACGGTGGCACGCGGAGCCTGCGGAGTGGGTCACCTTAGAGACGCCAGGACGAGCGCAGCGAGTTCCGCCACACATCACAAGCTGGGGCCCACCGTAAAATGGAACAAAGCGCCAAAACGGAAGGGGCAAAGTGGAGGTTGATTGGCCGCGACTGGGGCGCGACAAGTTCGACTATGTCGTCGAAGCGCTCGTGCGTAGGCAGTGGGACGGCCTAGCAAATGTGACGATCCCCGACGGCCGCGGAGGCGACGAAGGCATCGACATCGAGGTCCGACGCGGTGACCATCTCAGCATCTACCAGCTCAAGTTCTTTGAGGACGGTTTTTCCGGTGATCGCAAGACGACACGGCGTCGACAGATCAGGAACTCATACATCCGCGCAACCGCACTACAACCGGACAAATGGTTGCTGGTAGTACCGACGAAGCTCACCCCCGGTGAACGTCAGTTCGTCGAGGACTTGCAAGAGCAGGGAGGGCCCGAAGTAGTCGTCTTCGATCGGGTCGAACTCAACAACTTGATGATCAACTTCCCCGACGTCTACAACTACCTCGGCCGCGATCAGATGGAGGCCAACGCCGTTCTCTTCGGCCGCGAAACCGACTCCCTTTTCAACGGCATTGCCGACCTATCCGAGCGAACCCTTGCCCTCGGTCGCTTGGCGGACAGCAGTGTCGATCCGTACTGGGGTATCGACTTCACGCGCACAGACGGAGTGTTCAGTTACGAACTAGCGCCGAAAACGGCTGATTCCCACACCAAGAGTCCCATCCGATTCACGGTCACAACCCGGTTCGGGCCGGAGCAAGCCGAACTTGCCAAAGCATTGCGCGCCACCATCGACTTTGGATCATCCGATCCCGTGCTTCTCCCCGCCGACGTCGTGCACAGCCTGAAAATCGACGGCCCAGATTTCATCGCCGGCACAGAAACCAACGTGAGCGTCCAGTTGAACCCGCACAGTTCAAGCCCACATATCGGCGCAAGTGTCCAGTTCCAGTTCGACGACGAGGAAGGCAACAACCGTGGACGGTACGAAGGCACCGTCACGCACATCGGCAACGGGGGAATCGGCGGCGCACTCGAGGTCGACTTTTTCAACGGCCACCACACCGTCCGCATCCTCCACGCATTTACAGACACCACCGAACCCATAGAGGTGACAAGCAAATTCCATCTGCGGAAAATAAGTCCGTCCGACGCAGTAGGCGTGATCGACATCGCGTACCTACTTCGAGCACCCGCAGGCACCCTGAAGGTGTTCTTTGAAGACGACTTTCTGATGTCGATGACTCACGATTCACCGACAACCCGCATTGATCCGGATCTCGAAATCATCAGATCCATCGCCGACGACCTCGCAGTGGTACAACGACACTGCAAGCAGGTATTCAATCTGCCGGACACCGTCACAGCGAAGGAACGGATAGACCTTCGAGTAGCACGCTTACTCGTAGACGGCCACGCGGTGGAGAGCCCCGATCTCAGCCGAATCACGCTTACCCTCAACGGTGACGACACACCCGAACTCCGCGATGCATTGACTGGTGCTAGACAGTCACTTCGCCTTGAAGGCACGTCGTACGAATTCAGCATCGGCCGAAAGAAATTGGACGTGGGACAGGTGTTCATCTCGGATCCAGAGACATACGTGATCGATCCATCCCCGGCACTGGAAGCCCTCGACAAAAACGAAGCCGAGGACACCAAAATTGAACTCGCCCCCGGAACCACCCGCTACTTTCGATGCATCCTCGCTACCAAAGAAGAACCCGCCCTGTTTCGAGACCCACCCACCCCATGGAACCTCCCAGGGATCGATCAACCTCTAACGCCAATCGATCGTTCGAAGCCCTAGCCACCCACCACCAAGGAGCTACGCCTTTATCAAGCAAAGGCATCGAGGTCGAGTGCGATCTCGACGCCGTCTTTCTCGACGACGATCTTCGGGTGCACAGCACCGGTAGCGGCGAGGTACTGCCGCAGCGTCGACAGCAGTAGGTCGTCGCGGCTTTCGATCCGCGACACCGCACCCTGGTTCGTTCCGAGCAGTTCGGCCATCTCCACCTGTGTGAGGTTGCCGGCCTTGCGGATATCGGCAAGACCTTCGGCGTGGACGCGGTTCATCGCTTCGCGTTCGGCCGCGAACTCTGCCACCGCCTCCGCGATCTCAGGCTTGGTGCGGAGTTGTTCGATCCGCTCGTTGGCGCGCCGGAACGTCTTCTTCTCGCTCATCACTGCTCTCCTTCTGTCTCACGGATCCACCGCTCGATCGCGACGTCGGCCCTCGCGCCGACACCGTCGTAGAACACATCCCCCATCCGCGCCTTGTCGGTCGCGAACAGCGCCACCACCACGGTCGTGCTGCCGGGTGGGAACCAGCAGATCAACCGCAGCGCGATCTGCGCGTCGAACGGATGCGCGGTCCGCCACACCGGAAATTTCTTCGACTGCCGCACCCGTTTGAGATCGAGCCGATCCTCGGCCGGCGGGCCGTCGAGCTCGCGGAGTTGCACCAACGCATCAGTGACCCGGGCCAGCATCCGCACCGACGCGGCATCGCCCGCGTCGGCTTTCGCCTCGACACGATCGAGCCAGTCGAAGAACTCTTCCGGTGCATCAACATCCACCACGTGAGTATACCGCCCAAGGCATATACCGTACAAGGTATATGCGCGGTGAGGTGTGTGCATCGGACGGCCGAATTCGATAGCGTGGTCACCGGATTCGGACGTCATGCGGGACGCCCGAGGCCGCGACAGATACAGCACCCACCACGCCTCTACTGGCGTCGGTGGTGTGTTTCCTTCGTAGCCTCGAAAGGCCCTGCCATCATGAGCACTGCTGCACTCGATCCGACTTCTGTCCGCGCCGCCGCCCAGGCCGCGTTGGCGAACCGTCTGGACTACATCGACCGCATCGTCGATGCACAGAACACCCGCGCTGAGGCCGCTGAGAGACTCGCCGCCGCAGCCGAAGCGGAGAAGAACGCTGCCGCCGCCGAAACCGCTGCGATCAAGGCCGCACTCGACAGCGGATGGAGCGCAGCCGAACTACGCACCGCAGGCCTGAAAGTGCCCACCAGCCTGGTGAAGAAGACAGCAGCAACCGCCGCCGGCAAGACTGCCGCGCCGCGCAAACCTCGCATCCCGCGCCCGAGCACCGATACCGGCGCAACGGTCAGCGTCAACACCGACAATCCCGCCGGCGGTGACGATTCGCCTCCTGGCAGCGGCGATGGCCACGACACGGCCGAGAACCCGGGTGCACGCGAGTTCGCGCAGGCACGGTGAACCAGACGATGACCACCGAACCCGCTGATTCCGCTACCGATCCTGTTGCCGACACGGGCGACGGACATTTCGCCGTACCGCCGCGGCATCCACACCGATCGGCACTGCTCGGTGTCGAGATCGCCGCGTTGGATCAGCACGGCGATCCGGGGTTCGTGCATACGCGTGGCTACTTCTACACCCACACCACCGCGGCCCGGTTCGCGGTGACGCAGGCTGACGCGGTGACCGCGCTGCGGGAGGTCGACGAGGTCGCGGTGACGATCACCAGGCAGGGTGAGGGCTACACCGACACCGATGTTCTTGTGGTCGGTTCGGCCGGCGAGATTGCGTGCGCGTTGGCGGTGATTCCGGAGTACATCGCGGGTGTGCGCGGCGCGGAGTTGCCGGCCCCGGACTATGTGCAGTCGGCGGTCGCGGTGGTCACTGCTGCGTGGCCACCGCTTCCTGCAAGCTACTGCCCCGACGATGCGCTCGAAGTTCATGTGCGGTCGGTGCGGCCGGATCCGTTACCGGAGTCGCGTGTCGTGCTCGGTGATTACCCCGAGGTCCTGGCGAGCGAGGTTGCGGGTGAACTGGTCGAAGCGTTGATTGCGGCGGCGCCGGACCGGATCGAGGGTGCGATCAACGAGGTGTACGTACGCTCGCTGCTGGTCGTCGCTCACAGTGTGGGCCTGTCGGACACCGATACGGCCGCGGTTGAGCGGTACGAGAAGATCACCCGGCTGCGGGCCAATGTTGCCGGGTTGGATCCGGTCAGCGATGCCAGCGAGATCGCCCTGTTGAATGCGCAGCTGGAGCCGCTGTTGGCGGCAAGTCGCCGCGCGGCCGGGTCCGTGGACGGTGCCGCATGACCGCCGAATCGGCCGGCGGTTTGTCGTAAGTCGATCTGGCGGAGGTGGCGGTCCTCGCCGAGCTGTCGTCGCCGGAGGCGGTGGCGGCGTTCGAATTGCTGCGGGCCTCGCTGCAACTCGACACGGTGCCGCGGTTCGTGGAGTTGTTGGCGACGATCAACAGGTTGTCGGGTCCGGATTTCGCGGTGCGGGCATCGCTGGAATTGCTCGACGCGGTCCGCGATTCCGACGATCTCGATCTGGTCGAGTTGTTCGCGCCGTCGATCGACGATCCGATCGGTGCACTCTCTCTCGCGCAACTGCTGCGGACGTATCAGGGCTTCGTCGACTGACAGAACGAGCCAGCGCACTGAAGTGAGCGCCTGCCCCACAGTTGTCGTGGGGCAGGCGCTCACCTGTAGGTGCTTGGCCCGGCGACAGCATCCGGCGGCGCTGATGGGGCCGTGTGGTCGCGTGTTAGCGTCGGCGGATCGTCCAGGGCTGGTTCCTTCACGTGCCTCGGCCCTGGACGGTGTCGGCGGCTATACGGCCGGCGCGGTGTGGGTGTGTGGCTGGTCGGTGACGTGGGCGAGTCGTGAGATGACCAGTAGTACGAGGTTGACCCCTGCCAGGAACGCCATCGCGAAGGTGATCCCCAAGCGTGCAGTCGGCGCCGAGGCGATGTAGGCGACGATGTATGCCGCTGCGAGGCAGAAGATCAGCGCGGTGACGAGGAAAATGGTGATCGACAGTGCGGTGCGGACTGTCGGTGTGATGGTCATGTGTTCGGTCCCCCCGTGGACGTGTCGAGCGATGTGGTTGTTCAGGTGCGCGGCCAGGCGTGCACGAGTTTCTGGGTGTCGCGGTGCAGCTCGTTGAGATTGGCGACGATGTAGGTGAGCCAGTTGGCGACGGTCGGCGGATTCGGCACGAGCGTCGACGGTCGGGCTTCTTGCTCCTCGGTGGTGAGGTCGTCGAAGTCGTCCGGATAGTCGGTCTCGTCGGCGACGACGACGGTGGCGATCGGGTTGTTGTCCGGGAATTCGTAGGTGATCGTGAATTCGATCCTGCGTTGCGTGGGATCGGTGAAGCCTGCCCCGAACAGCGGTCGGTTCCACTTTTCGCGGTCCCAGGTGATGACGCCGGAGTCGATGGCGAAGCCGAGGTACCAGTGCGGTTCGAGCCTTTTACCCGCGTCGCCATCGATGCCGATGATGTCGTCGGCGTTCCATGTGTCGGACGCGTCGAGTCGGTCGAGGTGCAGGGTGAGCAGATCCTCCGACGTCTCGCTGTTGCCGGCGGTTGCGGGGTCGGTGGTGCTCATGACTGAACAGTGTCCCATCTGCTGCGGATCGTGCCCTGCGCCGGTCATGCGTCGCGCTGGTCGCTGCGGGCGTGCGGGTTGCGGAATGTGTTGAGCCGGTGCAGTGCCGCGCGGCGCTGGCGGCCGAGCTGCACCATGTGCTCGAAGAGGTCTTCTTCGGGAAGTTCTTGGGAGGCGGTGAGGATGGCGGTGCCGGCGGTGTGGAAGCCACGCCGGTATGCCTGGGAGATGACGAGGTCGGCGTAGTGGGTGGCGGTGTGGCCGTCGGCGCCGGCGGTGACGATCCCGAGGAGTCGTTTGCGTAGGGGTCCGTCTTTGTCGCCGTCTGCTCCGGCACGCAGGAGCGCGCCGCCGACGCTGGCACCGTCGTGGGGTGTTCCGTCGTCGACGAGCTGGGCGATGACGGTGAACAGGCGCCGGTGGGCGGGGTCTTCGAAGTCGTCGGCGGTGAGGGTGGTGGTGATGCGGGCGATTTCGGTGGAGGTGAGTTCGCCTCGGTAGCTCCACATCAACGCGCACAGCAGCAGCGCTTCAGGGTCGAGCGCCGGGTCGTAGGCGGCCGCACTGTCGTCGTAGTCGGGTTCGACGGGCGCGAGGTCGGCGCGTGCGCACTCCCCTGCAGCTGCGGGGTCGTTGCCGTCTGCGGGTACTGCGCGGAGTGCGTTCATGGCGGGAGCTTTCCGTGTCGACGGGCGGTCTGTCAGGCCGCGGGCAGCGGACCGGGGCTTGCACTGTTTGCGTTCGGTGTGGGCTGACGCGACTGGTGTTCGGTCTGCGTGTGGGTGGCGGTGAGTTCGGTTTCGAGCTGGCGGTCGATGTAGTCGGGATCGGGGTTGTAGACGGGCACGGTACGCATGGCGTGGGTTCCTTTCGGTCTGGTCGGTAGTGGGTCAGGCCGCGGCGAGGGCCTGCAGTCGGTCTTTGCGGAATCCGGACCAGTGGGTGTTCTCGTCGACGACCACGACCGGGGCCTGCTGGTAGCCCAGCTCGAGGACGTAGGTGCGCGCGGCGTCGTCTTCGGTGATGTCGACGGTTCGGTACTCGACACCGCGCGAGTCGAGTACCAGTTTCGTAGCCACGCACTGCGAGCATCTCGGCTTCGTATAGACGGTGATCGGCATGGGTGCCTCCATATCGGGTGTGCGGGATTGACTTCATTCTATCGAAAAACCGACTCGATTTCCATACTTATTCGACTACGTCGAACGCTCGAATATGTTGCTATCGTTGCCCTTTCGATCACTTCGCAGATACTTAATTGCTGCGAGCAGGGACGCCGTTCGGACTGTTCCCGGGTGGTCTGTCGGTGTTGCTCTGCCCCTCGTTCTTTCGCCGTCATCTGGCGCGTGAGGAGAGACGGCGACGCGCGGGCACGGCCGGTCAACGCCTGGGCCGAAACAGTTTTCGCGCTGGGAGCGGAGCGAGTGTGGTTGGCGGGAAAAGTGTTCGGAGCCTGTGGCCGGAGCGGAGCGACGCCAGGGGTTGATCCGGACGTGCACGGGTGGTGCATTCTCGCCGGTAGCCAGATGGTCGCAAGAACGAATTTTCTCTGTCGTGTGTGGCGGAGCGCAGCGGAGCTCGACAGTGCAGCGGAGCTCGACAGTGCAGCGGAGCTCGACGTTGAAGCGGATTCATGGTCCGGGTCCGGGTGTGGGTGGGCCGGTAGTGTGCCGGGTATGGAGCGATCGAACGTCGAGCACGTGTTGTCGAGAGCGGTGGTCAATGCCGAGGCGCCGCCGTCGGATCTGGCGCTGGACGCGATCGTTGCGGGGATCCCGGTCGACGAAACCCGTCCGCCGGCGGCCGACGTCGATGTGTCGTGGCGGGGGTCGGGTTTTCCTGTCTGAGCGCAGTTCTCGGTGAGCTGAGGTAGTGCCTGTCCGGCGGCCGCCAATCGGAAGCGCCTGGCATTCCGGTGGCGATGTCGGTGTGAGGGCTCGATGCCCGAAGCACCGGCCACCGCGCCGCGACCCGGCTGCCGGGCGCGGCCACCTCGTAGTGAGGGGCCGCGCCCGGGCTGGTGTCAGCGGTAGCTCTGGACGCGTCCGATGTGTTCGGCGACGTAGGCGGGGGTGATGGCGTCGGCGATGGTCGCGACGTCGCGGGGCGGCATTCCGGCGCCGATTGCCCTGGTCAAGAGCTGGGTGAAGCTGGGCACCGGCAGGCTGTGATCCTGGGCGACGGTTTCGACTTCCTCGATCGCGGCGTTCACTGCTGCACCGTCGCCGGTGCAGTACAGGAAGTATGCGGCAATGCTGAGGGCCTGCATTCGGGCCTGCCCTGACAGCCGGGCGGCGATGTAGGTGAAGACGTCGGCGGCGTCGGAGTGGCCGTGGACGGCCATGGCGAGGAATGCGTCGCGGACTTCGAGGTGGCCGGTGGCGAATGCGAGACCGACGCGCGCGGTGAGGTCGCGGCTGGGAATCTCGCGGGCGTGGATGACGGCGGCGAGCTCGTCGAACGTGACGGGGAGGAAGTCGTCGCCCATCGTGGCGGCTGCGGCGAGCGCGACGGATTCGGGGATCGCGGCGTCGGCGGGGGCGAATCGGGCTGCGATGTCGGCGCGACGTCCCACGATGGTGCGTCCCTCGATCGACTGGGCGATCGCGAGGTCGCTGGTGGCGGTGTCCCCGATGATGCCGTCGCGCCCGGTGTCGAGGTCGGTGTAGGCGGCTCCTGTGGTGAGGGTGTAGGTGTGCAGGGCGCGGGCGACGTCGATGCCTCGGGCGGTGAGTTCGGCGCGGTGGGCGTCGAGTCCTGCGAGGGCGGCGGCGGTGTCGGTGATGTCTGCGACGGCGATGAGCATGGCGCCGGTGACGGGGTGGCCGTCGACGGTTTGGCGGGCGAGTGCGGCTGCGACTTGTCCGGCTCCGGGTTCGGCGTCGCGGGCGTCGAGGCGGGCGGTGGCGGCGATGGTGTGGCGGCCTTGGTCGTCGGCGGCGACGGCGATCGTGATGACCGAGTTTTCGGGGGTGAATCCGAGGATTGCGGGGATCGCGGCGAGGGTGTCGGCGGCGGTGGCGAGGGAAATGCGGTGTTGCGTCATGATTGTCGTGCCTTTCGGTGTTGGTTGAATCGGGTTGTGAGGCTGTGGTTTTCGGTTAGGTGCGGAGTTCGCGGCGTGCGGTGCGGCGGTCGCGGCGGGCGCTGGCGCGTTTGACTTCGCGGCGGCGCTTGGGCTTGCCCTGCCGGTGGATGATGATGTCGATTTCGTCGGCGGTGGTGGGGTGTTGTGCGCGCATAGGGTGACCTCTCGTCGGGAGCCGGTGGCCGGACCTTCGCCCTGCCAATTTCTTTTGCCGTGGTGGCTGGGGAGAGATAGCAGCGCACGGGAACGGCGTCCGGCCCCTGGGACGTAAAAGTTTTCAGCCGCAGGCGTTTTGAAAAGTTTTCGGAGCCCGAAGGGCCGGAGCGCAGCGGAGTCAGGGGTTGGTAAGCCGGGCCCGGGTGATGCAAGCTCGCCAGAAGCCACCTACGTCAAAAGAAATTGATTCTTTTCGACGCTTTTGAGAGCGGAGCGCAGCGGAGTTCGATTCGGGGCGGCCCGTAGGGGCGCGTGTGGCCCGTCAGGGCCTGTCTGCGAACTGGGGTCAGTCCCGGTGGGACGCCGGCGCCGCCGTGAGCAGAGTGCTCGACGGCGGCGCGGTGTGGGGTACGGCTGTGAAAGTTATTGTGCGGGAGCGACGGAGGGTGACCGCGCTCGGCGTCGCGGTAGCGCTGGTGTTCTAGTTGTTGTTTGTTGCGGTGTCGGGTTCGGCGAAGATCGCGCGGACCTGGAGCAGCCCCACCCACAGCACGGGCGCGGCGAGGGCTGTCAGGATGATGCGAAAGACCCAGTGCGTGAGGTTGTGTGCATCGTCTAGCTGCATCCACGCCGCGACGAGACTGACGACGAAGCCTGCGAGCACGAGCAGCAGGCCGTAGGCCCTCGCTTTCCGCTTCATCTGGCCGGCCGTCATGGTGAGAGCACCGGCTGCGATTGCTGCGAACGCGATGATGAAAAGCATGTGTTCGATCCCCCCTTTGTTGCGGTGTTGATGGTTCAGTCGTGACCGTATCGGCGGTGGGCGTGTTGGGTGCGTGCTGTATTGATCTCGGAGAGGATTTGGGTCTCGATGGCGGCGCTGGCCCGGAAAGTGGCAGCGCCCATTCCGAGGATGAGCGCGAGGGTGGCGAGCATGCCTAGCCAGATTGCGAAGGCTGTGGACTGGTCGAGGCTGGTGATGAACGTCAGGGTCAGCGCGCCGAGGAGGATGAGTGTCCCGAGGACTGTCACGCAGATTCGGGTGATGGCTTGTTTGTGTTGGTATAGCTCGAGTGCGGATGCTCTGTAATTGTCTGCGCGTTCTTCGGTGTAGTCGCGCTGCATTTCTGCGAGGTGGTGTGCGTGTTGGCGGTTCAGTGTTGTCAGGTTCATTGGCTCCCCCGGCTGTGCGTAGGTGGTGGTCAGCGTGCGTTGTTGCTTGTGACGTGGGGTGCGATGACGATCGCGAGAAGGGCGAGGATGCCGGCGACTGCGACGGCGACGTTTCCGAGGAACAGGTAGAAGGTGATCGGCTCGCCCACTGGCGGGGGGTATGCAACGCCTGGGTTCGGTGTGTGGGTGGTGTAGGTCAGTCCGATTGCTGTGGTGATTGCGAGCCAGAGAGCGATGTGAAGTACCCCAGGTTTTGTTCCTATGCGGTTACGAGGGCCGGGGTGGCCGACTCGCTGGGTTGTGAGATGTCGATCAGGGTGGTCTCGTATTCAGCCGGGGGCATGTAACCGAGCGCTTCGTGCAGACGCTGATGGTTGTACCACCACACGTATTCGAGCGTCGCGAACTCGACGTCGTCGACCGTTCGCCACGGTCCACGCCGGCGGATCAGCTCGGTCTTGTAGCTC